>CAJXFT010000268.1 GCA_913053235.1 uncultured Alphaproteobacteria bacterium
CGGCGGCGGGCTGGCCGCCGGCACCGCCAGCGCCTTCAAGCTGGTGCAGCCGGCCTGCCGCATCTATGGCGTCGAGCCCGAAGGCGCCGACAGCATGTCGCGCAGCCTCAAAGCCGGTACGCCGCAAACCATCGACAAGGTGCGCACCATCGCCGACAGCCTCGGCGCGCCCTACGCCTTGCCCTATTCCTTCGCGTTGTGCCAACAGAATGTCGACGATATCGTCCTCGTCGACGATGAGGCGCTGCGCCGCGCCATGGGATTGCTGTTCGCGGAAATGAAGCTTGCGGTCGAGCCCGCCGGCGCCGCCGCGACCGCGGCCCTCACCGGCCCGCTACGCGAGCGCCTTCAGGGCAAACGCGTCGGCGTCATCGTCTGCGGCGCCAATATAGATTTTTCTACTTTCGCGGCGCAGGCTTTGTTCGAATAGGCGTGACGCCGCCTACCAGCTATTGCGCAATTCCCTCAGCTTGAGGAACACCGTTTTTCTGTCGGGCTCCGGCGGCAGGTCGGGGAATGCCTCATGCAGGCGCGCCAAATATAGTGGTAGACTGTGGAATCTTGCCGCATTCGGACTTATACCTGTGGTGAGAGCGAGGTGCCGTGTCGCCGGCTATGGCAATGCTACTGGCGAGGCGGGATCAGGGACGCCAATTCCGACCGAGGGTGATCGATGAAGTTCTACTCGTTCCAGATCGTGATCGAAAAGGAGCCGGAGGACGAGGGCTATCTCGCCTACAGTCCAACCTTGCCGGGTTGCTTCAGCAATGGCCGCACCGTCGAGGAGGCAAAGCGCAACATCCGTGAGGCGATCGAACTGCATCTATCGGCATTACTCGAACGTGCCGCCCCGGTGCCGCAAAATGACCGCCTCGTTCATGTCGAGGAGCTGACCGTCGGGATACCCTGATGGCCCGCATGCCGCAGGTCACGGCGCGCAAGCTTGTGCGGTTTCTTAAGTCGCGGGGTTTCACCGAGCAGCGACAATCGGGCAGTCACCTGACGTTGTTTCATGCCGGCCGCGGGATATCGGTCACCGTCCCGGTCCATACGGGCATGGACATTGGTCGCGGTCTTGCCGTTCGAATCCTGCGCGACGCCGGCTTCTCGGTCGATGACTACCTCGCGCTGCGGTGAGGATAGGCCGACACAGGATTGCCGACGAGGATCAATCGATGGGAAAGGCTTTCCTCGCCCGCCTCCCCGCGAATTCCGAACTCCAACAATTCTTGAGTTCGTATTCAGGCCTGTCGCGCCGCCTAAATCATAAAATATGAAATAATTATCGGTTATACCTTGATATTCGAAAGTGAACGGCGCATATACCCATTGAATCAGAACTCGGGGATAACGGATATGCGTCAACTCGAAGATCATATGGATTTGGATGCGCTTCTCGAACTCAGGCCGCGAGAAATCGGCGAATTTTGCGACAGTGCGTTGGACGCGGATACCCTCGTCGAGGAACTTGAAGAATACGGCCCGTTCGCGCCGCTGCGAAAGTATTTTTGCGAATTTCTGGGTATCGGCGAATCCACGCTGACCGGATGGCTCAAAGCTGACCGCGTGCCTCGGACAGCGAAGGTCGCCTATAGCCTGCTGGTCGTGATGATCGAGCTGCAAGCCGAAGTCAATCGGCTCCGCCGGGATACGCACGAACTGAAGATCGTGCGGGACGGTGAAACCTTTCAGCTGGTTCGGTTTGAAACCGATGAGACGGGCGTTTCCATCGGCGGCATTGTCGCCCGCGACATCCCGAACGTAGAGACCGCCCGAATGCTTGCCGGTTCGCCCAAGGCGTTCCCGTTGCTTGAGGAAGCGCGCGATGTGATCAGTGCGATGCTGGATCGGACGGAGAACAAAGAATACATCGACTATCTTGAGGATCTCGACAACCGGATCGATAAAAAGAAGCGTGCCGCTTTCGAGCCGAACATCACGCTCGAAAGCGGCTCAACGTCCGGCGGTCGGAACGACGCCGAAGCCTCGCGCAAGCAGGATTAGGGAGCAAGGCGATGGACGGGATCGCATACTCGAACCATGCGGGCCGGCGGATGCAGCAGAGGGGCATCCGCGAACGGGACATCGATCTGCTCCTGGCTTGCGGAACGCAAATCGACGGGGCTTCGATCTTGCTCAGCGACAAGGACGCGGCCCGCGAAATCGAGCGCCGCAAGCATGATATTCAGGCGTTGGAGCGGCTGCGCGGATGCAAGGTGGCGATCAGCGACGGGGTCGTCGTGACCTGCTACCACGCACGTGCAAAGCATTTGAAGAAGGCGCTTCGACGCCGGCGCTAGGATGAGGAAAGAGACATAATGGACAACGACATGATGCTCGTGCCGCTTCGCCAGGAAACGGTGGCAAGGCTTTTCGCTTGTCGGCTCAACGCCGATGAAAAATTGGACGGTGTGTTGAAGCGTCTTGCCGAAACAGATCCCGAGACATCGGAAACACGACCGGCCAAACCGACCGCCGCGCCGCCTGAGCGGGGCAAGCCGGGCCGCTATCGGGCAACGTTGGACGGCGAGACCATTGCGGCAAATTCATTGAGGGAAATACTCGCCGGCATCCTGAATCGACTGGCCAATACGGACGGTAAATTCCTGTCTCGGCTATCCGCGTCGGAAGGACGTACCCGGCGCCACGTTTCGCAAAGGCGCGAGGCCATCCATCCCGGCCGAGATGACTTAAACCGCCGGTATACTGAAGAGTTTCGACCGGGCTGGTGGGTGGGCACGAACTACTCCGCGACGGATGTCCGCCGCATCCTGAAGGACGCGTGCCGGGCCGCGGACATTTCGTTCGGTCGTGACTTGACCATCGATTTCTGATCGATAGCCGGCGAGTGTCCGCAATCCGATTGCGCGTCGGCGTCGTCATCTGCGGCGCCAACATCGATTTTTCTACCTTTGCGGCGCAGGCTTTGTTCGACCAGGCGTGACGCCGCCTACCAGCTATTGCGCAATTCCCGGAGCGCGAGGAACACCGTCTTGGCGTCGGGTTCGTCCTCCAGGTCGGGGAAGGCTTCGCGCAGGCGCGCTATGACAGTCGGGTTGTGCAGGCGGAAGAAGGTGTTGACCTGCTTCTCCAGTGCCAGGGTCGAGACCAGCGGGTCTTCCGGGTTCTGATTGGCGATATCGGCGAACAGCGCCTTGGCGGCCTCGTTGTCGGGCTCGCGGTCGAGGGTGAATCCGAGATTGCCGGCGAAGTAGTCATGGCCGGGATAGACAAGTGTCTCGTCCGGCAGTTTCGCCAATTGGCCGGCGAAGGTCTGATAGAGCTCCGCCGGATCGCCCGAATGGCAATTGCCGACGCCGGCGTTGAACAGGGTATCGCCGCAAATGAGCGCCGGCGTATCGCCGTGCGAAAGCAGGCATATATGGCTCATGGTATGGCCCGGCGTATCGAGGCATTCGAGTTCGATCGTGCTTCCCACCTTGACGACGTCGCCGGCGTCCAGGCCCTGGTCGATCCCGGGAATGCTGTTCTTGGCCTTGGCATGGGCGAGCAGCTTGGCGCCGGTGGCGTCGATAACCTGTTGGTTGCCGCCGATATGGTCGCCATGCTCATGGGTGTTGAGAACCTGGGTGATATTCCAGCCTTTGTCTTTGGCGGCGGCCAGGCATTTGCGGTGGTCGAGCGGATCGATGGCCAGCGCCTCGCCGCTTTCCGGGCAGGCGATGAGATAGTTGAAGTTGCGGTAAGCGTTGGCGGTCCAGACTTGTTCGACGATCATCATTGTCTCCGTTACTTGGTATTAGTTGCCCTCAAAGCGGGGTTTGCGTTTTTCCATGAAGGCGCGCCGGCCTTCGACATAATCGGCGCTCGAAAAACATTCCTCGACCAGGCGTTCGCATAGTTCGCGGTCGAGATCGCTACGCGCGCGAACCACCTCATCGACCGTGCGCTTGGCCGCTGACATGGTGAGCGGTGCGTTTTCGGCGATGCGCCGGCAATAATCGCCAACATAGCTCGCCAGCGCATCCTCGCCGACGGCGCGGTTGATCAAGCCCATGGCGAGGGCTTCGGCGCTATCGAACTGGCGCGCCGTGATGATGATTTCCTTGGCGAAGGCGGGGCCGATCAGGGCGATCAGCGGTTGCAGCGAGGAGACGCGATAGCCGAGGCCGAGCTTGGCGGCGGGAATGGCGAAGCGCGAGCCGTCGCTGGCGATGCGCATATCGCAGCTGAGCGCCACGCCGAGGCCGCCGCCGATGCAATAGC
>CAJXFT010000269.1 GCA_913053235.1 uncultured Alphaproteobacteria bacterium
CCTGCCTGACAAGTTAATGCAAGGGGTGAAGTGGCTGTCGAGCCGCGAAGTGGGCGGCGTCACAAAGCGGGAATGAACCGCCGGCACGGCGGGGCGAGATAGACCGCGGCGGTTAATTTTCGGATATCCGTCATCTTGTTCCAGCGCTGCTGGCGAAAATATTCGGCGCCGGCGCGGTGCGGCTCGGCATCGATCTCACGCGCTTTTCCGCGCGGCTCCACCGCTTCTTCGCGCCGCCCATCCGCTTCCAGAAGATCGGCTAAATTATCGCAAATGACCGCAACCCCGGCTTCGCGGTGGCTGAGTGATTTCGCCCGCATCTCGCGCGCGCGAACGTAAAGCGGCTCGGCTTCATCGGCGCGCCCATTGGCGTGCAAAAGCTCGGCCAGATTGTTCAGCGCCGCCGCCAGCCCGCCTTCCGCCATGGTGGTGTTGATGCTGCGCTTGAGGGCGCGCAGCTCTTCCGAACGCTTCATCTCGAGGCGGATATGCATCGAGGCGCTGCGCGCGACGAACTCGATATGCATTTCAGAGACCCATTCGGGAGCGCGTTCCCAGGCGGCGATGGCTTGATGGTAAAGCGCCTCGGTCGCGGCCATGTCGCCCGCGTCGCGCGCGATCACCGCCAGGCAATGAAGGCTGGCGGCGCGGCGCGGGTCGGTCTCGGCGAAGGCTTCGCTGAGAGCCGCGCCGGTGCGCCACAGCGCGGTATCCTCCTCGCCGTTTTCCAGGCAGGTGCCGGCTTCTTCGGCGAAATATTCCCAAAGACAGTCGATCAGCAAACAGGGCGGCAGTGGGCTCTCAGGCGCCGAGATAGGCATGGCGGACATGTTCGTTTTCGTGCAGGTCCTCCGCCTTGCCTTCGAGCGCGATGCGCCCGGTCTCGAGCACATAGCCGTAGCTGGCGAGAGTGAGCGCCAACTCGGCATTTTGCTCGACGAGGACTACCGGCACGCCCTTGGCATTGATCTCGCGGATGATTTTTGCGACCTCCTGCACCATCACCGGCGAGAGACCAAGCGACGGCTCGTCCATCAGAATTAAGCGCGGGTTCGACATCATGGCGCGGCCCATGGCGAGCATCTGCTGCTCGCCGCCGCTCAGCGTCTTGGCACGCTGATTGCGGCGTTCCTTCAGGATCGGAAAATGCTCATGCACTTCTTCCAGATCGCGCGCGATACCGTCCTTGTCGCGGCGCAGGAAGGCGCCGGTAATGAGATTCTCGTTGACGCTGAGGTCGGGAAAGACCTGGCGCCCTTCCGGCACATGGGCGATTCCCATACGCACGATTTTCTCCGGCGCCAGACGGTCGATGCGCACGCCGTCGAACCAGACGCCGCCCGAGGAGGCGCGCTTGAGGCCGGAGATGGTGCGCAAGGTCGTGCTTTTACCGGCCCCATTGGCGCCGATCAGGGTGACGATCTGGCCATCCTCGATTTGAATCGAAATATCGGTGACCGCTTCGACCTTTTGGTAGTGGACGTTGACGCCCTTCACTTCAAGCAGCATTTAGATCGGTTCCCAAATAGGCTTCGATGACATCCTTGTTGCGCTTGATTTCGTCCGGCGTGCCTTCGGTCAGCAGGCGGCCGAAATTCACCACCGTGATGCGTTCGCAAAGGCCCATCACCGCCTGCATGTCATGCTCGACCAGCAGAATGGTGATGCCACTTTCGCGAACTTTTCGGATCAGATCCATCATGTGGCGCGTCTCTTCCGGGTTCATGCCGGCAAAGGGCTCATCGAGGAGCAACAGGTTGGGCTCGGCGGTCAGCGCCACGGCGATGCCGAGCGCGCGCTGCAGGCCGTGCGGCAAATTCAGGGCGAGCTCATCCTTGCGCTCGGCGAGGCCGAGAAATTCCAGCACCTCCATCGTCTTTTCTTCATTGGCGCGCTCGCTCTTGCGCTGGGTGCCGAACAAAGCCGATACCATGCTCGCCTCGGTATGCAGGTAGCGCCCCATCAAGGCGTTTTCGAATGTGGTGAATTCCTGAAAAAGCGTGGTCTCCTGAAAGGTGCGGACCAGCCCCTTGGCGGCGACCTGATGCGGCTGCAAGCCGCCGATGGATTCGCCTTCATAGAGGACCTTGCCGGCGCTCGGTTTGTAGAAGCCGCTGATGACGTTGAAGATCGTCGTTTTTCCGGCGCCGTTGGGGCCGATCAAGCCGTGAATGGCGCCTTTCTCGACCGCGAAAGTGAGCTCGTTGACCGCCGTCAAGCCGCCGAAATTCTTGTGCAGCCCCTCGACCTTGAAATAAGCCTGTGCGTTCATCGGTCGAACCTATCAAAACCGCCCGAAAAACCAAGCCCGTGCGCCACCGGTTCAAGCATGCGTACGGGTCTTGTCCGGATCGTAAAAGGGAATGCGCACGGCCGTCGCGCTGCAGCTGACATTCTCCCCCTTAAGCTCGAAAACGGTGCCTGGCGCTGCCGCCGCCGGCTCGACATGGCAGAGCGCCAGCGATTTGTTCATGCGGTGCGACCAGGCCGGGCTGTTGACCGTGCCCACCTTGCGCCCCCCCACCAGCAGCTCGGCGCCACCATCGACGGCGTCGCCATGATCGGCCTCGATGCCGATAAACTTGATCTTGTCCTTGCCTTCGCGCGCGAACACCGCCTCTTTTCCGCGGAAATCGCCTTTCTTGCGCGATACCGCCCAGCCGAATTCGACTTCCCAGGGCGTGTTCTCCGCCGTCATGTCGTAGGGATAGAACAGCAGCGCCGCTTCGACGCGAGCCTTGTCGAGGCCGCTAAAGGAGCAGGGCTTGATGCCTTGGCCGGCGCCGTTTTCGACGATCGCTTCCCATAGCGGCACGATATTCTCGGCCGTGGCGAACAGTTCGAAGCCGCGCTCGCCGGAGAAGCCGGTGCGCGAAATCAACACCGGGCGGTCGAACAGGGTGGTGTTCTGCTGGTGGAAATATTTCACGGCCGGCAGGTCGATAGGTGTGTATTGATCGAGAAAATCGGTGGCGGCGGGCCCCTGCAGGGAAATATTGTGCAGATCGTCGTCGAATTCGACGCTGACATCCTTGCCGGCGGCCGATTCTTCGAGGCGCTCGCGGCATTCGCCAGAGCCATGCACGACGAGATAGTGGTTTTCCGCCATGGTGAAAATAATGGCGTCATCGCAAATCCCGCCATCATCGTTCAACACCGCGCCGTAAGCCGAGCGCCCGATAGGGATCGCCGCCATATTGCGAGTGATGAGATGATCGACGACGGCGAGTGAATCGCTACCGCGCACATGCAGTTTCTTCAGGCCGGAGACATCGAACAGGCCGGCGGCGGTGCGCACCGTATCGTGCTCGTCACAGGGGTCGGTATTGTAGGTCATGGGCGCGCCCATGCCGTTCCATTCCTCAAGCGCGGAACCGAGGGCTATGTGATGCGCCGCCAAGGCGGAGTTTCGCTCGCTCATATTCTTATCTCCCTATGCGGGTTTTTGGATTATCGGATCAGGCGCCATTGCCGGGCAGCTTGGGATAGGTCTCCTGACCCCAAAGCTGGCGCTCTCTTATCCATGGCAGGGCGTATTGCGGATTGTCGGAATCAAACTCGCGCGCCAGGCGATGGCCGTCGAAGACGGCGTCGGCGATCATGCGCGGGGCGTAGCAATCGCCGGTATGGAAGATATTGTCGATGTCTTCCGCCGCCCATTCCGCGCGCCGCCCTTTCAGTTCATTGAACAAGGTCTGGTTCGACCGCCGGCCCGTCACCAGCACCACCGTATCGCAGGTCAACTCTTCCATATGTTCATTGGCGCGGCGCGGCAATTCGCCCGTCCTCGGCTCGGCGGTGCGCCGGTAGCCGTCGCCATAGAGGCTGTAGACAGACACCGTGGTTTCGTTGCCGGGCCGGATCGACTGCGCCCAATGGCCGGTGATATCGCGAATTTTCTTTTCGTGGATCATGCGGTGCAGATTCGGCGCCTCCAGGGTGAAATCGGTATAGGGCGCGACCGCGTGTAGCTGCGTCACCAGGCTCACCTCTTTGCCCTGATCGACGAGATATTCGGCGATGCTGACGCCGGTGAAGTAGCCGTCGGCGTCGAGCACCACGACCCGGTCGCCGACATCCTTGCCGCTCATCACCTGTTCCGGCGTGCAAATCTGCGGCAGCGCGGCGTCGGCCCCGTCGATCGCCGCATGGGTGACGCCGTTGAGGCCGTCCGCCGCCCAGTGCGAGCCGACCGCGATGACCACCCGGTCGGCGC
>CAJXFT010000270.1 GCA_913053235.1 uncultured Alphaproteobacteria bacterium
ACTTTTGACCGCTTGGGAATCCCCTAAATGAGTCTCATTTAATGCCCGCTGGTATTAGCCCCTTTCGCGGCGCTTTGATCGCGGATTTTGCCTCGTATATAAATTCACCGGGATTCGGCGGCCATCCGTATTATCGTTAAATATCTTATAATGAATATAAAACAATACCATACCAACATAAGAAGTGGTGTATTACGGCCTTTTTATACATATGATGAATAAAATTGCTAAAGTTTCACGGCTTATTAATTCTTTCTATGCAATATGGCTAGGTTGGGCATCCACCGCCGCGCGCCGGCAGCGCCGGCAAAGAGCTAGCAAAGGAAGAATAGTTTGAGCATTCGACCCGTTGAAGCGAAACTCACGCAGGATTTCCGGCGTAAACATGAGCGCGTCTTCGATAAGAAACGCCAGCTCCGCATCAAATCGGGCGAGCGCGAAGGGCGCACCAGCAACTGGTCGGAAGGCGGGTTCCTGTCCAACGGTTTGGACGATTACCACGCAAACGATCATATCGAAGGCACCATGGAGGGGCCGGGCGGCGCGCCGGTGCGCTTCGCCGGCAAGGTCGTTCGGGTCCAGGAAGACGGCATGCGCGCGGTTCAGCTGGTCAGCCTCGGCAGCGCCGCGCTCCTAACCATGCAGAGCACCGATTCAGATGACAGTGCGCCGGATTCTAGCGTTTCCAGTCGAGCCTATTCTTCGGCAGATAAAGTATCAGGCGGTAGCAATCCAGATTCTTGACCATGAATTCATAGGCCGCGCCCCATAGATAGAGGCGGAATTTGCGGTATTCCACTTCGCCGAAATTTTCGCAGATGAATTCCTTGCTATCCTCCAAATTGAGCGCCCATTGGCGGAACGTCAGAAAATAGCTGTGCCTGTCGCTCATCACTTCCAAAATCTCGAACGGCGTGCGGTTGAGCTTTTCCATGAAATCATGGAGCACGAAAAACGAATGGTTGCCCGGATAGATATGGCGCACCATGAATGTGGAGAGCTCGTATTTCGTGCGCGCGGCGCTGGCATCGACAAAAACCAGCCCGCCCGGCTTGAGCACGCTTTCGAATTTTTTCAGCACCGCCAGGTAATTGGGCAGATGTTCGATGACGCCCATGATGACGATGGCGTCGAATTTTTCCTTCGGCTGGTAGGCCAGAATATCGACGAAATCGATTTGGAAATGATCGGCGAACTCGCCGAGAAATTCATTGAGATAGGTTTGCGAAGTGGGCGAGTTGGTGACGCCGGTGAAATCGACGCCCTCGCGCAGGGCATGGCGCGCGAAGGCGCCCCAGCCGGGGCCGATTTCGAGCACCCGCTTGCGCGGGCCGAGCTCGCACATTTCGACCGTGTATTCGAACTTGCGCTCGGTAGCTGTGGACAAGGTCTCATCGTCGCTCTCATAGACGCCCTGGGTATAGGCCGGCATTTTCTTGTCGAGAAAACTGAGGAACATTTTCGGATCGACATCATAATGCGACGAGATCGCCGCGCGGTTGGTATAGACCTGGCCGAACAATAGCGGCTGGATAAAGCGCCATGCCGTCACCAGGGGGTGGCGGTCGTCCATCGAGCCGCGCAGGGAGAACATCTCCAGCAGGTCGCCGTTAATGTCGAAATCGCCCTGCAGATAGGCCTCGCCGATATTGCCTTCGTCGAGCGAGCCGATCGCCTTTACGGCGCGCTTGTTGTTGAGGGCGATCTCAAATTTGGGCTCGCCCGAGCCCATGAGGCGCTCCGAGCCGTCAGGCATCTTCAGCGTGAAGCAGGAATCCATGCCGCTCAGGCGATTGGCGAATTTGTCGATCAAGCCGCTTGTTGATAATCCGAGCACCTTCTAACTCCTTCATTTATAGCGCTATTTCGCCGTCCGGCTGAGACGGCGCGCGGCGACAGGCGAGGCTCAAACGCCGCGAATCCGGGCATCGCGGCGCGTCGGCCGCGCGAAGCTAGCATGTCCCTGGCGCTGATTGAAACGCCGGAAAACGCAATCGCCAAAGCGGCGGCCGAAATAGGCGGTGAGGCCGCGTCTTTCCTCGGCTCTCCTGATTCGCCGAGCGCCGGGAAATACCCGGATATCCGGCTGTCACGGGCCTGTTTCGACCGCGTCACGGGTCGGTTATCATTCGTGAACTTGTTGAAATATAAGAGGTATTCTCGAATAGCCGAAGATTTTCAGGAAAATTCAAATAATGTATATATTATCGTTGATTAATTATTTATTTAATGTATAGTTAGCCAATGACTAACAAAGCCCACTCGTTTGACGACATAGTGACAGCCAGGGCGACATGGATAGCCGCGCCGAGAATTTCGCCAAACTGGGCCGGCGTGGTATTTGGGCCGGTGAGTTCGACAATCCCTGGGTTTGGCGGATGCAGCGGGAGCGATAGATGATCCGCCGCGCCCGGGGCGCCTTGTGAACGACAACATGGGAGACCGTCATGATCAGAAGCGTGCAAATCATCATCGCCGCCGCCGTCCTGACCGCCTTCGCCGGCTCGGCTCACGCCACCTATTGTCCCGGACTCATAACCGCCATCGACGAGGCGTTGCAAACGCGCTCGGACCTCGGCTCCGAGCAGTTGGACGAGGTCAAAAGATTACGCGACGAAGGCGCCGCCTTGCATGACAGCCGCAAACACGGCCAATCGATAGCCGTATTGAAGAAGGCGCTGGCCATACTGAAGCAGGAGTAAAGGGCGCGCCATCGCTTAAATCACCCGAGCACGGCCTTGGTCGATTCGGCGGTGATTTCGATCATGCGGTCGATGGTGTCGTTGTCGGTGACGATCGGCGGGGCGAGGAAGAATGCGTCGGTGCGGATGCGGCTGAACAGGCCGCGATCGATGGTTTGGGCGTTGATCTTGGCGCCGATGCCCTCACCGGCGTCGAACAGCTCCTTGGTCGCCCGGTCCTTGACATATTCGATCGCGCACATCATGCCGAGGCCGCGAATTTCGCCGACATTGGGGTGATCGCCGAGCGCGTCCTTGAGCCCGACAAGCAGCCGCTTGCCTTTCTCGGCCGCCTGGGCCGGGAAATCCTCCGCTTCGATGAGGTCGAGCATGGCGCAGGCGATGGCGCAGCCGGTCGGGTGCGCGCTGTAGGTATAGGCGTGCATCCAGGGCTTGCCGCTGTCATGCATGACAGCGGCGATTTCGTCGCTGATGCCGATGCCGCCGAGCGGGAAATAGCCCGAGGTGATGGCCTTGGCGAACTGGATCATGTCGGGCTTGACGCCCCAATGTTCGAGGCCGAACATCTTGCCGGTGCGGCCGAAGCCGGTGATCACTTCGTCGGACACCATCAGCACGTCATATTTGTCGCAGATCTCGCGGATGCGCGGGAAATAGTCGTTCTGCGGCACGATCACGCCGCCGCCGCCCTGCACCGGCTCGGCGATGAACATCGCCACCGTGTCGGCGCCCTCGGCGAGTATCGCTTTTTCGAGCTCGTCGGCCGCCGCGATGCCCTGGCTCTCGGCGCCCTCGGGGGCCTGGTAGAAATAGGGGTAGGGGCCCGGAATGTGGATGAAGCCGGGAATCCTCGGCTCGAACATCGGCCAATAGAGGCTGATGCCGGTGGCGCACATGGCGGCCAGCGTCACGCCGTGATAGCCGCCGATGCGCGAGATCACCTTGGTCTTGTCGGGCTTGCCTTTGAGCTTCCAGTAATAGCGCGCCATCTTGATGTTGCTGTCCGTCGATTCGCCGCCGCCGGAAGTGAAATAGAACTGGTTGATGTTGGGATAGGTAATTCTGGCGAGCTTCTCGCCGAGCTCGATGGCGCGCGGATTGGAACTGCCGGCATAGCCCGAGGCATAGGCCATTTCCGCCAATTGCCGGCTGCCCGCCTCGACCAGTTCGCGCCGCCCGTTGCCGGCGGTGTTGTTCCACAGGCCCGACAGCCCATCGATGAACCGGTCGCCATTGGCGTCGATCAGATAGGCGCCCTCGCCGCCGACCCAAACCTTGCCGGTGGCGTGCACGGCCTGACTGTGCAGGGGGTGGATCACATGTTTGGCATCGCGCTCGAGTAAGGCGGCTTCGGCATCGTTGGACATGATTATTTTCTCCCTCTGAGCGCGCCGCTTCGCCGGCACGGCTAACAGCCTCTGAGTGTGCGTTGCCTAGCGGTGCAAGATCAAGCCCCCATTTCCCAGATGAAACCGATATTTCATGCGGCGGCAACATGCTTCTGCTATAA
>CAJXFT010000271.1 GCA_913053235.1 uncultured Alphaproteobacteria bacterium
AAGCGCCGGGCGGTCGCATCCGCTCCCTTGGCTACCTCGTATTAACTCGGGCGCGCAGTCGCGCTTGCCGGAATGCAAGAAAGTGCATTCCGGGGGGTGTGCCGTTTGTGAGAGTCTTAATGTGATCCGTCGCGTGATGGGCCGAGGTCGGGCGGTGCCGCCGCTACTCCGAATCGGTTTCAGGCCCCGCCGCCGACAGCTTGATCGGCTTGCCGTGCGGCGTATTCAAATAAGCGCGCCGCCATTTCTTCTTGCGCCCGGCCATTTCGTCCGGCGATGCCAGGCCCTTGTCGGCGGCCAGTTTTTCCAATGCCGCCTGCCATTGGCGGTAATAGATGTCGAGAACATCGCCCGCTTGGTCGCCCTGTGGGTCGTCTTTGGCGGCGGCGATCTCGGCGCTCAGATATTTCACCCATTCGGGCCAGCTAAAATGGCCCTCGGCGGAAAGCCGCACCGCCATGGCGAAGGCCTGGGCCTGCCACGGCTCGGCGAACAGCGGGCCATCCTCGGTGAAGGGTAGCGACGGCGTCGCCGCCAGTTGAGATTTTTCCACCATCGCTCCAGCGCCTCCTCAGGCGGGATCGAGATAATCGTCCCACATATCGACATAGAAGCAGTCGCGCGGCGGTGCCTCGGCGCCCCACACTTCGCGGGCGCTGAAACGCACGGAATAGACATGCTGCGGCGCGTCGCCGCCGCCATGCGCCATGCTATCGGGCAGGCCGAACACGCCGTGATCCTTGTCTATAGTGCCGCGCTTGCCGCGCACATATCGCGGCAGCCGGGTGTGGCCGGCGGGATTGATGTTGCGCGCAACGACCGCGTCACCGGCCTTGAATTTGGCCGCGACCTCGACGTCGATGCGGGCCGAGGCGCCGGCCATGAGCGTGGCGACGGCCGTCTCCGCGGTGAGCGCCGGCATCAGGCTGCCCCCTCGGCGTCAGCGGCATTTGCCGCATTTTTCCAAGCGGCTTCCAACTCGCCGGGTGCCACTTGGCCCTTCTCGACCAACAGCCGTTCCAGCGAATGCAGCCAATGTTCGTAATAGCTGGTGTTGAGATATTCCGCCGGCTCCATGCGCTCAATGGCGTGGCGGAATTCATCGCCCTTGAAGCTGCCATTGGCGAAGGTGGCCAACATCAGCGCGAACATACGCCGCTCCCATTCGGCGTGAAAGATCGGCTCGTCGGTTTCCGCATCGATCGGCCCCATGCCATGCATGCCGCCGAGATCATGAATGCCGTTCATCTTATCTCGCCTCCAGCAGCGCTGTGCCGATCATCGAATCGCGCGTCACCAGCGCCTCCAATTCTTCCACGTCGAGGCCCTCGGTGCCGGCCGGCCGTTCGGGCAACACCATGTAGCGCAGCTCCGCCGTGCTGTCCCAGACACGAACCTCGACATCATCGCCGATATCGACGCCGAATTCGGCCAGCACGGCGCGCGGCTCGGAAACCGCGCGGGCGCGGTAGGGCGCCGCCTTGTACCATACCGGCGGCAGGCCGAGCACCGGCCACGGATAGCAGGAACAGAGCGTGCAGACGAGGAGGTTATGCACCTCGGGCGTATTCTCCACCACCACCATGTCCTCGCCCTGGGCACCGCGATAGCCCAACTCGGCGATCGCCGGTGTCGCGTCGCTCAAAAGGCGCGCCTTGTATTCGGGGTCGGTCCAGGCGCGCGCCACCACCCTGGCGCCGTTTTGCGGCCCGATATTATGTTCGTAGAGATCGACGATGGCATCGAGCGTCTCGGCTTCGACCAATCCCTTGTCGAGCAGAAGCGATTCGAGCGCCTTGACGCGGAGCGCAATATCCGAAGGTGGTTCGGTATGATCATGACTGGCCATGTCTGGGCCCTCCCCTGCCACATTGCCATTTGCCGGTGTCGATTCTCTCAACCGCCGTGGCGCCCGTCAAGCCTGTCGCCCGGGCCTAGCTGATCTGCTTGTCGCGCCCGGCCCAATAGGGTTTGCGCAGCTCGCGCTTGAGGATCTTGCCGGGCCCCGACAGCGGCAGCGGCTGCCGCCAAAAGTCTATTCCCCTGGGCACCTTGTAGCCGGCGATTTTGGCGCGGCAAAAGGCGATCAGCTCCTCGGCTTCGGCCGGGTGGCGCAACTGCACCGCGGCATGCACCGCCTCGCCCCATTTATCGTCCGGAATGCCGAAGACGGCGGCCTGCAGGACCGCCGGATGCTGGTGCAGAACCTCCTCGACTTCGCTGCAATAGACGTTCTCGGCCCCAGAAATGATCATGTCCTTGGCCCGGTCCATCAGGAATATGTAGTTGTTTTCATCGGCATAGCCGAGATCGCCGGAGTAATACCAGCCCTCCTTAAGCGCCGCTTCGGTTTCCTCAGGCTTGTTCCAATAGCCGAGCATGACGTTGGGCCCCTGTACGGCGATCTCGCCGACCTCATGGGGCGCGCATTCGCCGCCGCCCGGGCCGACGACGCGCACCGCCACGCCGGCCAGCGCCTGGCCGCATGAGCGCAACAGCGGCGAATGCGGTATGCGCTCCTCATGACGCAGACCGGTGGCCAGCGGCGCCAGTTCGATGGCGCCGTAAAGATGGATCAGCTCGGCGCCGGGAAAGGCGGTGATGGCGCGCCGGATCACTTCGGTGGTGATCGGCGCGCCGCCATGCGCGACCCGGCGGAGCGATGAAACATCGCGCGGGTCGGCATGCTGCGCCTCGGCCAGGGCGGCGATCATGATCGGCACGTCGAGCATCTGGGTGGCGCGCTCGCGCGCGATCAGGTCGAGGATGGCGGGCGGCGTGGCGCAGTGGGTCGGCGAGGGTGTGCATGTTGGCGCCGGTGCTGTTTGGAACGGCTCCAGGCTAACCTGTTTGCCGGCGCATCTCCAAGCGGGCGGCGGCTCATTTTCTTAAACAATCGGCGCCGGAAGTGGCAAGCTGGCGCCGATGAGAGAGAGAATCATGCGAGCCTTGGGCGCCATGTCGGGCGCCCTCATATTGGCGCTGGCGCTGGCCTGTCCGGCGGCGGCCGATTTCGCCGCCGGGCGCGCCGCCTACGCGGCCGGCGACTATGCGGCGGCGTTCGAGCAATGGCTGGCGCCGGGCGAAGCCGGCGAGGCCGATGCGCAATTCGCCCTGGGTACGCTCTATGTCAACGGCGAAGGGGTCGAGCAGGATTTCGCCGAAGCCCTGATATGGTTCGAAAAAGCCGCCGAGCAGGGCCATGCCGGCGGCCAGTATAATCTCGGCCTGATACTCGATCAGGGCTGGGCCGGAATGCCCGATTCGGCGGCGGCGGCGGCGTGGTGGCAGAAGGCCGCCGCGCAAGCCCATGCCGGCGCGCAATATCAGCTCGGCCTGCAAAACGAACATGGCTGGGGCGTGGAGCCCGACATCGCCGAGGCGATGCGCTGGTACCGCCAGGCGGCCGAGCAGAACTATGCCAGCGCGCAATATAATCTCGGCCTGATTTACGCCCTCGGCCGCGGCGTCAAGCCGGATACCGCCGAGGCCGCCGGCTGGTACCAGAAGGCCGCCGATCAGGGCTTCATCGAGGCGGCGTATAATCTCGGTGTGCTCTATTTCAAGGGCGACGGCGTGGAAGAGGATCACGGCGAAGCGGTGCGGCTTTACCGCCAGGCGGCGGAGCGCGGCCATATCGACGCCCAGAACAACCTTGCCGGCATGTATGCGCTCGGCCTCGGCGTCGAGCAGGATTTCGTTCTCGCCTATATGTGGGCCACCCTGGCGGCCGATGAAGAGGCCGATTATGCCGAGCAAAACCGCGCCGGCATCGCCGATCGCCTGAGCGCCGAGCAAATCGCCGAAGCCCGGCGCCTGGCGGCGGATTGGATTCCGCTGGGGCCGCCGCCGGACTGGATCGCCGAATAGGCGGCGCAACAGGGCGCGGAATATTTAAAAGTGCCAATCGCCGACATAAGTGGCAAGCTGGCGCCGACGGGAGGGAGATGCATGCGCGGGTTGCGCGCTTCACTGGGCGCTCTGTTGGTGGCGGCGATGGCCAGCCCGGCCGCCGCCGATTTCGACGCCGGCGCCGCCGCCTACGCGGCCGGCGACTATGCGGCGGCGTTTGAGGAATGGCGCGCGCCGGCGGCGGCCGGCGAGGCGGAGGCGCAGTTCGCGCTTGGCAATCTCTATGTCAACGCCGAAGG
>CAJXFT010000272.1 GCA_913053235.1 uncultured Alphaproteobacteria bacterium
CCGACCGCCCCATCGATCAGCCGTTCCTGATGCCGATCGAGGATGTGTTCTCGATTTCGGGGCGGGGTACCGTGGTGACGGGCCGGGTTGAGCGCGGTGTCATCAAGGTCGGCGACGAGATTGAGATCGTCGGCGTGAAGGAGACGACGAAGACGGTTTGCACCGGCGTCGAGATGTTCCGCAAGCTCTTGGATACGGGCGAGGCGGGCGACAATGTGGGGGTTCTGTTACGCGGCACGAAGCGCGACGAGGTCGAGCGCGGCCAGGTTCTGGCGGAGCCCGGTACGATCACGCCGCACACCAAGTTCGAGGCCGAGACCTATATCCTGACCAAGGACGAGGGCGGCCGCCACACGCCGTTTTTCTCGAACTATCGTCCGCAGTTTTACTTCCGCACGACCGACATCACCGGCACGATCGAGCTGCCGGAAGGCACCGAGATGGTGATGCCGGGCGACAATGTGAATATGATAGTGAACCTGATCGCGCCGATTGCCATGGATGATGGTCTGCGCTTCGCCATTCGCGAAGGCGGCCGCACCGTGGGCGCCGGCGTCGTCGCCAAAATTATGGAATAGAGCGCCAATAGCGGCCGCCCCAGGGTGGCCGTTTTTGGTTGTGTAACGGGACCGGGAATATGGCCATAGAAAGCCAAAACATACGCATCCGATTGAAGGCCTTCGATCACCGGATATTGGATTCTTCGACGGGAGAGATCGTCAATACCGCGAAGCGCACGGGCGCTCAGGTTCGCGGCCCGATCCCGTTACCGACGAGGATCGAAAAATATTGCGTTCTGCGCTCGCCGCATATCGATAAGAAATCGCGTGAGCAATTCGAAATCCGTATCCACAAGCGCTTGCTCGATATCATCGATCCGACACCGCAAACCGTCGATGCGCTGATGAAACTCGATCTTGCCGCCGGCGTCGATGTCGAGATTAAACTGTAGGAAACCGGGAAATGTCTGGCTCTCAAACAGCAAAGCGGCGCTCGGGCGTGATCGCGGAGAAAATGGGCATGACGCGCGTTTTCGCCGATGACGGCAGGCATTTGCCGGTCACCGTCTTGAAGCTGGATGGCTGCCAGGTGACGGCGCGCCGTACGCAAGAAAGCCACGGATATACGGCGCTTCAACTCGGCGCCGGCAAGGCCAAGGTCAAGAATGTCAACGCCGCCATGCGCGGCCATTTCTCAAAGGCGCGTGTTGAGCCGAAACGGGTGGTGGCGGAATTCAGGGTAAGCGAAGACGCGCTCGTGGACGTCGGCCAGGAATTTCTCGCCGATCACTTTGCCGACGGACAATATGTCGATGTCGTCGGGACCTCCATCGGCAAGGGCTTTGCCGGCGGCATGAAGCGGCATAATTTCTCCGGCCTCAGGGCCAGCCATGGCGTTTCGATTTCGCACCGCGCGATCGGCTCGACCGGCCAGTGCCAGGATCCGGGAAAAGTCTTCAAGGGCAAGAAAATGCCCGGCCAGATGGGCAATGTCAGGGCGACGGCACAGAATCTGGAAATCGTGGCGACGGATACGGAGCGCGGCCTGATTCTGGTTCGCGGCGGCGTTCCGGGACCGAAATCGGGCATCGTATTGGTTTCCGACGCGGTCAAGAAGAGCCTGCCGGAGGATGCGCCGTTTCCGGCCTCCTTGCGCGCTTCCGAATCGGAAGATGGCGATGCCCCGGCGGCGGAAAGCGAACAGGGTGAGCCCGCCGAGGAAGCGGCAGCCGAGGATACCGCCGACGCGGCGCCGGAAGAAGAGAAGGACTGAGATCATGAAGGTCAAAGTCACAAGCCTCGACAATAAGGCCGCCGGCGAGATCGAGCTTGCCGAGAGCATTTTCGCGGCACCCGTCCGGGCCGACCTCATGCACCGCGCCGTGCGTTGGCAATTGGCCAAAAAGCAGGCCGGCACGCACAACACGAAAACCGTCGGCGAGATTCGCGGCTCCACGCGCAAGCCGTGGAAACAGAAGGGCTCGGGGCGCGCCCGCACCGCCTCGTTGCGCTCGCCGCAATTCCGTGGCGGTGCCGTCATATTCGGCCCGACCCCGCGCAGCCACGCCCACAAGCTGCCCAAGAAGGTGCGCAAAATGGCGCTCCTTTCGGCGCTTTCCAGCAAGCAGGCCGAGGGCAAGCTGCGCGTCGTCGAATCGGCTTCCCTGAAGAACGCCAAGACTTCCGGTCTGGCCAGACGTTTGGCCAAACTCAAGCTGCCGGCTTCCGTCCTGCTGATCGACGGACCGGAGATCGACGAGAATTTGGCGCGCGCGGCACGCAATATAGTCGGCTTCGATGTCCTGCCACAGCAGGGTGCGAATGTGTATGACATCCTGCGCCGCGATACCCTTGTCCTGACCAAGAACGCCATCGAGCATTTGGAGGCGCGCCTGTCATGAGCAAGGACGTCAAGGAACGCTGGTACGACATAATCCTCGGCCCCGTGGTGACGGAAAAATCGACGCGCGGCAGCGAGGATGGCCAGGTCACCTTCAAGGTTTCGCTCGACGCCACCAAGCCGGAAATCAAGAAAGCCGTCGAGAGCCTGTTCGAGGTCAAGGTCAAACAGGTCAATACCATCCGCATGAAGGGCAAGACCAAGCGCTTCAAGGGCCATTTGGGGCGGCGGGTAAACTGGAAGAAAGCTGTCGTGTCGCTCGCCGAAGGCGAGACGATCGATATGATGACGGGGGTCTGAGCATGGCGCTGAAAACCTTCAACCCGACCACACCGAGCCGCCGCGAGCTGGTCCTGGTGGACCGCTCCGCATTGTGGAAGGGCAAACCGGTAAAAGAACTCACCGAGGGTTTGAGCAAAAAAGGCGGGCGCAACAATACGGGGCGCATTACCGCCGACCATCGCGGCGGCGGACATAAGCGGCGCTACCGCGTCATCGATTTCAAGCGCACCAAATTCGATGTTCCGGCGACCGTCGAACGGCTCGAATATGACCCCAACCGCTCGGCGTTCATCGCCCTTATCCGCTACGAGGACGGCGAGAACTCATACATCCTGGCGCCGCAACGCCTGGCGCCGGGCGATCAGGTCATTTCCGGAAACCAGGTCGATATCAAACCCGGCAATGCGATGCCGATGAAAAACATCCCGGTCGGCACGATTGTCCACAATATCGAGATGAAGCCCGGCAAGGGTGGACAGATTGCCCGCGCCGCCGGCAGCTATGTGCAGCTCGTCGGCAAGGATCAGGGCTATGCGCTCTTAAAAATGTGTTCCGGCGAGCAACGCATGGTGCGCGCCGATTGCATGGCGACCGTGGGTGCCGTGTCCAACCCGGACCATCAAAACCAGAACAGCGGCAAGGCCGGCCGCTCACGCTGGCTCGGCAAGCGCCCGCATGTGCGCGGCGTGGCCATGAACCCGGTCGACCATCCGCATGGCGGCGGCGAAGGCCGCACCTCGGGTGGCCGCCATCCTGTTTCGCCCTGGGGCAAGCCGACCAAGGGCAAGCGCACGCGCAGCAACAAGAAGACCGACCGCTTCATCCTGCGGCGCCGGCGCCCGTAAGGCGGGGAGAAGAAAGATGGCACGCTCCATATGGAAAGGCCCGTTCGTCGACGGCTATCTGCTGAAAAAGGCGGAAGAAGCCCGCGCTACCGGGCGCAAGGATATCATCCGCACCTGGTCGCGGCGCTCGACGATATTGCCGCAATTCGTCGGCCTGACTTTCGGCGTCTATAACGGCCGCAAGTTCCTGCCCGTGCTGATCAATGAAAATATGGTCGGCCATAAGCTGGGCGAGTTTTCACCGACGCGCACGTTTTTCGGCCATGCCGGCGACAAGCGGGCGAAAAGAGTCTGATCATGGGCAAACCGGCAAGAAAACGCATGTTGGCGAATAACGAAGCCAGCGCCGTGCTGCGCAATATTCGCATCAGCCCGCAAAAGCTGAATCTGGTCGCTCAAACGATCCGCGGCCAGGACGCCGAGGCGGCCTTGAGCACATTGAGCTTTTCGCGCCGCAGAATTTCCGGCGCCGTAAAGAAATGCCTTCAATCGGCAATCGCCAACGCCGAAAACAATCACGAGCTCGATGTCGACCGGCTCGTCGTGGCAGAGGCCAATGTCGGCAAGGGGCTGGTGATGAAACGCTGGCGCCCGAGGGCGCGCGG
>CAJXFT010000273.1 GCA_913053235.1 uncultured Alphaproteobacteria bacterium
AAGGCGCGAAACCGTATCGAACGCTGCTTCAACAAGCTCAAACACTTCAGACGAGTTGCCACAAGATACGACCGAAAAGCCATCTACTTCCTCGCTTTCATTCACATCGCATGCGCAATGCTGTGGATGCGGTGAATGTCGATTCAGCCTAGCCCGGCACGAAAAAATTCCTAAAGCTCGGCGAAGCGGCGGCGGTGGTGGTCGGTGTTGCCGAATAGCGTTTCTATCATCGCCAGGCGTTTGAAATAATGGCCGACGGCGAACTCGTCGGTCATGCCCATGCCGCCATGCAGCTGCACCGCCTGCTCGCCGATCAGTTTGCCGGCCTTGCCGATCTGCACTTTGGCGGCACTGGTGGCGGCGGCGGTGGCGGTGGCGGTCGCCACGGTGCCGAGCGCGGCGGCGGCGCGGTAGGTCAGCGATTTCGACAATTCATGCGCCATGTACATGTCGACCAGGGCGTGCTGCACGACCTGGAACTTGCCGATGGCGCGGCCGAATTGCTTGCGGCTATCGACATAGGCGCGCGTCATCTCGATCAGCGTCCGCATGATGCCGACGGCCTCGGCGCAGACGGCGATGGTGGCGTGGTCGATGACGGCTTCGATGGCGCCGTGGGCGCCGCCTTCCTCGCCCATCGGCTCAGCCTGCGCATCCTCCAACATGACCTCGGCGGCGCGCAATCCGTCGACCGTCGGGTAGGGGCGCAAGGTCAGGCCCGGAGCGGCGCGGTCGAGCAGGAACAGGCCGATGCCGTTCTTATCACCTGTGTCGCCGGACGTCCGCGCGGAGACGATGATGCTGTCGGCGCTGGCGCCGTGAAACACCACGCTCTTATGGCCGTTCAACAGGTAAGCGCCGGCGCTGCTTTTTTCAGCCCGGGTGGCGACATGGGCGAGGTCGTAGCGCCCGCGCGGCTCGGCATAGGCGAAGGCCAGCATCAGCTCGCCCGCCGCGAGCGCCGGCAGGAGCGCCGATTTTTGCGCGCCACTTGCCGCCGCCTCGACCAGACCGCCGCCCATGACGATCGACGCCAGATAGGGTTCCGCCACCAGGCCGCGCCCGAACGCTTCCATCAGCACGGCGGTGTCGAGCGCCGATCCACCGAGACCGCCATGCGCTTCGTCGAGGCCGAGGCCGAGCCAGCCCAGTTCGGCGAAGCGCGCCCAATGGGCGCGGCTGAAGCCGTCCTCGCCGGCGGCCAATGCGCGGCGCGCGTCAAGGCTGTATTCCTTGGCGACGAAGCTGTCGACGCTTTCCTGAAACAATATTTGTTCGTCGCTGAGAGAAAAATTCATCGTTACAGGCCGAGCACCATTTTGGCGATGATGTTCTTCTGGATCTCGTTGGTGCCGCCATAGATCGAGGCCTTGCGCCAATTGAAATAATGCGGCGCGACGTTGGTGGCATGGTCGGGCCCGATCGGCGCCTCGTTCCAGCCGGCCTGGCGCGCCTCGGCGATATAGGGATTGGCGTAATAGCCGATCGCCTCGAGGGCGAGTTCGCTGAGGCGCTGCTGGATCTCGGTGCCCTTGATTTTGAGGATCGAGGCTTCGGCGCCGGGGCCGCGGCCCGCCGTCTCGTCGGCGACGATGCGCAGCACCAGCGATTCAAGCGCCAGGATATCGATTTCCAAATCCGCCATCTTGTCGGTGAAGCGGCCATCCTCGGCCAGGCTGGCGTTGCCCGCCGCTTCCGCCGCGGCGATCGATTTGAGCTGTGACAGCTCCTTTTTCGAGCGCCCGATGGCGGCAATGCCGGTGCGCTCATGGCTGAGCAGGAATTTGGCGTAGGTCCAGCCCTTGTTCTCCTCGCCGATGCGGTTGGCCTGGGGCACGCGGACATCGTCGAGGAACACATCGTTGATCTCGACGCCGCCATCGAGCGTGCGGATCGGCCGCACGGTAACGCCGGGGCTGGTCATGTCGATGAGCAGGAATGTGATGCCTTCCTGCGGCTTGCCTTCGGCCGAGGTGCGCACCAGGCAGAATATCATGTCGGCATATTGCGCCAATGTGGTCCAGGTCTTGGTGCCGCTGACGATGTAATCCTCGCCCTCCGCCACCGCCTTGGTGGTGAGCGAGGCGAGGTCCGAGCCGGCGCCCGGCTCCGAATAACCCTGGCACCACCAATCCTCGCTGCCGAGGATGCGCGGCAGATAATGCGCTTTCTGCGCCGCGTCGCCGAACGCCATGATCACCGGCGCCACCATGGCGAGGCCGAACGGCATGATGCGCGGCGTCGAGGCGGCGGCCAGCTCCTCCTCGAACAGATGGCGTTGCAGCGGCGTCCAGTCGGTGCCGCCATGTTCGAGCGGCCAGCTCGGCGCGATCCAGCCGCGCTTGAAGAGGATTTTCTGCCAGCGCACATAATCGTCTTTTTCGAGAGTCTGGCCGCGCTCGACCTTGGATTTGATGTCGCCCGGCAGCTCGGCCCGGATGAAGTCTCGGACTTCTTGCTGAAACGCGGCGTCGGTGCTCGAGAGTGCTATCTCCATGCTAAAGATCCCCGAAACCCTTGCCGGCGGCGGCCAGCTCGGCAAGCAGCGGCGCCGGCTTCAGCCATTCGCCATGCGCGTCGTAAAGGGCGCTCATGACGTCGTAAATTTGCTTCAGCCCGACCGTATCGGCGTAGAACATCGGCCCGCCGCGCTGGCGCGGAAAGCCGTAGCCGTAAATCCATACCGTGTCGATATCGCCGGGGCGCTGGGCGATGCCTTCGGAAAGAATCTTCGCCCCCTCATTGATCAGCGGATACATGCAGCGCTGGATGATTTCCTTCTCATCGATGGGCCGGCGCTGATAGCCGAGTTCCTCCGACACGCAGATGATGAGCTTCTCGATTTCCGGGTCGGCGATCGGCACGCGGCTGCCTTTTTCGTAGCGGTACCAGCCGGCCGAGGTTTTCTGGCCGTAGCGTCCCATCTCGCAGATGCGGTCGGCGATCGGCGAATAGCGCAGATTGCTCGGCCGCGTCGCGGCGCGCGCCTGGCGCACCAGCCAGCCGACATCGAGCCCGGCCAGATCGCCCATCGCGAACGGGCCCATGGGAAAGCCGAAATCGAAAATCGCCTTGTCGACCTCGGCCGGCAAAGCGCCTTCCTCGAGCAGGAAATTGGCCTGGCGCGAATAGGCATAGAGCATGCGGTTGCCGACGAAGCCGTCGCACACGCCGACCAGCACGCCGACCTTGCCGAGCTTCCTGGCCAGCGCCATGGTGGTGGCGATGGTCTCGTCCGAGGTCCGCTGCCCACGCACATTTTCCTGCAGGCGCATGACGTTGGCGGGGCTGAAAAAATGCGTGCCGATGACCTTGTCGGGCCGCTTGGTCGCCGAAGCGATCTCGTCAACGTCGAGGGTCGAGGTGTTGGTCGCGAGAATCGTGTCGGGCGGCGTCAGCGCGTCGAGCTTGGCGAACACTTCCTTTTTGATATCCATTTTCTCGAAGATCGCCTCGATGACGATGTCGGGCTCGCCAAGTTGATCGAAGTCCGTGATCCCTTCGATCAATCCCATGCAGCCATCCATCTTGGCTTGCGCGATGCGCCCCTTGGCGACGCTGGCGGCGTAGTTGCCGCGGATCGTCTCCAGGCCTTTTTGCAGCGCCGCATCCGCGGTTTCGAGAACGGTAACCGGAATGCCGGCATTGGCGAAATTCATGGCGATGCCGCCGCCCATGGTGCCGCAGCCGATCACCGCGGCGCGGCGGATATCCTGCTTCGCCGTATCTTTGGCGAGGCCGTCGATCTTGGCGGCGCCGCGCTCGACGAAGAAGGCATGGCGCAGCGCCACGGACTGGTCCGAGGCCACCAGCTTCTTGAAGGTCTCGCGCTCGAATTCGATCCCGGCCTCGAATTCCCGCGCCAGCGACGCTTCGACGCATTCGACCGCCGCATAGGGCGCTTCCAACCCGCGCGCCCGGCGCGCCATGGCGGCGCGGTAGTCTTCGAACATGTTCGGATTGCCGCCGGCTTCGCCGAGCTTGTCCTGGCGTGCCCGGGTCGGGCGCAGCGCCTGGGCGCCGGCCGGCAGACGCTGGCAAAACGCCACCGCCGCTTCGACC
>CAJXFT010000274.1 GCA_913053235.1 uncultured Alphaproteobacteria bacterium
CCGAGTTAATACGAGGTAGCCAAGGGGGCGGACGCCCCCGCCCGGCGTTTGAGGGGCAAACAAAAAGAGCGCCCGGATGCCTCTCCGGCGTTTGCGAGTGCGCTCCGAGCCAAGGGAGCGGATGCGACCGCCCGGCGTCTGAGGGATCTACAAAAAGATAAAACTCACAAAGAAGCTATCGACAATCTTTCGACTTTGATCCCGTCGGCATGTTTCATCGCCTGGGCGAGGTCGTAGGCCGCCTGCAGACGCAGCCATGTATCGGCACCGCCGCCGAAGGCTTTGTCGAGGCGAATTGCCATCTCCGGCGAAATGCCGGCGTGGCAGTTGACAATATCGGAAAGCTGCTTACGGCTGATGCCGAGGCGCTTGGCCGCCCCGGTCACGCTCAGGCCCAACGGCGTCAGGCAGTCATGCCGAATGGAAAGCCCTGGATGCGGCGGATTCTTCATCGGCATCGTTCGTTTCTCCTAATGATAATCGATCAAATTCACATCGCTTCATACTTGCCTAGCTTGCGCAACGGCACTTTTCGTTGGACTTGCCGATTACGATAGATTGGCCGAAAACAAGAGCACCTATCGGATAATCGCTTTTGAAACTATCAGATTAAATTTGGTATTTACTTCAACTTAGGCTAAGTAGTCACAATGATCGACACAAATTACCGGAGATTAGACGTGGCAGATCACATAGATAACGAAATTGAGGCAATAAAGGCAGTCTTGCTAGCTCTTGAGCCATTACCGCTCGAGATTCGCGCAAGCGTTTTAGATTATGTGATTAAACGCCTCCAGATCACCCTCGAATCCGCCCAACAGACCAATATCAGTCCGCCAACTCCTGTCGCTGATATTAAGCCCGATATTTCTGATGTAACAAAAGGGGCAGAGCCGCTCAGGGCGCCGGTTCACATCATGGATCTCAAAAAGAAGAAACAGCCTCGCTCCGCCATCGAGATGGCGGTACTCGTCGCATATTATTTGGAAAATGAGGCACCGCCAATAGAGCTCAAGGACAGTATCACTTCAAAGGAAATAAACACCTACTTTAAGATCGCCGAATTTCCGCTTCCGGGAAACGTTAAATTTACTCTACCCAACGCTAGGGCGGCAGGATACCTTGATGCAGTTGGGAACGGCGAGTACAAGCTAGCTATTCCAAGAAATGTGACTTTAGCCGGTGCTAAGTTTCCCCCTTCTCCCCAACCCCTCTTCCCCTCCGGGAAGAGGGGCTTGTCACGGCTGCTTAATCATATCTAAAGACTGGCGCTGGAAAATGGGGGCCTCCCCCCTCCCCTATTTGCAGCAGCGGGTCCTCGTTCCGTGTCGGATGTCGAAACACCGGATAAAAGCAAGCAATGGAAGCGGCTTAGCCAGGCCGATGCCGTGCGCGCCATCGCCCGTCACGAGGCCTATCTGCAGCGAAAATCCGGCGGCCAGCGCGCCCTCCTGAGGTTTCACGATCTTTCCGGGCTCAATCTCTCAAAGGCGAATTTGCGCGAGGCCGAGCTGACCGGCGCCAGGCTGCGCAAAACCAATCTCGACGGCGCCCAGCTTCAGGACGCCGAACTGTTCGGCGCCGATTTGGGCGGCGCCAGCATGCGCGAAGCCGACCTCACGCGGGCGGATTTGCGCGGCGCCTTCCTCAAGGGCGCCGATCTGACCGAAGCCAAGATGATCCGCGCCGACCTCAGGGAAGGCACGCTGGCGCGCTATGACGAGGCGCGCAATCCGGCGCCCGTGAAGGTCGACGAGGCGGGCAGCAATCTCGGCGAGGTGACGGCGCGGCGCGCCGATTTTTCGCAGTCCAAACTGGCCAAATCCTTCGTCGTACAGACCGATTTCACCGACGCCATCCTGCACAATGCGAGCTTTCAAAGCGCCGATCTGCGCCACAGCCTGTTCGAGCGCGCCATGATGCAGGGCGCCGATCTGAGCCACAGCAATTTGTGCGGCGCCTCCTTCAAGCAGGCCAATCTGGCGGGCGCCAATCTCAACGGCGCCGAAACGGCGGAAACCGATTTCGAGGGCGCCCTGCTCGACCCCGACGCGCTTTCCAAGACGCAAAGCCGGCGCGCCATCAATGCGCCGAAGGGCGAGGACGGCCTGATCGAGCGCATTCCGGCGATTTTGGCCCAGCATGCGATTTGGGCCGCCAGCTCGGGCAGCAAGGGCGCGCGCGCGCGGCTCGCCGGCGCGGCGCTCGGTGGCGCCAATCTGGAAGGCGCAAACATGGCCGCCGCAATCCTCAAGGAAGCCGATCTCGGCGCCGCCAATTTGGCCAAGGCGCAACTGGCGGCGGCCGATCTCAGCGGCATTTCCGCGGCGCGCGCGGATTTCCGCCTGGCCGGCCTGCGCGGCGCCAATCTCAGCCATGCCGATCTCAGCCATGCCAACCTGGCGGGCGCCGATTTGACGCCGCTCGCGAATCTGCGCGGCACCGCGCGCGTCATCGAGGCCAATCTGAGCGCCGCAAAATTGGCCGGCGCCAATCTCTCCGGCGCCAAGCTGACCCGCTGCCACCTGGCCAGAGCCGACTTGCGCGGCGCCAATCTTACCGATAGCGACCTCACCGGCGCCGATTTGAGCGGCGCCAATCTGAGCGGCGCCGAATTGAGCGGCGCCAAGCTCGACGGCACGTTGCTGGCAAAATAAGCGGCCCGTTTCCCAAACCCGGCGCCTTTGGGTTCGACAGTACCCCGCCAGCAGTGCGACATTGGCGCTCGATGCCTTCCAACAATTCCACCGATACCGCGCGGGCCTCGCTCGGGCTGTCGCTGCTGATGCTGCTGTCGCTCGGCACCCTGTGGGGCGGCATTACCGCGATGGCCAAGTTCGTCGCCCTGGCCGGGGTGCCGGCGCTCGGCTATGCGTTCTGGCAGACCGCGGGCGCCGGAATTATCCTGTTGCTGGCATGCCTGGCGAGCGGTAGGCCGCCGCCCATGAGCGCGGCGCATCTCCGCCATTATCTGGTCATCGGCGCGATCGGCAGCGCCATTCCGACGACCAACCTGTTTTACGCGCTGTCCAATCTATCGGCCGGCCTGGTCGCCCTGGTGATCACCACGGTACCGCTGTTCACCTATCTGCTGTCGCTGTCCGTCCGCCTCGAGGGCTTCGACTGGCGCCGCGCCGCCGGCATCTGCCTCGGCTTCGCCGGCGCCCTGCTGGTGCTGTTGCCCAAGGGCAGCCTGCCGAGCCCGGAGATGATCCCGTTCGTCGTTCTCGCCTTCCTGTCGCCGTTTTTCTATTCGCTCACTTCAGTCTATGCGATGAAGTTCCATCCGCCGCAAATGGATTCGCTGCACGCCGCCACCGGCATGATGGTGGCCTCCAGCCTGATGCTGCTGCCGGCTGCGCTGGCGACCGGCGGCTTTCATCCGCTGTGGCGGGATTTCGCCCTGGTCGACGGCCTGATCGTGCTGCATATGTTTTTGGCGGCGCTGACCTTTCATATGTATTTCGTCCTCTTGCGCCGCACCGGACCGGTCTATTTCAGCCAGGTCGCCTTCATCGTCACGCTGGTCGCCGTCGGATTGGGCGTGGTGCTGTTCGACGAGCGCCACTCCTTATGGATCTGGGCGGCGCTGGCGCTGGTGTTTGCCGGCGTGGCGCTGGTCAATTGGCGCCACGGAGCCCAGTCGGCGCGCGGCGGCGCGACGACCTAGGGAGGGGATACCCGGCGCGGCACGGCAGCGGGGCTTTTCATTAGCAGCGAAAACGCCGAGCATTGCGCCTGGCGGCTCGATTCGCGCCGCCCGCCCGGGGGCCCGTGCCGTGAACGGAATTTTCTTCGCCATCGTCGTCATTTCCTTCGCCGTCGCCGCCGTGCGCCATCTGCCGTGGCTCGCCGGCACGGATGGCGGCGCGGTGCCGATGGAGGTGCTGGGACAGGCGATGATCGCCTCGGCCGCCGACGCGGTGACGCTGGCCATCGGTCTGGTCGGCGTGATGGCGCTGTTTCTCGGCCTGATGAAGGTGGCCGAGCGCGGCGGGTTGTTGGTGATCATCGCCCGCCTGGTGCGGCCGATGA
>CAJXFT010000275.1 GCA_913053235.1 uncultured Alphaproteobacteria bacterium
GTAAATAAAATTTGGCAACGGCTTCGCAATGATTAACGCCCACGCTTGCGAGTAGTATAGTGGGCCTCCGCGGCGCCCCGGTTGCTTCCGGACGCCCAGGGGGCAGTGCAGGTCCGTCATATGATAATTCGTGGGGCGCCCATGAAACTCGCCGAGGTTTCACTCGACGACAAATATGCCGCCGAGAGCGGCCGGGTATTTCTCACCGGCACCCAGGCGCTGGTGCGCCTGCCGATGATGCAGTCCCGGCGCGACGCCAGGGCGGGCATCGATACGGCGTGCTACATTTCCGGCTATCGCGGCTCGCCGCTCGGCAATTTCGACAAGGCGCTGTGGCAGGCCAAGCAATTCCTCGAACGCCAGAACATCCTGTTCCAGCCCGGCCTCAATGAAGACCTGGCGGCGACGGCGCTGTGGGGCACGCAGCAGGTCAACCTGCTCGGCGACGGCAACAGGGACGGCGTGTTCGGCATCTGGTACGGCAAGGGCCCGGGCGTCGACCGCTCGATAGACGTCTTCAAGCACGCGAATCTGGCCGGCACGGCGCCGCATGGCGGCGTGCTTGCCTTCGCCGGCGACGACCATGTCTGCGCCTCCTCGACCACGGCGCATCAAAGCGAATATAATTTCAGCGCCGCCATGATGCCGGTGCTCAATCCGTCCGGCGTGCAGGAGATCATCGATCTCGGCCTCCATGGCTGGGCGCTGTCGCGCTATTCGGGGCTTTGGGTCGGCTTCGTTTGCATCGCCGAGACCATCGATTCCTCGGCCATCGTCGATATCGACCCGGGGCGCATCGATCCGGTCGCGCCGGAGGATTACGATCCGCCCGAAGGCGGCCTCAACATCCGCTGGCCCGACACGCCGCTGGGCCAGGAAGCGCGCCTGCACGAGCACAAGCTCGACGCGGCGCGCGCCTTCGTTCGCGCCAACAAGCTCGACCGGGTGATCAGCGACGGCCCGGCGCGCCGCCTCGGCATCGTCACCGCCGGCAAGGCCTATCTCGACGTGCGCCAGGCGCTCGACGATCTCGGCCTCGATCTGGATGGGGCCAGGCGCCTCGGCCTCTCCATCTACAAGCCGGCCATGACCTGGCCGCTTGAGCCCGAAGGCATGGCCAAGTTCGCCCACGGCCTCGATGAAATCCTCGTCGTCGAGGAGAAGCGCGGCCTGATCGAGGGCCAGCTCAAGGAAATTCTCTACAATGTCGACGCCAGTGCGCGCCCGCGCGTGCATGGCAAGCACGACGCCGACGGAAGCTGGCTGCTGCCCTCGGCCGGTGAATTGGACGGCGGGCTGGTGGTCGCGGCGATGGCGCGCCGCTTCGGCGCGCGCCAGGGCTTCGAGGCGATCAACGCCCGCGCCAACGCGCTCGCCGCGCGCGAACGCGCCCTGGCGCAAGCGGAGCAGGCCAAGATCACCCGCATCCCCTATTACTGTTCCGGCTGCCCGCACAATTCATCGACCAAGGTGCCCGAAGGCAGCCGCGCCCTGGCCGGCATCGGCTGCCACTTCATGGTGCAGTGGATGGAGCGCGACACCGCGACCTACACCCAGATGGGCGGCGAGGGCGCCAATTGGCTCGGCCAGGCGCCGTTCAGCAAGACCGGGCATGTGTTCCAGAATATCGGCGACGGCACCTATTATCATTCCGGCTCGCTCGCCATCCGCGCCGCCGTCGCCGCCGGCGTCAACGTCACCTTCAAGATTCTCTACAACGACGCCGTGGCGATGACCGGCGGCCAGCCCATGGACGGGCCGCTCTCGGTGCCCCGCGTCACCCGCCAGTTGCAATCCGAGGGCATCGGCAAGATCGCCGTGGTCACCGACGATCCGCTCAAATACCCGCTTGACAAGCAATTCGCCGGCGGCGTCACGGTGCATCACCGCGACGAGCTCGACCGGGTGCAGCGCGACATGCGTCTCTGGCACGGCGTCTCGGCGATCGTCTACGACCAGATGTGCGCCACCGAGAAACGCCGGCGGCGCCGGCGCGGCCTGTTGGACGAACCCGACTTGCGCGTCGTTATCAATCAGGATGTCTGCGAGGGCTGCGGCGATTGCTCGACCGCCTCGAACTGCCTGTCGGTGGTTCCCAGCGAGACCGAGTTCGGCCGCAAGCGCAAGATCGATCAAGCCTCGTGCAACATGGACTATAGCTGCGTGGGCGGCTTCTGCCCGAGCTTCGCCTTGGTCAAGGGCGGCCGCCAGCGCAAGCGCAAATCCACCGGCGCCGGCGACAAGCTCTTCGCCGCCCTGCCGGAGCCGCAAATTCCCGCCTGCGAGACGCCTTACGGCATCATCATCACCGGCGTCGGCGGCACCGGCATCGTCACCCTCGGCGCCCTGCTCGGCATGGCGGCACGGCTTGAGGGCAAGGGCGCCACGGTGCTCGACAAGGCCGGGCTGGCGCAGAAATACGGCGCCGTCATCAGCCATGTGCGCATCGCCCGGGAGCCGGACGATCTCCACGCCGTGCGCATCGGCTCAGGCGGCGCCAAACTGATGCTCGGCTGCGACATGGTGGTGGCGGCGGGAGCCGAAGCCCGCGCCCGCCTGATGCCGGGCGAAGGCCGCGCCATCGTCAACAGCAACGAGACGCCGACCAGCGACTTCACGCACGATCCCGACCTCGTATTTCCCGGCGCGGATTTGCAAAAACTCATCGCGGATAGCGCCGGCGGCGCCGATTTCGTCGATGCCACGCGCCTCGCGACGGGACTGACCGGCGACGCGATTACCGCCAATCTGTTCCTGCTCGGTTTCGCCCATCAGCGCGGCTTTGTTCCGCTCGGCTATGAGGCCATCGAACAGGCGATCGCGCTCAACGGCGTCTCGGTCGAAGCCAATCAGCGGGCCTTCCGCTGGGGCCGTGCCGCGGCGGTCGATATCGCCGCCGTCACGGCGCAGGCCGGTGTCGCGCCGGCTGACGAGAGCATAGCGCGCGAGGACAATATCGACGCCCTCGTCGCGCGCCGCGCCAGCGATCTCACATCCTATCAGAACGCCGCCTACGCCCGGCGCTACCGCGAATTCATCGCCCATGTGCGTACCGTCGAGGGCCAGCGCACGCCGGGCCTCGACGCATTGAGCGACGGCGTCGCGCGCGCCTACCACAAGCTGCTCGCCTACAAGGACGAATATGAGATCGCCCGGCTTTATAGCGATGGCCGCTTTCGCCAACAGATCAGCGCCATGTTCGAAGGCAAATATTCGCTTTACTTCAGCCTGGCGCCGCCGCTCCTCGCCGGGCGCGACGGCGAGAACGGTCATCTCAAGAAGCGCCTCTACGGCCCGTGGATGATGAGCGCCTACCGGGTCTTGAAAAAATTCAAATTCCTGCGCGGCACGGCGCTCGATATCTTCGGCCATACGGCGGAGCGGCGCGCCGAACGCGGCCGCATCGCGGATTACGAAACGACGGTGCGCGAATTGCTCGGCGACCTCACGCGCGACAATCACGCACTCGCCGTGGAGATCGCCCGCCTGCCGCTTAAAATGCGCGGCTTCGGCCACATCAAACAGGCCAACGCCGAAGCCGCCACGGCGCGCCAGGCCGAGCTGATGGAATACTGGCGCAACCCGCCGAGCCGGGCCAACGCGGCGGAATGATTTCGGACGCGCGGCTTTCAATTGTCCGAAGTCAGCTATAATGTCGGCTTAGCGCTGAAACGGCTGACAAATTATGGCGACAAACTCAGTTATTAAGTCCACATCATCGATTAGGAAAGGCAACGCGGCGCGCCACAGCAAGACGCTCCCCGCCTATTTCTTGTCTCTCTCAGTGGAAAACGCTCGGTGCTTTGGACCGAAGCAGGAACTCGACCTGTCGAACGAAAGTGGCGGGCCTGCCCGCTGGACCGTAATTCTGGGCGACAATGGAACGGGAAAAACAACACTGCTTCAATGTTTGGTCGCAATGCAACCTTCTTATGGCTTTTTTAGGTTGCCGGAGAGGTTATTTCCAAGAGCCATGCCTCTGGTTACTTTAGTGTCCGTCCGGAAAG
>CAJXFT010000276.1 GCA_913053235.1 uncultured Alphaproteobacteria bacterium
CGACACGAGCCTCTCGATATACCGGACCCTTAGCAACCACGAGGGGTTCTCGCGGCTCTTCGACTGGGGCGAAACCTACCTGGGAGCGGTGACTGGCAACAACAAATACTTCTGCCTCGCTCGTGCGGAAGCGACACGCCTGAGGTTGCCCGATGAAGATTTGGTTCCGATCTCGCCGCCGGGCTCACGGCACTTGCGCGGTTTGAAGTTCACGCGCCAAGCATGGGAGACACTGGCATCGGACGGTGCACGTTGCTTGCTGTTCTACCCGAGGGACAAGCTGAGAGCCGGGGCCAACCGTTACGTGGCGAAGGGCGAGAGTGACGACGTGCATCATGCGTATAAATGCGCAGTACGGTCGCCTTGGTGGCAAGTGCCGCTCGTCGCGGTGCCGGACCTGTTCCTGACCTACATGAACCACGAACGGCCTCGGCTATTCACCGGACGGGATGATCCGGCGGGTCGCGACGAGCAGTATGAGAAGATGTACCTGTTGCTGCTTGACGCGTCCCCGTCGAATGTTGATGTGAAGGCTTACGAAGTCGGACATCCCGAAACAGAAATTCCAATGGCGCAAATCCTGGATGACTTAATTGGCCTCGTGGCTGAACGGAACCCGGACTTCTATGAATTCGTCGATGGCCATTTGGTCCCGGTGAGAGGCTGACCCGTTCGGCGCAATGGCCGTTTGAACCGCGTTGCAGTCTGCTCAGGCGGCCTTGATGCGTTTGACCTTGATCTCGCTGGCCCGCCCCCGCGCCCGCCAAAGATCATGGGCCATTTGCATTCCAAGCCATGTCTCCGGCGTCGAGCCGAACGCCTTGGAGAGACGAATCGACATATCGATGGATATGCCCGACTTGCCGTTGACCAATTCCGACAAAGCCTGGCGCGTCACGCCGAGCGCCCGGGCCGCCTTGGTGACCGAAAGCCCAAGCGGCTCCAGACACTCCCGGCGCACGATTCCACCGGGGTGCGGCGGGTTCTGCATGGCCATGATTCAACTCCTCAATGGTAATCCAAATAATCGACATCGCGGGCATCGCCGCCCTCAAAGCGAAACGTGACCCGCCAATTCCCCGAAACGGATACGGCGTAATGCCCCTTGAGTGTGCCCTTGAGCGGGTGCAGGTTCATTCCGGGCAGAGCCATATCTTCCGCCTTCCGCGCGTTGTCAAGAAGCGCCAGAATATCCCTCAATTTGACGATATGTTCGGGCGATACCTAGCGCATTGTTCGCCCCACGTAGAGCGCTTTCAAACCACGATGGCGAAACGAAACAATCACGGTTGGATCGTAAACTGTCACCTGTCGGGTGTCAATTCAACTTGCCCGGCGCGCCCGTCACAAATTCCCGCGCGCTAATAATTATGGACCGAAAGACCCACTCGGCCCTATAACCCGCTGCATGAGCGAGCTTTCCTTTATCAAGATGCATGGCCTCGGCAATGATTTTGTCGTCGTCGATGCGCGTGGGCGTGATGTCGCGCTCGATTCGGCGCGGGTGCGGGCGATTGCCGAGCGTCGTTTGGGTGTCGGCTGCGATCAGCTTTTGGAGATACGGGCGCCGCAATCGGCCAAAGCGGACGCTTTCATGCGCATCTGGAATGCGGATGGCGGCGAGGTTGCGGCGTGCGGCAACGGCGCGCGCTGTGTCGCCGCCTTTCTGATGAGCGAAAGCGGTTCATCGGAGGCCGTCATCGAGACGGCGGCCGGGCTGTTGCGCGCCGAGGCCGCCGGTGCCGGACGGGTCGCCGTCGATATGGGCGAAGCGCGGACCGGGTGGGATGAAATTCCGCTGGCGCGAGAGATGGATACCCTTGCGCTCGATCTTGCGCTCGGCGAACTGAGCGCTCCGGTGGCGGTGAATATGGGCAATCCGCACGCGGTATTCTTCGTCGATGCCGCCGATGCGGTGGATTTGGCGGCGCTCGGACCCGAGTTGGAGAGTGATGCCCTGTTCCCCGAGCGCGCTAATATCGGAGTCGCCGAAGTGATTGGCGACGGGCAGATTCGCCTCCGCGTATGGGAGCGCGGCGTCGGCCTGACCAAGGCCTGCGGCACCGGCGCCTGCGCCGCCCTGGTCGCCGCCGCGCGGCGCGGCCTGACCGGGCGCGCCGCCACCGTGACGCTCGACGGCGGCGCGCTCGAGATCGAGTGGCTGGAGGACGGTCACGTCCGCATGACCGGGCCGGTGGCGACCAGCTTCATGGGGATGCTGTTGTGAGGGCGCCCGAGATCATCACCTTCGGCTGCCGCCTGAACGCCTTCGAATCGGAAATCATGCGCGGCCATGCCGAAGCGGCGGGCCTTGGCGACGCGGTGATCGTCAACAGTTGCGCGGTGACGGCGGAGGCCGAGCGCCAGACCCGCCAGGCGATCCGGCGCGCGCGCCGCGAGCGGCCCGAGGCGCGCATCATCGTCACCGGCTGCGCGGCGCAGATCGATCCCGAGCGCTACGCCGCCATGGCCGAGGTCGACCGCGTCATCGGCAACGCCGAAAAGCTCGCGGCGGCGAGCTTCCTGCCGGACAACGAGAGCGCCGTCGAGGTCAGCGACATCATGTCGGTGCGCCGGACGGCGCCGCATCCGATCCAGGGCTTCGAGGGCCGGGCGCGCGCCTTGGTCCAGGTCCAGAACGGCTGCGACCACCGCTGCACCTTCTGCATCATCCCTTACGGGCGCGGCCCGAGCCGCTCGCTGGCGCTCGGCGAAATCACCGCCCAGGCGCGCATCCTGGTCGATGGCGGCACCCGCGAACTGGTGCTGACCGGCGTCGACTTAAGCTCCTACGGCGGCGATCTGCCCGGCGCGCCGAGCCTCGGCGCGGCGGCGCGGCGTCTCTTGAAGGCCGTGCCGGAGCTGGCGCGCCTGCGCCTCTCATCGCTCGATCCGGCGGCGATCGACGGCGATCTCAAAGACCTTATCGGTTCCGAGCCGCGCCTGATGCCGCATATCCACTTGAGCGTCCAGGCCGGCGACGACATGATCCTGAAGCGCATGAAGCGGCGCCACCGGCGCGCTGGCTTCCTCCGCCTGGCGGGCGAGCTGCGCCGCTTGCGCCCGGATATCGCCATCGGCGCCGATCTCATCGCCGGCTTTCCGAGCGAGAGCGAAGAGATGTTCGCCAATAGCTTAAGCCTCGTCGAGGAAGCCGGCCTGACCTGGCTGCATGTGTTCCCCTATTCGCCGCGCCACGGCACGCCGGCGGCGCGCATGCCGCAACTGCCGCGTGACCTCGTGCGCGAGCGCGCGGCGCGCTTGCGTGCCGCCGGAGACGGCGCCGTCCGGCGCTTTCTCGATGGCCAGGTCGGCAAGGAACAGAAGATTCTCGTCGAGAAGGCGGACAGTGGGCGCAGCGCCCATTACGCGCCGGTATCCCTGGCCGGCGCCGCGCCGGGCGAGGTCATCGCCGCGCGCGCGCTCAGGCGCGACGGCCAAATGCTGATCGCCGAGGCCGCCCCGTGAGCGGCTGGTTGTCCCGCCTCAAGGCGGGCCTGAGCCGCACCTCGGCCAATCTCGGCAGCGGCATCGGCGGCATTTTCGCGCGCGGGCGGCTCGACGATGAAGCGCTGGAGGAGCTCGAGGAGCTGCTCATCCTCGGCGATATGGGCGCCGCCACCGCGGCCGAGCTGACCCAGGCGCTGGCCAAGGAAAAATTCGGCAAAGAAGTCAGCGAGGAGGAGATCCGCTCGGCGCTGGCCGACGAAATCACCGCCATTCTCGAACCCGTGGCACAGCCCTTTCCCTTCATCGCCGGGGCCAAGCCGCATGTCGTGCTGGTCGCCGGGGTCAACGGCACCGGCAAGACCACCACCATCGGCAAGCTCGCCAGCCAGTTCCGCGCCGACGGCCTGACGGTGATGCTGGCGGCGGGCGATACCTTCCGCGCCGCGGCGGTCGAGCAGTTGAAAATCTGGGGCGAGCGCACCGGCTGCCCGGTGGTGGCGCGCGACGGCGAGGGCGGCGACCCGGCCGGTCTCGCCTATGACGCCATGGC
>CAJXFT010000277.1 GCA_913053235.1 uncultured Alphaproteobacteria bacterium
CACCCAAAGAGATAGAGCGTGGCGGGTGAGCGCAAGCGAACCTGACATGCTCTAGCGATATTCGGCGCCACGGTTTAAAAGGCCGGCGCGCTATACCTGTTTGGCCTCGATGAGGTCGCGGCGGATGGCGCGCGTGCGCGTGAAAAGCTCTTCCAGCGCTTCTCCGTCACCCCAGCGGATGGCGCGCTGCAAAGCCGCCAGATCCTCGGTGAAGCGGCCCAGCATTTCCAAGACGGCTTCCTGATTGTTGAGAAACACATCGCGCCACATTTCCGGGTCCGAAGCCGCGATGCGGGTGAAATCGCTAAACCCGCCGGCGGCATATTTGACCACTTCGCGGTCAGTCACGAGTTCGATATCGGCGACGGTACCGACGATGTTGTAAGCGATGAGATGCGGCAGATGCGAGGTGATGGCCAGCACCTTGTCGTGATGGGCGGCGTCCATGATATCGACGGTGGAGCCGGCGCGGCGCCAGAATTCGGCGATCTTTTCCAGCGCCGCCGCGTCGCAGCCCTCGGGTGGGGTGAGAATGCACCAATGGTTCTCGAAGAGTTCGGCAAAACCGGCTTCCGGGCCGGAAAACTCGGTGCCCGCCACCGGATGGGCCGGCACCAGATGGACGCCGGCGGGCAGATGCGGCGCGACGTCGCGGATGACGGCGGATTTGACCGAACCGACATCGCTGACGATGGCGCCCGGCTTCAGGTGCGGCCCGATCGCCTCGGCGATGGCGGCATTGGCGCCCACCGGAGCGCCGAGGACCACCAGATCGGCAGCCTCGACGGCGGCGCCGAGATCGCTTTCGGCGCGCTCGGCGAGGCCGAGCTGCATCGCCTTGTCCAGGGTCGATTGGCGGCGCGAATAGATAACGATCTCGCGCGCCAGGCCGTCGCGTTTCATGAGCCGCGCGATGGAAGAGTTGATCAGGCCGATGCCGATCAGCGCGACGCGCTCGAACATGATTTCATCGGTCATGATTCAGGCCATGAATTCGGTGAGCGCGGCAAGCAGTGCATCCATCTCGGCGTCCTTTCCGATGGTGACGCGCAGGCAATCGGGCAGGTGATAATTGTCGACATTGCGGGCCAGGATTCCGCGCCCGGTGAGAAACGCATCCGCCGCCTTCGAATCGCGGCCGCCGTCTTCGGCGAAGCGCAGCAGCACGAAATTGCCGACGCTGGGCAGCGCGGTGATGCCGATATTTTTCAGCTCGGCGTCGAGGCGCTGCAGCCATTTATCGTTGTGGCGGCGCGCCTTGTCGACATGTTCCTGGTCTTCGAGCGCGGCCAGGCCGGCGGCGAGCGCCGGGCCGGTGACGTTGAACGGGCCGCGCACGCGGTTCATCACATCGATCACCGCGGCGCTGGCGTAACACCAGCCGAGGCGCAGCGACGCCAGGCCGTAAATTTTCGAGAAGGTCCGCGTCATCACCACATTCTCGGCCCTGCCGACGAGATCGGCGCCGGCGTCGTAGTCGGCGGCGCCGACGAATTCGGCGTAAGCCGCATCGATGACGAGAACGATATTTTCCGGCAGCCCGTTCCACAGCCGCCGCAATTCTTCGGCCGAGAGATAGCTGCCGGTCGGGTTGTTGGGGTTGGCGAGGAAAAGAAGCCGCGTTTTCTCCGTGACATGGGCGAGCAGGGCGTCGACATCGGCGCATAGATCGGTCTCGGGCGCCGCCACCGGCGCCGCGCCGACGGCGCGCGCGGCGAGCTCGTAAACAAGAAAGCCATGCCGGCTGTAGAGCACTTCGTCGCCGGGGCCGGCATAGGCCTTGGTCAGCAATTGTATGATTTCATCGGAACCGCTGCCGCATACGATATGCTCGGCATCGATGCCGTTGAGGGCGCCGAGCGCGGCGCGCAGGTCGGCGGCGCCGCCATCGGGGTAGCGGTGCAGCGAAGCGCCGTGCGCCTCATACGCGGCGGTGGCGCGCGGGCTCGGGCCGAGCGCCGATTCGTTGGAGGCCAGGCGGATCACGTTTTGCTGGCCGGCGAGCGAGGATCGCCCGGCCACATAGGGCGAGATCCCCATGATTCCCGGTCGTGGCGTCGGATGAGATGTTCGATTGTTCATGACATATTCAGCACGGCAAATTGCGCCAACCGCCAGGCGCGGCGCCGCCGTCAGACCTCCGTCCCGTTGCCCGGTTTGGCATAGCAGCCCAAATTCACGAAACGCGTCACCTCTCTCTCAAGCGCGCCGGCCAGGCTGGCCAGGCGGGGATCGGATTCGGCGACAAAACCTTCGACCTCGGCAAGCTGCCAGCGCGTCGATTGTTCGCCATGCGTCCAGGTCGCCGCCCAGTCCAGCGACAGGCCGGCATTCTCGGCTTCCTTGCGGATGCGGTCGCGGCTGATATCTTCCGTCGATTCGAGAGCGATGAGGGAAATATCCTCGCCCGAGGCCTCCGGTTTGACGCGCGCCACCGCCATCGCGCGCGGCTCGTCGCCACCGGCCTCGGCGCTGGTCAGCCATGGCAGCACGGCAACGATACTCGGCCGCGCGCCGCTGCCGGCGGTCAGCGTATACCACCAGGGTTCCGCCGAGGCGCGTGCCGTATGTATGTCCGAGGCGATCGGCAGCACGCCGACCGCGGCCTTGCCGTCGCGCACCGCCCTGAGCACGCCGGCTTCGGTCTGCGCCTGCAGGAGCGGGGTCTGGCAGCCGAAATAGGTCCGCGCCAGGGTGAGATAGGCGAGGCCGGCCTGCAGCGGTTCCGGCACATAGACCGAAACCACGAACTTTCCCTCGACGCCGAGCGAGGCGGCGATGATCTCGCGCCAAATGCGCACTGCGACGGGGAACGGGAATATGCCGTGATGGCGCGCCGCCAGGCGGCGCATGATCCTGGCCTCGCGCGCCGGGCGATACGGCACGTCGCGCGATTGGCTTTTCTCTTCGCCGATGCGGCGCGCCACCTCGATGCGGCGCATCAGGAGATCGTGGATATGGTCATCGATCTCGTCGATCTGGCGGCGAAGAGAATTGAGCGAAGGCTCGCCCTTGTCTGAACCGGTCATGATTCCGCGCGGCGCTGAATTGGAAAGGGGAAGTGGTAGTCCAAGCGGGAAACAAAATCAAAGAAAACATTAACATAGCGGCGGATTTGTCAGGGCATGAAGGTGGCGCCGAGATCGTAGCGATCGACGACGGAGCCCTGGATGAGGCGGGCGTGAAGGGCGAGCAATATGAGGCGCGCATCGAGGCTGTCGCCGGCATCGAGCGCCGCCTCGAGCCGCGCCTCCAGCGTCAGCGCCGGGGCGCGGCCATTCTCGTCCTCGAACCCCTGGCCACCCAATATGCAATAGCTGAGCATCTCCGCCGCGAGGCGACAGGCCGCGGGCTCCGGGCTGGCCCCGTGACCGGCTTCGCGGAGCAGCTTGAGCGCCGCGATCTTCACCGCATCCGGCATCAGGGCGGGATGCAGGCCGGCGGCGCGCAGCGCGTCATCGAGCCGCCGCACCTCGCGCGAGCGCCCGAACAGAGCTGAAAAGAGGAACATCGGAACAGGCTAACATCGGCCGCCCGGCGCACCAAATCACAGGACTCATGGCTGATTCGCCCCGGTGATTCGCCCCGGTGATTCGGATGGGTTGGCGGCGCTGCCGCGAGGTATAATATTTAACTATTGGATTTATTTGCTGTATTGAGCAGCAGGATGACGAATCGCCAATCTTTCGCGACGCATGCGGCGGCGGCCAACTCGGCCGACGGTTTTCGCGTCGAACTCGGAGCCGACAAAAAGCTGCGCCTGGATTCGCAAGGCCTGCTCGGCCCCTTCGCGCTCGCCTATCAGACCTACGGCGCCCTCAACGCCGAAAAATCCAATGCCATTCTCGTCTGCCATGCCTTGACCGGCGATCAATTCGTCGTCGGGCCGCATCCCCTCAGCGGGCGCGGCGGCTGGTGGGAGCATATGGTCGGCCCGGGCAAGACGATCGATACCGAGCGCTACTATGTGATTTGCACCA
>CAJXFT010000278.1 GCA_913053235.1 uncultured Alphaproteobacteria bacterium
CCTGGTGGCCACCTTCAGCTATGCGCTGCGCGCGGTTCTCGTGCCGCTGATGCGCCCGCCGGCGACGACCTCGCTTTCCCTCGCCTCGGGCCTGCTCGTCGCCGCCACCGCTATCATGCTGGCGATCATGGCGGTGAGCGGCCAGTGGTGGGCTTTCGGCGGCGAATTCGGCATCGGTCATTGGGCAACCGTCGGCGGCATGCTCAACAATGCGCTGCTCCTGGTGTTGATCTTCGAGGTCATCCGCCTCGCCGGCCCGGTGTTCTTCGGCGGCGTCAATTATATTTCGATGCTGGTCGGCGTGGCGCTCGGCATCGCCATATTCAACGAGAGCCACACGTTGTGGGTGTGGCTGGCGATCGCCCTGGTGCTGGCCGGCCTCTATCTGGTCAACCGCGGCAAGGCGGGTTGAGCATGAACGTTGCGGAAAAAATTTCATGACTGACGACAACGCCGGCGCGGCCCAGGCGGCGTGGCGGAACCCGGGCGCCGCCGCCATTCTTATATTGTTCGTGCTCGGGCTGTCGCTGGCCCTGGTGCTGGTGCTCAACCGCGTCGCCACCGACAATGGCGTGCCGTTCATCCCCTATGTGTTTTGGCAATCATTCGGCGGCTGCGTCATCCTGCTGATCCTGGCGGTTACGCTGAGCAGCTTTCCGCCGCTCAGTTGGGCGCATTGGCGCATCTATTTCGTCGCCGGCTCGCTCAACCTGACCATTCCCTATCTGATATTCGCCTTCGTCGCCGACAAGGTGCCGACCGGAATCCTCGGCCTCGGCCTGTCGCTTGTTCCGGTCACCATTTACGCGCTGGCTCTGATGTTTCGCCTCGACAGCTTCCGAATCATCCGTTTTTTCGGCATTCTGCTCGGGCTCGCCGGCTTGCTGCTGGTGCTGCTGCCCAAGGCCAGCCTGCCCGAGCCGGCCATGTTGGGCTGGGTCGCGCTCGGCCTGGTGGCACCCTTGTGCTATGCGTTGAACGCCATCTGCGTCGCGCTTCTGCGCCCGCCCGAGGGCGATTCGGTGCAGCTCGCCGGCGGCCTGATGTTCGCCGCCACCGTCTCCATGCTGGCCGTCATGGCGGTGACCGACGAATGGTGGGCCTTCGAAGGCACCTTCGGAGACGGCCATTGGGCAACCGTCGCGGCGATGGCCAACAACGCGCTTTCCTTCTATCTGATCTTTGAGCTGATCAAGCGCGCCGGGCCGGTTTTCTTCTCGGTGGTGAACTATATCGTCACCTTAACCGCCATGGGATTGGGAATTTGGCTGTTCAACGAAGCGCACAGCTATTGGATCTGGGCGGCGCTTGTACTGATCGGCGCCAGCCTGGTGCTGGTCAATTTCGTCTCGATGCGCCGCCGCTAGGGCGAATTAGCTCTTGCCGCCGGCATCGTCCATATAGGCGCGCCAGTCGCCGAACCCGGAAATATCGCGATGTTTGCCCTCGGCCAACTCACGCGGATAGAGGATGCCGAAGGGCCGCCGGCCGTCCGCCAGCTTGACTTCGCCGCGATAGAGATTTGGCGGCTCGCCGGCCTCGATGGCGGCCCAGACATCTTCCGGCACCAGATAGACCTCGCCCTTCACCGCGACGCCGCCTTCCTCGACCTCGAACATGCCGGGATGCACATCATTGATCGAATAGATGCGGTAGACCGGCTCGGTTACCGCCGCGCCGAGAAACTCGGTGCCCGCGAGATTGCCGTGCAGCGCCAGGCCGCGCATCAGGGTGCCGTTGACGAAGAGCTCGAATGACATGGTGCGTTTCCAACCGGTCTAGACGCGGATGATGGCGGCGACGGGGTTGCCGTCGGGCGGCCCGGAATGCGAATCGACCTCGCCGCCCGAGACATAGTTCATGGTGTCGCCGATGACCGAGGCGATCACCGCGTTGCCGACGGCGCGCGCCGGCTTGGTGCTGATATCCGAATCGTCATGCATGGCGAAGCGCCTGCCGCGGACCTGCCCGTGGCTCGGCACGACGGCCTTGGCGAGAACGTTTACCACCCTCTCGAGATCCGCCTCGGAAGGGCAACAGGCGAAGTCGAGGCCGGCGCTGCGCAGGGCATCCTTGACGCCGTTCGCATCGACCAGATCCTTCATGATGCTGTGGCCGATCCTGAACGGGCTCACCGATTTGGCCGAGTTGCCCATGACGACGACTTCGGCGCGCGATTTCTCGCCGCCCGACGAGGTCGAGGAGACATTCGAATAAAGCGAGAAATCCTTGCGCACCATATCGTCGTTCAACTTGTCGCGCGGGATCTCGCCGGTGCCGAGCCCGACGCCGAGCGCCGAGGCGTCATTGGCATAGCACATCGAGCCGTGATAGGTGACGCCGGTTTCCTCGGTCACCACCGTTTGCCCGCGCGCCTTGGCGTCGGCGATGCGCGGCTTGGTGAGGAGCGGGTTTTTCACCTGGACGAAATGGATATCGGCGGCATCGCCGATGTCGGCGTTCGCGGTCGCTTCCCGCACCGCCTCGGCGACGACCTCGATCTGGCCCATGCGGCCGATCTCCTCGGGCAGAAGGTCGCGCGAATAGGCGACGCCGACCGCGAGCCGCTTGTCGGCGCTTTCCTCGCCGTCCAGCCATTCAGCAGTGAAGATCGTGAAATGCGGGCTCATCAGGCCCGGGCAACCGCCCGACATGACCATCGAAATGCGGTCGGCGACATCTTCGCGGGACACCCCCATGCGCTCCGACAACAGCACCTTGAGCGAGAGTTCCGAGAAGCCGCGGCTGAAATCGTTGACCAGCCCGTTGCCTTCGGTCTTGGCGACGATGGCGACGATGTTTTCGGGTTTGATATCGCCGCTCTCGATCAACGCCTCGATGCCCGAGACGTCGCTCGGCGATGACATCGGAATGCGGTGAACGCCAACGTTCTGAACTTTCGCCATGCGCTTGTCCCTTCGTCTGTATCGCGGTTACCTGCTCCAGCTGCGGCGCTTTTCGACGATCGATTTGTTTTTTCTCTGATAGCCGCCCGGAATAGGTATTTTCTCCGCCAGCCCCAGTTTAACCAGCTCGGTGATTTTCTCCTCGAACTGGCCGAGCATGATTTCGCCGGCCTCCGCCGTGCCACCGGTTGCGTTTTCGCCGATCACGCCGTTTTTCGAGACCTGGTCGAAGCGATAATCGAAGAGCGTGAAAAAATCGGCGGTGTTTTCGGCGCGGTCCATCTTGACCAGGTCGGGCCTGAGCGCCAACAATTGCGACGTCTCGCCGAAATTTCCATGGATGTGTTTTTTCTGCGGGCAATCCTCGGCGAAGCGGGTATCGGCGGCCTGCCAATAGTTTAGCGTCGTGATCTGGACATCGTCATAGTCGCAGCGAAAATGGTCGCGCACGCCCTTGATGCCCCAGTCATTGTACATGTGGCCGTTGATAAAAAAGTATTTCCGCACCCCCGATTGGTAGAGCGAGGTGCAGAGGTCGTAGAGCAGGCTGATCATGGTATCGACCCGCACCCAAAGCGTGCCCGGGAAATTCCCGTGGCTCTGCGAGATGCCGATGGCGACGGGCGGAATGACCGGAACGCCGGTATTGGCGGAAACCCGTTTGCAGATCTCATAAGACTGCGCCGTGTCGGTCATCAATGGCAGATGGGGGCCGTGCGGCTCGGTCGCGCCGACCGGGATGATCACCATGTTGCAGTGATCGACATACTCCTCGACTTCCTCCCAGGTGAATTCTTCCCAAAGAACCGGCGTCCCCTTCTTCCATTCGAACTTCATCGCCTTGCTCCTCCCCAATTGCGCGGCCCCTTTGCGGGTATTCTGCCGGATTCAGCCACAAAAACCGTATCACCGGCCTATCGGCAAGTGAAGCGCGTTCGATCCGCGCCATCCGCCGAATCGGGTAGGAGGCGGGATATCTCCCGCCGTCCTCCCACACCACCGTACGTACGG
>CAJXFT010000279.1 GCA_913053235.1 uncultured Alphaproteobacteria bacterium
GGATCAGCGCGCCGTCGGCGAACTGGGTGTCGTTCTCCCCGTCCCCGGTGACCAGTGCGCGGCGCAACACGACGCGCCAGGTGCCGTCGCGCCAGACGCCTTCGCCGGCCATGCCGGCCGGCGCCTCGTCGCGCGCGGCGATATCCTGCATGCCGTTCGCGTCGAGCAACGAGACGGTTTGCGGCGCCTCCGCGGTGCCGCTCGACCAGCGCCACAGATTGACCGGATGCGAGACGTCGCCGAACAGGAAATAAGGCTTTTCCATGCCCGCCGAAATCGTCACCGGGAACTGCACGGCGACGGCGTCCTCGCTCATGCCGGGATCGGCGATGCTCTCCGCCTTGGCGTCGCCCGGTATGCTTTTGGTGCGGTCGTCCCATTCGACGAGCAGGGCCAGCGTTTCATCGTCGAACAATGCGCGTAACGTAACGGTATCGTTGGCCGGGGTAAAGAAACGCTCCTCGGCGATGATCTGCGGCACCAGATAGAAGGTGGCGGACTCGGCCGTGTCCCACAGCGCGTCTTCGGGCGAGGTCGGCAGCGCATCGCTCACCCTGAGCGCCTTGACGACGGTGTTCTCGGGCGCCACCACTTTCTCGGTCTCGGCCAGCGAGGCGACGTAATTGGCGACGTGCCAGCGCTCCTCGATGGTGAGTTTTTTCTTGCTCACGGGATCGGCGAATGAAGGCATCTGGGTGCCGGGAATGCCGACCGAGATGCGCGTGAATATGTCTTTCGCATCGTTGCTGGCGCGGAACGTCCATGGCTTGGTCAGATTGCGCGGCCATGTGCGCTCGCCATTGTCGTCCTTGAGCTTCTTGACCGCGTCGCCGCGGCCCGACTGGCCATGGCATTCGGCGCATCTGTCGTCCTTCAGGAACAGCTCGCGGCCGGTGGCGATGCTCTCCGGCGATGTCGCGATCTGGCTGCCGTAATCGACCTGATCGCTCGGCTCTTCCTCGTCGAGGGCGGCGAATATCTTGATATAGGCGGTGAGATCGAGGATATCCTGATCGCTCAGCACATCGCTCCAACCGGGCATGGCGGTGCCCGGCATGCCGTCGGAGATCATGCGCGTCAGATCGGCGTCATTGGGCACGATATCGTCGAAGCCGGTGGTCTTGAATTTATACTGGCCGAGGGTGAAATCGCGCGGCGGCGGATTGAGCCGCTCGGCCGCCGGGCCGAGGCCATCGCCCTCATCGCCGTGGCAGCCGACGCAACGCTGGAAATAGAGGGCCTCACCATTGTCGGCGTCGCCGCTCTGCGCCCGCACCTGGGAAGGCAGCCAAATCACGGCGAGCATGATCAGGCAGGCGAGAGCGAAACTGTTACGTGCCGCGCTCATCAGTGATCCCCGCCACTGTCGTGGCTTTCTTCGCTCTCGAATGAACGCGGCCGGTGTCCGGTATAGTCGTAGAGGAAAAGAATAACCTGCCAGATTTCATCCTCGGTAAGGAAATTCTGCCATACCGGCATCGAGGAGATCCACGGCGCCGCCTCGCTGGGCAGGCCCGGCCCGCCGGTGGCGATGCGCCAGAACAGAAACGATTCCTGAAGCTGGGCGATGGTGCCGACATCCTGGAAATTGATCGGCACCGGATTGAGTCCCTCGGCATAGGGGCCGGCGCCGTCGAGCTTGTCGCCATGGCAATATTGGCAATTTTCGATATAGACCTTGGCGCCCTCGCCGACCAGTTCGGCGAATCGCTCGGGATCTTCTTTCTCGAGGACGCGGTAGGGATTCTTCAGCGTGCGCATATCGAATCTCTTGCCGAACGCCTTGACGCTCGAAGGCGGCGCCGGGTGGATCGAGCGCAATTCGACCGGCGCCTCGAAGCTCGGCATGCTGGCCTGCCAGACGATCGCGCCGAGCGCCACCGGCACAATGACGAAGACGATATTGCGCAGCAGTTTTTTTGTCGGATCCTCGACCAGCGCCTTGATCGGCGCCAGCAGCTCGCGCGTGCCTTTCTCGGTGAAGGTAAACACCATGAACACGCCGGCGGCGACGAAGAACATATACATGGTGAGCAGACTGGCCGGGATCAGCTCGCCCAGAATGACGTCGAAAACGATGCGGAAAGCGCCATAGAAACCGGCCAGCGTCAGCACGGCGCGCAGCAGCAGCGGAATTTTCACGCGCCGCAATATCATGGCTCGCCCTGCTGAGCGGCGAGATATTCGATCAGCATCTCCAATTCGCCGGCGAACAGCTGCTCGCCGTAATCGTCGGGCATGAGATCGGCCTCATAGCCCTCGGCGATATCGGCGTTGGGATCGAGGATCGCGCGGCGCAGGTAATCATGCGCCCGCGCACTGCCGATGGCGTTGAGGTCGGGGCCGAGATCGCCTTCCTCGCCGGCCACCATATGGCAGGCGCCGCAGGTAAATTCGTCGAGGATCTCTTCCACCGTCGCGAACGGCTCGCGGCCCTCGCCGTCCTCCTCTTCCTCTTCGGCGGCGGCGCCGGCATCTTCGGGAATCTCGACGCTGATCTCCTCGCCGCCCATATCCTGCAGATAGGCGATGACGGCGAGGATTTCGGCCTCGTTCATACGGATGCTGCCGCCCGACACGTCGGGCATCGGGCTCTCGGTATCGCCCGAGCCGGCCTTGCCGAAACCGGCCACCACGAAAGCCGAGGGCTCGAGCATGGATTCGTAGAGATAGCTTTCGCTGTCCGAAGCGCTGCCCTCGTAGCGTGCGTCGGCGAGCCGCTCCGAGGTTAGCGCCACCGCCTCGATCAGCGGCGGCGCGCGGCCACCGACCTCGTTGTGGCACAGCGTGCAAGTGCCCTTGCCTTCGACCAGCCGGCCGCCGAGGGCGACGAACTGATCCATGGTCATGGCGCTGAGGTCGAGCACTTCTTCCTTCGGCGGCGGCGCCGGCTGGAGCTGCGGCACGACGAAATTGGCAAAGCCGGCAAAGGCAAAGATCACCAGCAGCGAGAAGAAGATGGTTTTGGATAGATTGCGCACCGCCCGATCACCCCGTCTTCCAATAGCCGGGCGCGACGGTCTTCTTGCCGCTCACCTGGCTCAGCCAAAAGACGAATATCACCATGACGAAAAAGATGATGACGCCGAGCGAAACGATATTGGCGGCGTAGCCCATGGTCGGCGTTTGGGCATCGACGGAGGCGTCGCGAAAGACGTCCTTGACGTGCCAATGCTGGCGAATCCCTGAGCGGATATAGCCCATCAGCCCCATCAGCCAGGTGAAGGCGACGGCGAGCAGAAACAGCGCATATTGCGCGCGCACCGGCACGCGGCCCCAGCGCAGCGGCGCGACCTCGCGCGCGCCGCGGTAGATGAATCGGTCGAGCACCATCGAGGCGACGATGATGATCAGCGTCGTCATCACCTGCGGAATCGATGCCGCCACCTTGTAGACGGTGTTGGTGAAATAGCCGTGATAGATGCCGAGGAAAAATATGTTGAACAGGCCGGCGGTAAACAGCGCCACCTGCGCGGCGTTGCCGATCGCCACCCAGGACACCGTGGCGATCTTGTTGGAGCGCCGGTAATACATGAAGCTCAGCGCGGTGAGGACGATCATCACATTCACCGCCGTGTTCTTGGCCGGCATGATGCCGAGCGGCCCGAGGATCTTGTGATAGGGGCCGCCCAGCGCCTTGAGCTCGGCATTGGTCAGCACCAGCGTGTGCGGCGTGAACCACACCAGGAAGGCGCCGACAATGCCGAGCGCCAGCCATTTGATGTATTTGTTGTAGCGCTCGGCGCCGTCGCTCCGCCCCATGCCGCACCAGAGATAATAGTTGGCCGACAGGAACAGGGTGCCGATCAGCACCGCCTGGATGATGAACAGCCAGGCGAAGATGCCGCCCATCAGCGTGATGCCCATCTGCTGGCTGTAGGCGTAGATCTCCGCCGCCAGGTAGTAGCCGGCGAACG
>CAJXFT010000280.1 GCA_913053235.1 uncultured Alphaproteobacteria bacterium
GTTGAGCGCCAATTGCGGTGCGCCGGCGCCTGTGCGCGCTACCACATTGTCGATCTCGAAGCTTGTATTCTCCTAGATGCAGCGGATACTTAGCCCGTTCAGCCTGACTATCTCTAAAGATCTGGTAGCAGGTAATTTGTTTTGACATGGTTTGTGACTCCAATAAGGGGGGTATCAGCCACCACCGATTTCACCGAATTCACCGAAACGGTGAGGATAGTTGCAGATCACCGCACCGATCCGCACCGCTACCCCCTATGGGGGAGCGTGCGGGAGGTGATCCGGTGAAGGTGATTTAAGGGAAAACAACCCCCCCTCATTTTTGTTGATTAGGCCGCTGCCGATTAGGCTGTTCAGTACGTCTTTAGCCCTCGATGCGCGATGCCTTGAAGCAACCTCTTCGGATTCATAGGTATCTCAATTCAACCGTAATTCGGGTGCAATAGCGCACGCTGCCATAGCGGATCGTCTTGGCAGCTACAGGGCTGGATTTATCATTCTTGTGCCTATACGGAGCCTAAAAGAAAACGGCGATTCAGCAATCCGCCGTTAACTCATTGAAAAGATTGGTGCCCGCGGGGAGACTTGAACTCCCATGGCCGTTAGGCCAACGGATTTTAAGTCCGTCGCGTATACCAGTTCCGCCACGCGGGCTCCGGATTGCAAATTAGGCGTCTTTGGCGCTGCTGTCCAAAGTTCTAAGCCTCCGGCTTGTGTCGGGACCTCCGGCTACGCCTCCGGCCGGGGCCAACTGCCGTCGGAGACGGCGGCCTCGTCTTCCGGGGTGGCGCCGAGGGCGGTGAGCATGGTCTTCAGTTCTTCGGCCGCCGCGTCCACCGCGCCCGCATCGGTGCCGCGCAGCACCAGGGTGGTGCCGAACCTGCCCTTGCGCACGAACGGGTAGCTGCCGATTTCCAAACTCTCGTTGCGCGCCTGCAATTCGCTCAACGGGCGCGCGATATCGCCCTCGCCCATCAGCACCGCGACGGCGCGCGTGGCGACTTTGGCGCCGCCTTCGAGGCGCGGCGCGATGCTTTCGAACATGGCGCGCATGACGGCGGGAATGCCGGCCATGACGATGACATTCTCGACCCTGAAGCCGGGCGCGCGGCTGATCGGGTTGTCGACCAGCTCCGCCCCTTGCGGCGTATGGGCCATCCTGAGGCGCGCCTCGTTGAGTTCGCGCCCCGAACCGTCGTAATAATCCTCGAGGATCCTGTGCGCCTCGGCATTGAGGACGTAATCGAGCCCGAACGCCTTGGCGACGCATTCGCAGGTGATATCGTCATGCGTCGGGCCGATGCCGCCGGTGGTGAACAGATAATCATAACCCGCGCGCAATGCGTTGACCGCTTCGACGATTTCCGCCTCACCGTCAGCCACCATGCGGGCCTCGGCGAGGCGGATGCCCATGGCGCTCAATTGGCGCGCCAGATAGTTGAGATTGGCGTCCTTGGTGCGGCCCGACAAGAGCTCGTTGCCGATCAACAGAACGGCGGCGGTAACGGTCTTGGACGCATCGGCCATAATGGGCGCTCCGGAATCGATTGCACAATAGCGCGATAAGAGAGCATAGACCGACAGCCGCGCACAGCGCATAGTTTCGCCGCATGAAATTTTCCGCCGCGCCCGGCGCTCAGGCTAACTTAATTAGTTCGCTTTATGGTTTGTGACAGATGACATTTACCGCGATCGTCCCCATATGCTACCAATGTGATGTCATCGGACCGCAATGAAGCTGCGGGCCGGTGATTGGCCGTGGATAAGGATTTGCGTTAAGTTAATGCCATAAGATATTGGATTGTAATGTTTTTGCCGCAAGCTACAGGCGCTTTCGGCAATCGATCCCAACAGCGAAATTAGAGCAGGATAGCTATCATGTTGTGTCGCCACTCCCTTGGTTCCTACCGCTCGCTGGCCGCAAGCCTTGCGCTGGCGCTGATGTTTTTCGCCGGCACCACTATCATCCATGCCCAGGAGATGGACCTCAACGAGTTCGAGGCGCTGGTCGGCAGCGGCCAGACCAGCACCGCCATTTCAGCCGAACAGGCGATGCAACTCGCCACCGGCGACAGCGACGCGGATATCGAATTGCTGTCCGACTATTTTGCCTCCAACGGCCGCGACGCCGAAGGCGTGGCGAGAATGGCGGCCGACATGATCCGCGAATTGGGCAGCGACCCGGACGTCCTTGTCGATGCCGCGGAGCGTATCGCCGACGCCGCAACGGACGCCCTCAACGCGCAATATGTCACGCGCTTCGAGGAGGACGAGGATTTCAGTCTGCCCGAAAGCGCCATCGGCTTCGATTTCGCGACGCCGGATTCCAAGCAGATTTCGGGCTATGAACGCGTCACGACCAATGACGAACGCGTCGAAAGCGACGGCGAAATGTCGGGCCTGCGCCGGCCGACCGACAAGCCGGTGGTGGCGCACGGCATCGTCGGCGTCAAAAAATTCACCACCGAGATTCCGAACGGTATCTACCGCGTCACCCTGATCACCGACGATTTGGGAGATTGGTCGAAAATTCCGCGTCCGTTCGGCAACCGGGTGCGGGTCAACGACAAGACGGTGCGCGTGCTGACCAAGGATCCGAGCGACTGGATTCTCGATAGCGGCAAGAAGGGCTCTTCGCCGTTGGGCGGCGAAGATATCGATTTTTCCGAAACGGGCCTGCAATTCCCGCGTATCGACCCGGAAGTGATGGCCGGCAACGCACGCTACGGCGAGCCCATCGGGCGCGTCGATACGGTCGACGGCTTCGCCACCGTGGTGCGCGTCGATGGCCAAACCGAAACCCTGGCCCTCGGCTCGCCGCTTTACAAGGGTGATAAGCTGGCAACCGGCACCGGTTCCTCGCTCGGCCTCCTGCTCGGCGACGAAACGACGGTCGCCATGGCCGCCAAGGCCGAGATGGTGCTCGACGACCTCGTCTATAACCCGGACGAGAACAGCGGCAGTCTGTCGATTTCCATCCTCGACGGGCTGTTCACCATGAAGACCGGGAAGATCGCGGCGACGGACGAGCAGGCCATGATCGTGCGCACGCCGCGCGCCATGTCGGCGATTCGCGGCACCAATCCCGGCTTCGACGTCGATGCCGACGGCGGAACCGAGAATTTTTTCAATCTGCCCGATTCGAATACCGGAGCATTCGGCTCGTTCACCGTCTCGTCCACGGCGTCCGGCGAGGAAATTCTCCTGTCGGGCGATTTCGATGTCTTCCTGCTCGACGAGAATGGCGATCTGACGGAGCTCGACCTCGATCCGGAGGTCATCAGCGAATTTTTCGCGGCGGTGCGCGAAGCCATGCCGCCGCAACCTTCCGGCGGCGGTGACCCGGATGATGATTTCGAATCCGGAGACGGCGAGGCCGGCGAAGGCATCGGCGGCGCCGTGACCATCGAAGTGGAAATCGTCAACGGCATGTTGGAAATCGAATTCCTCGGCGAAGACCAGATATTCCTGGCCGCGGTGGTGCTCGACCCCATCGAGGAGCTTGACGAAGAGCTCGATCCGGAGGAATTGCTGGCCACCGCGCTGGCCGAGGCGCTTTCGCAAATCGTGACGGAAGCCGGCGACGAACCGGAAGACGACCCGAGCCCGACCTGATCACCGCGGCAAGACGCGCTCAAGCGTTGATACGCCGCCCCGCGCCCTTCGCCGGCATGCAAAAGCTGGAAACTACAGCCAAGCTGGGTCATCCTGAAGCCTGAGCGGCGAGTCTGTGGGCGCCGCTTCATCAGAGGGGGTCAGTGGCCGCGGCGCCGGCTTTTCGAGGCGGCGCCATCCACTGGGAACAGGCAGGAACGCCCGGCATGCTGTCGCGCTATCTCATTTACATCGTCGCCCTCGTGGCGATCGCAATTTTGATATTCATCCGCGCATGGGAC
>CAJXFT010000281.1 GCA_913053235.1 uncultured Alphaproteobacteria bacterium
TTTCGATGCCCACCCGCGCGAGCCGTTCGCCGCCTTCGCCGAGGACGAGTTCACGCGCCAGACCCTGACCCGCGTCGCCACCGAGATGGGCTGGCCGTCGAGCACCGTCGAGAGCGGCGGCATCGCCGAATGCGTACGCTCGCTCGGCGTCGTGCCGGCGCCGCAAACGCTGGTCGTGGATATCGCCGACTCGCTCGATCCGAGCGCCGAAATTGCCGACCTCATCCGGGTTACCGGCAGCGCCACCCGCATCATCGCCGTCGGCGCCAAGAACGATGTCAACCTGTTGCACAGCCTTATCGCGGCGAGGGCGGCGGACTATATCCTCAAACCGCTCGATCCATACCGTCTGCGCGAAGCGATCACGCGCGTCGAACCGGCGGCGGAGGGCGAAGGCGCGGCGCCGGGCGGCGTTACGATATTCACCGGCACGCGCGGTGGCGTCGGCACCAGCACGCTGGCGCTCAATGCCGGCTGGCTTATCGCGCATGAGCTCAAGCGCCGCGTCGCCCTGGTCGACCTCGATTTGCAGTTCGGCACCCTGGCGCTGGCCATCGATGCCGAGCCCGGGCACGGCCTCTATGAGGCCCTGCACAGCCCCGACCGGGTCGATGAATTGTTCGTCGACCGGGCGATGGTGCGTGAAAGCGAGCGGCTCTTCCTGTTCGCCGCCGAGGAGCCGCTCGATACGCCGCCGCATTTCGAAACCGAGGGTTTGATTTCACTGTTGGAGCATTTGCGGGGGCGCTTCGATCGGGTGGTGATCGATATGCCGCGCTTCATGCTGACGCGCCACCTGGCGGTGCTGTCCGGTGTCCGCGACGTGGTGATCGCGACGGATCTGTCTCTGATCGGTTTGCGCGATGCCAACCGCCTGAAGCGCCTGATCGGCGAGGCGGCGGCGGAAGTCGAAATAAAACTGGCCGCCAATATGGTGCGCTCGGGCCGCGCCGGGCAGCTTGCCGTCAGTGAATTCATACGCGGATTTGAAGGCGGTTTGGCGCACCGCATCCCGCTCGACGAAAGAGCCGCCGGGCGCAGCGCCAATTCCGGCGAGCCGATGGCGCGCGGCGCCAAGCGCGGCAAGGCGACCGTGGCGATCCGCCGCCTGGCCGAGGAACTCGTCGCCGACGGCAATTCCAGGAAAGCGGCCGGCTCGTGACGCTCGACGCCAGCACAGCGGAAAATACCGACGGCATGGCGGAGGCGTGCGCGGCGCCGGGCCAATCCGCCAGCCCGGAAAATGCCGAGGCGAGCGCCTTTGAGCAGATCAAGGCGCGCGCCTGGGCGCGGCTCGAGGGAACCATCGATCGGAGCCAATTGCAGAGCGGCGCGCGCCGCGAGCTGGCCCGCCTCGTCGGTGACGCCGTGTCGGAGGCACTGGCGGCGGCGAACACCCGCCTCGACCTTCTCGCCCAGCGCGACCTGGTGACGGAACTGGTCAATGGCCTCCTGAGCCAAGCCATTGCCCCCGAGGCGCCGGCGCGCGCGGTGCCGGGCGCCGGCGAGGTCGATCTGGCGGCCGCCAAGCTGATGGTGCAGCCCCTCCTTCTCGAGCGCATCGATGTCTCGGCGGCGTCGCAGCTCGAACGCGGACAGCTCGAGGCCCAGATTTACGATCTCGTCGCCGAGATACTGGTCGAGCGCAAGCAGCAATTGAACCGCAAGGAGCAGCAGGCGCTGGTCGCCATGCTGCTCGACGACATGCTCGGCCTCGGGCCGCTCGAGCCGCTGCTGCTCGACAGCAGCGTCAATGACATACTGGTAAACGGCCCCGATCAGGTTTACGTCGAGCGCGCCGGCAAGCTGGAAATGACCGACGTGCGCTTCCGCGACGATGCCCATGTGCTCAATATAGCCACCCGCATCGTCACCCGCATCGGCCGGCGCATCGACGAAACCACGCCGCTGGTCGATGCCCGCCTCGCCGATGGCAGCCGGGTGAATGTGATCGTGCCGCCATTGGCGATCGACGGGCCGACGATCTCGATCCGCAAATTTTCCGAGAAGAAGATCACCCTCGATACCATGGTGCGGCAGCGGAACATCTCTCCCGAGATCGCCGTTCTGCTGCAAATCGCGGCGCGCTGCCGCCTCAATATTCTGATCTCCGGCGGCACCGGTTCCGGCAAGACGACGCTTTTGAACGCCATGTCCCAGAGAATCGATCATGGCGAGCGCATCATCACCATCGAGGACGCGGCGGAGCTGCAATTGCAGCAGCCGCATGTGGTGCGCCTGGAAACGCGCACCGCCAATCTCGAATCGCGCGGTGAGATCACCATGCGCGACCTGCTGAAAAACGCGCTCAGGATGCGCCCCGACCGCATCATCCTCGGCGAGGTGCGCGGCGGCGAAGTGATCGACATGCTGCAAGCCATGAATACCGGACATGACGGCTCGATGTGCACGGTGCACGCCAACTCGCCGCGCGAGGCGCTGACGCGGCTCGAGAACATGATAGCGATGTCGGGGGTGAAGCTTTCGGGCCGCGCGGTGCGCACCCAGACCGCCGCGGCGATCAATCTCGTGGTGCAGATTTCACGCATGCGCGACGGCGTGCGCCGGGTCGTGCGCGTCGTCGAAATCGTCGGCATGGAAGAGGACGTCATCACCATGCAGGATCTGTTGTGGTTCGAAACCGGCAAGAATGCCGGCGCCGAGGGCGGCCAGCTCGGCCGCTTCGAATCGAGCGGCCTCAGGCCCTATTTCCTTCCCCGCGCCGAATATTTCGGGCTCGACAAACTGCTGCTCGAGACCTTGTCATGCCAGGCTTCTTGAATATCGACCTTCTGACCGGCGCCGTTTTTGTGGCGGCATTGGGCGTTTGCCTGATATTGGTGCTGGCCAGGGGCGGCGACGGACGGGCGCGGTTAAACCGCCGCCTCGCGCGCGTTCGCGCGCCGCGCACCGGAACGGCGCCCGAAGCGGCGCCGGTGAACTTGCGCAAGGCGGGCGCCGGCGGCGGCACGGAAGGCCGCCGCGGGCTGGAACATTGGGTGCGCCATATCGTGCCGCGCCCGGATGCGCTGGCCGCGAAGCTCGAGCGCACGGGATATGCCATCCCGCTCTGGGCCTATGCCGCTTTGTGCCTGCTGATCGCGGTCTCGGCGGTGCTTGTCGGGCGCCAATTGTTCGGCCTGCAATTGTTGTTCTGCCTTTTCGGCGGCGCCGTCCTCGGCCTCGGGGTGCCGCATATGGTGGTCGGCTGGCTGACGCGCCGGCGCACGGCGAAGTTTCTCGCGCTTTTGCCCGAGGCGGTGGATTTGATGGTGCGGACGGTGAAATCGGGGCTGCCGGTGGCCGAGGCGATTTCCCTTGCCGGGCGCGATATGGCGGCGCCCGCCGGCGAGGAATTCCGCCGCGTCAGCGACAATATGCGCGTCGGCCGCTCGCTCGAGGAAGCGCTCGGCGAGGCCGCCAGCCGCCTGAAAATTCCCGAATTCGATTTTCTCGTCATCAGCCTGTCGCTGCAACGCGAGACCGGCGGCAACATCGCCGAGACGCTGGCCAACCTCTCCCTTATGCTGCGCCGCCGCCAAACGATGAAGCTGAAGGTGCGCGCGCTTTCGTCCGAGGCGCGGGCCAGCGCCTGGATCGTCGGCCTGCTGCCGTTCGGCATGTTTGCCGTGCTGTTTGTCGTCAACCAGCCCTACATTCTGCCGCTCTTCGACGACCCGCGCGGGCTGGTGCTGATGGCCGGCGGGCTGATCAGCCAGTTCACCGGCGTAATGGTGATGCGCACCATGTCGCGCTTCGAAATATGATCGGGCCGGGCGCATGAGTATAGCCATGGAAAGCGGAGACATGCTCGCCATCGCGGCCGGTGGCGGCGCTTTTCTCGCCATTTTGGCGCTCGCTTTCGGGCT
>CAJXFT010000282.1 GCA_913053235.1 uncultured Alphaproteobacteria bacterium
TACAGAATCACAAACGATTCCAACGAATCAACTTCTTTCCGGACGGACACTAAGAAAAAAAGATGCCCTAAAAGAACTCGATCCGTTGCGCCGCCGGATCGCCGAGCGCCGCCGTCAGATGTAGGGCGAGGCGCGCCGCCCAGGCCGCCACATCATCACCGTTGCGAATCTGGTCGTTGCGCATTTCCACCAAAATATGCGGCAGGCCGCGCTTGAGGCCATATTCCGGAATGGCGAAATCGCTGAGCGGATCGAAAGCATAGGGCTGGTTTTCGCCGACACAGAGGCCCTCTTCGCGCAACGCCGCCAGCACCGGCAGCGCGACGCGGCCGTCGCGGTCCCAGCATACCGAGATTTGCCATGGCCGCGCCTCATCGCCCATCGTCATGGCCGGGGTAAAGCTGTGTATGGCGGCGAGAATCGGCACCCGCCCGGCGAGCGCGAATTCATCGAGGAAATATTGGATTTCGCCGTGATAGGGGTCGAAAAAGGCGGCGCGCCGCGCCGCGATATCGGCGTCGCTGAGATCCTGGTTGGCGGGAACCGGCCTGCCGTCGGCAACCAGCGGCACCAGGTCGAGCGCCTGGGCGGGGCGGTTGCAGTCGATCAGAAGGCGCGAATAGCCGGCCAGAATCGCCGGCGCGTCGAGCAGTACGGAGAGCCGGCGGGTCAGCGCCGCGGCGCCGATGTCCCAGCCGATATGGTCGTTGAGGGTCGCTTCGTCGAGGCCGAGCGTGCCGAGCGCCTCGGGGATGGCACAACTGGCATGATCGCAGATCAGCAGCAGCGCCGCCGCGCCGTCCTCGTTGATCGTCTCGAACGGCGGTGGATCGTTGGCGCCGATCAGCCCGGCGTTCATGGCTTATCCGCCGAGCGGATAGATGCGCCGCGCATTCGAGCGTCCGATCAGATCGACGATACGCGCCGCTTCACCAGCCGCCATCTCGTCCTCGTCTATCCAGCGGCCGAGCGCGCGCGCCAGGCTGGTGCGGAAGCGCAGGGCGCCGAGATAATAAAGCTCGGCGAGGCCGAAAGCGTCCGAGGAATAAAGCTGCTTGGTGAAGGGCGCCAGCTCCAGCGCCTCGTCCATGATGCGCTGATAGCTCGGCCCGGCCCAATTCTGCACGAAGCCGACATCGAAATAGACGTAGGGAAAATTCTCGGCGATCAGCCCGGCATGGCGGTGGAACGGGTAGCAATGCAGCAGGGTGATGGGGAATTTCCAGGCCTCGGCGGCGCGCAAGAAAGGCGTCAGCAGGCTGGGATCGACCTTGTTGAGCTCGATGTCGGGATCGCCGATGCCGATATGGAACTGCACCGGATAGCCCTTCTCGCGCGCGATGTCGGCGCCGAGCCACATCAGATGGCGTTCGAGAACCGCATCGGTCATGCGCGCACGGCCACTTTTCTCGGCCTCGGCGAGCCAGGCACCGGCGGCCTGCGTCACCTCGTCGGCGCCGGGCGGCGTGTAATCGATGGCCAGGGTGGCGCGGTAGGCGACGACGGTTTTGAGGCCGACCACATTGTCATTGAGCGAGGCGCGTAGCGCCGCCTCGAAGGCCTCGGCGTAGCCGGCGGCGCCGATGGCGCCGCTCTCGACGGTGCTTTCGGCGATCGATTCCATGCGCACCACTTCGCGCGCCGGCACATCGGCGATCACGCCCAATTCCTCGACCGAGCACAGCTCGTCCGGGCGGTTGCCCGAATCGACGAGCAGCGCTTCGAAGCCGGCGGCGCGCAGGAAGCGCTCATTGACGGTGCCGGCGCCCAACTCGCGCCGCCGCGCGACGTAATCCTCGGGCGCCGCGAATTTGGGCAGGTCCAGGAGCGGCGCGCACCAGCGCCGGATGGCCAACGTCACCGGCTTGTCCCAATGGCTGGTGCCGGCGGGCGCCGGCGCGAACGCCTCGCTCAAGGAATCCTCGAAACGCTCAAGCGTCAGGTCCTCGGGCATGACCCCGTGGCAATGATGATCGATGAGCGGCACGTCGGCGCCGATTTCCTTGCTCATGATGAAATTCCCATATCGTCAGCAGATGCGTGGCCGCGGATTGTCGCCAAATCGGGCGCTCCTGTCGATTCATCTTGGCGTATTTTCCGACCCTTCGACATGCTAGCTTCAAAGCTTCATCGATTCCGGGGAGAGGCGAGACAGATGGCAGACAGTTTACAAGGAAAAGCGGCGATCGTCACCGGCGGCGGGCGCGGTATCGGGCGCGGCATCGCTCATGTTTTCGCCGAAGAGGGTGCCAGCGTGCTGGTGGTCAACCGCAGCGTCGACGCCGGGCAGACGGTGGTCGAGGAGATCACCGCCAAGGGCGGCACGGCGGCGCTGTTCCAGGGCGACGTCAAAAGCAAGGCGGATATGGAAGGCATGGCGGCGGCCTGCCTCGAGAATTTCGGCGCCATCGACATCCTGTGCATGAATGCCGGCATCTTTCCCGCCGCGCTGATCGCGGATATGTCGGAGGAAATATGGGACGAGGTGCTGGATACCAACCTCAAGGGCTTGTTTTTCGGCGCCCAGGCCTGCATCCCGCACATGAAAGAGCAGAAGAGCGGGCGCATCCTGGTGGTGTCCTCGATCACCGGGCCCAATGTCGGCTGGCCCGGCCTCTCTCATTACATGGCCTCCAAGGGCGGCGCCGACGCCTTTATCCGCGGCGCCTCGCTAGAAATGGCGAAATACGGCGTCACCGTCAACGGCGTCGCCCCCGGTACCATCATGACCGACGGCCTGCGCGAGCTTGGCGGCGATGCGCTCGAAGAGGTGCGCCAGATCATACCCATGGGCTATATCGGCGAGCCCGAGGATATCGCCTATGCGCTGCTCTATTTCGCCTCCGAACAGGCGCGCTACGTGACCGGGCAGATCCTCATCGTCGATGGCGGCCAAATCCTGCCGGAAAGCCCGACCGCCTTGGCCGATGCTTAATGGTCTATTTTATAGACCAATATAATTTTACATGCTAAACAAACGGCCAAAGGGTGCCATAGCCCTGCAATAGGGAGACAAAGCATGGATCTCAGAAACATCGATCCCGTGACGCGCGAAGCGCTCGATCATTTCGTCTTTCCGCTGGTGTCCAAGACCGACGTCAATGCCGGCGATCCGGTCATCTTCAAGTCCGGCAAGGGCATGATGATGACCGACATCATGGGCAAGTCATATCTCGACATGCTGAGCACCAACACGCGCGCCAGCTCGCTCGGCTTCGCCAACGAGCATATCGCCAAGGCGATCTATGACCAGTTGATGGAGCTGCATTACGCCGGCACCTTCGCCCATGTCGCCGATGTCACGGTAAAGCTTTCGGCCAGGATCGCCGAATTGGCGCCGGGCGGCTTGACCGCCTCGACCTTCGGCGGCTCGGGCTCCGAAGCGAACGAGAATTCGTTCAAATTCGCCCGCGAATATCACATTCACAAGGGCGACAAGCCCTATGCGCGCAAGATTATCTCGCGCTGGGACGCCTATCACGGCGCCACCATGGGCGCCATCGGCGCCACCGACATATTGGGCACGCGCCATATCACCGAGCCCGGCGTTCCCGGCCACAGCCGGATTCCCGCACCCTTTCTCTACCGCACGCCGTTCGGCATGGACGCCTCCGAGGTGTGCGACTTCTGCGTCGATTATCTCGAGCAGCAGATCATCCATGAGGGGCCGGAATATGTCGCCGCCTTTATCGCCGAGCCGGTCATGCAGGGCGACGGCGCGCAGGTGCCGCCGGACGACTATTTCAAAAAGGTGCGCGCCGTGTGCGACAAATATGACGTGCTCTTGATCGCCGACGAGGTGATCACCGGCTTCGGGCGCACCGGCAAATGGTTCGCCATGGAGCATTGGGGCATCGAGGCCG
>CAJXFT010000283.1 GCA_913053235.1 uncultured Alphaproteobacteria bacterium
TGAGGCGGGGAGCGTCTGTTCTGAGGTGTGTATGACATTGATTCTTATAGCAGAATCATGTTGCCGCCGCATGAAATATCGGTTTCATCTGGGAAATGGGGGCTAATAGAACTGTAGGGGGCTTTCCTCGTTTGCGCTACCCCCACAGACGCGCGCTTGCGATGCCGGCACCTTGGCTGAGCATTTCAAGCTTCTTCCAGGCCACGTCGGCCGGCACCATCACATAGCCGGCGAAGGTGCTGAAGCCGCAATCGCAGCCGGCGATGACGCGCTCGCGATCGCCCACCGCATCGACGAATTGGAAAATCCGATCGGCCACCACCTCGGGGTGCTCCAGCGTGTTGGTGGTGACGTCGATGACGCCCGGCATCAGCTTCATGCGGGCCGGCAGGGGGTGGCGCTTGAATTGCTTCCAGTCATGCTGATGGCGCGGATTGGCGCAGGCGATGCTGAGCGTGCCGACATTGGCGCGGTAAAGGAGCGGCAGCACCTCCTGCAGTTCGACATCGTCGATATGCGGCCCGTCATAATTGCCGTAGCAGACATGGAGGCGCACCTTGTCGGGCGGAATATCGGCGAGCGCCAGATTGAGCGCCTCGATATGAAGTTCGACACGGGCGAGGAATTCGCTCAACGGGCGCTCGATAAACATGATCTGGCGCTCCATCGCCAGGTCCGGCGCATCGATCTGCAAATCATGGCCGCGCGAGACGATATAGTCATATTCATGCTTCAATTCCCGGGCCAACGCCATGACATAATCGTGGTCATCCTTGTAGGCGGGATGCGCTTCGTTGCGTAACAGCGTGGTGGAAATGATTCCCGGACTGGCGGCGGAAACGAAAGTGCCGGAGAATTCATGGCCCGAGCTTTCCAGGGCCGAGGAAAAAATATCCATTTCTTCCGTTACCGCGCTCAGTTGCCCGTCATAGCGGACTTCCTCCTGCGCCTCCGGCATCTCATAGATCGAGGCCGATTCCTCGAGATCCGCTTCGTCCCCGGCGGAAGCCTTGACCGCCGCCATCTTGAGCGCCGCGTAACCGGGGAACTTGGCGAAATCGCTCACCGTGCCGCGCTTGGCGACGCCGCCGAAGCCGCTCATGCGATCCTTGACGTAATAGGAAAAGCCGATGCGCGGCAGCTCACCGTCGCCGGCGATATCGATGCCGACCTCGGCTTGCCTGGCGATCACCTCGGCCATATCGACCGCCACCTGGCGGCGGAAGGCGTCGCGCTCGACCTCCTCGCCCTTCTCGATTTGCATCAGCATGGCGAGCAGGGTGTCGCTACGCGGCAGGCTGCCGAGCTGGGTGGTCAATATTCTCTCACTGCTGGTCGCCATGGCCGCCTCCTGTTAAGGTGCTATATGTGATCACATGGCATGTAATTGATCAAGCGGTGAAACGGATGCGAATTGCGGATGGCGCGAAATTGGCCCCTGTGCGGCGCCAGACGCTGCACGAGACGGCCTATGCCGAAATCAGAAACGCGCTCACCTCGGGGCGCATGAAGATGGGCGAGAGCCTGACGCTCCGTTCGCTCGCCGCGGCGCTCGGGATCTCCGAGACGCCGGTGCGCGAGGCGGTGCGCCGCTTGGTCACCGAGGGCGCCCTCGAAGCGGTGCCCAACCGCTCGATCAGCGTCCCCGTCATGACCCGCGCCAAGCTCGAGGAACAGCGCCAGGTGCGGGTGACGCTGGAGGGTCTGGCGGCGGAATTGGCGGTCGGGAACTTGTCGCCGGCGGATATCAAACATCTTGCCGCGCTGGACGGGCAGATGGCGGCGGCGGGAAAAGCCGGCGACACCGAAACAGTCCTCGCCCGCAATTCCGATTTTCACATGACCCTCTACCGCGCCTCGCGCTCCGAGCTGCTGGTCGATCTCATCGAGATAACCTGGCTCCGCGCCGGCCCCCTTCTCACCCTGGTCGATGGCCGCCCGGAAATGATGAAAAACGCAAAGTCCGCCCACCGTAATTTGCTGTCGGCACTGCGCCGCCGAGACCCCCAGGCTGCCCGCGCCGCCCTGGCCCAGGACATCAACACGGCGGCCGAGCAATTGGATGCGGTTTTGGGTGATAACGGCGATGGGTGAGAGCCGGCTTTTGAGTTAGAATCTAATCGGGATTAGCCGCAGGCGCCAACTCGAGTTCGCACGCTTCGATGGCTTCCTTAGCGATGGTACCCCAAACGCAGCCAATGCAGGGATTGCTACGAATTATCGCCTTGCCATCCCGGAAGAATGCTTCCCAAACCAATTTTTTGCTCGGCGCAAAAACATACCAATATTTGTGTTGGACATAGCCAGTAATTACCGCGTGAGTCTCCCACTGAGCCATGTGGGTGAGCGGCTTGCCGCTGAGTAAAACCTTGGCTGCCTCGCTACGGTAGCCGTGCCGTCGCTGAAGATCACCTCCCACCTCAAATCCTTTTCAGGATCAAAGTTGCCTCCATAAAAGCCCGAAATTTTCACGTGATTTTTTCCTTGTGCCATGACGGAGACCACATTGTTGTTGAAACGCTTGGCCGCCGCCTCGCGGTAACGCTTGAGCGTACAATTCGCGATTTCCGAGCGGCCTACCTCATAGGAAATGACGGAGGTTGGCTCGGATTCGCGGACTTGTTGCGCCGTCTTGCAGGCCTGCAATGACAAGGCAACGAGTGCCGCCACCGCCAGCGATGTGAATATTTTCATGACGGTTCTCCGGGTTCCCGGTTTCGTATAGTGTCGTGGTGCGCGCGCGTTGCCGCTGCTCTGCCGCAAGAGTAGTGGGCTTAGCGCCTAGGTTCTAGTTTAAAAGCGATCCCGGCTGATTGGGCTAGGCGGGAAGATAGGGGCCAAACTCATGACAAATTCCAACGACGAAACCGCCAAGGAAATAATCCTGGCGGCGCGGCCCGATGGGGCACCGAAGGCGAGTGATTTTGAGCTGCGCCAGGTGGCGATGCCCGAGGCCGGGCATGGCAGGGTGCTGGTGCGGGTGCTTTATCTGTCGCTCGATCCCTATATGCGCGGGCGCATGAGCGACGCCAAATCCTATGCGCCGCCGGTCGAGATCGGCGCCGCCATGGGCGGTGGCGCGGTGGGCGAGGTGGTGCGCTCAAGCAGCAAGCGGTTTGCGCCCGGCGATATCGTCACCGGCGATATGGGCTGGCGCAGCCATGCCGCCGTGCCGGCCGGGCTGTTGCGTAAAGTGGATGAGACGCTGGGGCCGATTTCCTATGCCGTCAGCCTGCTCGGCATGCCCGGCATGACCGCCTATTTCGGCCTGCTTGAGGTCGGCCGGCCCAAACCCGGCGATACGGTCCTGGTTTCCGCCGCTTCCGGCGCCGTCGGCTCGCTGGTCGGCCAGCTCGCCGGGATCGCCGGCTGCCGCGTGGTCGGCACCGTGGGCAGCGCCGAGAAGGCGGCCTATTGCCGCGAAGAACTCGGCTTCGACGAGGTCATCGATTACCGCGCCTGCGATGATCTCGATGCCGCGCTCGCCGCCGCCTGCCCGAACGGCATCGACGTTTATTTCGAAAATGTCGGCGGCCCGACCGGCGACGCGGCGATGCGCCATCTCGCCTTCAGGGCGCGCGTGGTGATCTGCGGATTTATCGCCGAATACAACATGACCGAGGCCTATATGGGGCCGTCCCATCTGCGCGCCATCCTGGTCAGCCGCGCCAGCGTGCACGGTTTCCTGGTCACCGACTGGCTCGACCGCTGGCCCGAGGGCATCGCCCGCATGGCGGCATGGCTGAAAGCCGGCCAACTCACTTTCAAGGAAGATGTCGTCGACGGGCTCGCGGCGGCACCGGCGGGCCTGATCGGCCTGCTCGAAGGCAGGAATTTCGGCA
>CAJXFT010000284.1 GCA_913053235.1 uncultured Alphaproteobacteria bacterium
CCCGGTTGCCCCATTCGTCGATGGCGCTGAAGGCGAAGCTGTTGATGCCGACCTCGAGGTGTTGGCGGGTGCGGAAGCTGCCATCGGCGGCGAGCGCGAAGCGGCGTTCGTTGACGAACAGGTCGGTGATCGCGGATTCGTCCCAGACGCTGCCGGTGATCTCGATATCGCCGCTGTCGGTGACCAGCCTGGGCGGCACCTGGATGCGCGGCGCCGTGCCGTCATCCGTCTGGCGGGCGAGCGCGGCGCTCCGGCTCTCCTCGATCGGCGGCTCCCGCGGCGCTTGCGCCGGCGCGCTGCGCGTAATGCGCACGCGCTGCTCGGCCTCGTTGCCCCATTCGTCGAGCGCGGTGATGACGAGTTCGCTGTCGCCCAGCGCGGCGCCGCGGGTGACATAAAAGCTGCCATCCGCCTGCAGCGGCGCGGCGGCGCCGTTGAGCGTGAATTCGATAATTCTCGAGCCGTCGCTGACCCGCCCCGACAGCTCGAACACCGGCCGCTCGGTGCGCAGCGTGGCCGGCGCTTCGATCAGCGGCGGCGTTGTGTCGATCTCGGGCGGCGCCGCTTCGCTTGGCGCTGAAGCCGTCACGACCATGTCTTCGCTTATGTCTTGGCTTGGCGGCGGCGGGGCCGTTTCTTCCTGGGTGAATCTCCAATCGCCGTCGCAGTGGGACCCGCCAAATCTGCCCTTTCCCACGCCGCCGGACAATCTGCCGTCCATGGTGAAACCGAACGGGCCGCTAATGCGCCCGCCCGAGATCCGCCCTTTGCGGTCGATATAGCCCGACACATGGTAGGTGGAGTCGCCCTGGCCCATGCCGCGCACATAGGTTTTGCCGGTCATCTCGCCGTCCTCGATGACGACTTCTATCGGCGCCTCGACGCCGTTGCAATCGAGATTGAGATTGCCGCTCCAGCGGCCGTCGAAGACAGCCAGGTCATCGGCGCTGGCGGCCCACGCGCCCACCCCGCCGCCCGCCACCAAACTCGCGGCCAGCCATGATGAAGCGGCTATGATAAGCCGTTTTATGCGCATCAATCACATCCTCGGCTTGTGCCCGAACAGCTTAATCCCGGAAGGGTTAAAATAATGCGACAGCCGTCACACCCGCCCCCCCTTGTCCGCCGCCCGGATGGATGCAATATAGAAGCCGCGCAAGGAAGCGGAGCGCCCTTAGCTCAGTTGGATAGAGCGACGGCCTTCTAAGCCGTAGGTCCCAGGTTCGAATCCTGGAGGGCGCGCCAATTAAATCAATGGCTTAGCGGGGGGAGGATCGCCATGCCTGAACCTTCGGCGGCGCCGACGCGGCGCATTGAAGGCGCCTGCCATTGCGCCAACATGCGCTTCACCTTTGAGCTTCCCGAGCCCGACGGCGCCATACACGTGCGCGCCTGCGGCTGCACCTTCTGCCGCAAGCATGGCGGCGTTTACAGCTCGCACCCGGCCGGCCGCCTCGCCGCCCGCATCGGGGACGCGGCGCTGGTCAAGCGCTACCGTTTCGGCACCGAGACGGCGGATTTCCACATCTGCCGGACATGCGGCGTGGTGCCGTTCGCCACCAGCACCATCGACGGCAGGGTTTACGCCGTCGTCAACGTCAACAGCTTCGAGGGTGTGGGCGCCGGCGAGCTGGCCTCGTCGCCGAGCGATTTCGACGGTGAGACGGTCGATTCCCGCCTCGCCCGGCGCCGCCGCAACTGGATCCCCGATGTGACGATCGAGGCGGCGCGCGGCTGAGCTTGGCCGAGCCGGCCCGCTCGCGAGATCGTGAATATCCCTGCCTTCGTCAACGTTATATCCTGATCGCGCTGATTAGAGATTCAGCAGGGAAGCGGGAAGGAACCAGGGGGGGAGTGCTATTTTACCGAACTAAAGCCCGCGCCACCCGCCGCCCGGAATAGGCCCTTCTTCCCCATGGCGTAACCTGTGGGGAAGAGGGGTCTGACCTCTTTGATCGTGACCCCTTTGATCGCGCGCCGAGGCGCCTCTAGGCTTCGGCCCATCCCTTTGAGTGCGGCGCGAAGACTTTGACGTCCAATTTCGTCGACTTGATCAACCAGCGCCCATCGATTTTGGCGTATTCGTCATCGTACGCCGCCATGATCCACTGCGCCTCTCCACCGCTATCGCTGTTCACGGTGCAGGGCATGAGGAGCCACCATTTTCCGGTCGCCCGATCGCCATCGACGTCAATCAACTCGTTCATCACGAAATGTGCGGAGAAGTTGATTTGCGAACCGGCGTCGCGCACCATTTGCGCGACCGCCTCCACGCCTTCATGACGGCCGAACGCCTCGCCGCCGTCCCACACCGTGTCCTCGGTCATCAATAACAATTACGGTTTTGTCAGAGACAATACTCATGTCAGCAACTTCTATGGTTTTCATATTTAATTCTAGCGATCGATCACTTCCTTGGTGAGTACGTTTTTTAGTTTCCGCTGTTCGTCTTAATAAATAAGGGGAAGGCGTCCGATTTTTATTCTCTCCCAATTTTTCTACAATGGATATCAGTCCCGGCCCCCACTTATCTTTAGAAGAGGATGGAGGGCAGCAAACAACAGTGTTTGCCATAACTATTTTTTCCAATTTGTTCGTGTAATAATGAACTGCACTAGGAGTTCCATCCTTAAATTCGAGGATTCTCGACGAACTTTCTGGTATTTCGGGCCTCCCCCTCACTGGAAAGTATTTATCAAGAGAAATAATACTAAATTGTATACCGTAATTGACATCAATATTATTCATCTGAGATTGTCTTAAATCAAAAGAATTGTCAATAAATAAACTTTCAACTAAATACTTCTCAATTATCTTTCTTGCGCCATTAGATGCGCCCCATTTCAGTTCTTTTCTGGGAATGTGGATATTATGGCCTTTTCGCTTTTGCCTAATAATACTTACGAAATCGCGTGTACGATCTTTATCGGATTGCACCATATGAATGACTTCATTCTCATCGAAATCCTCACGCCTACACCAAACACGAATGTCGTTCTCAGTCACAATATTATACTCCTAGTGTAAATACTGTACTAATTCCGATAACGAATTTTTGCTGTAATACTCTCTGTCGGTAGTGGATCGGCGGTAAAATTCCGATTCGGAAAAACCGTTTTTTCTAACCAGTTCAACTCGTCAGTGACCTCGGCTTGCAAGACGTCAGTCCACCAAGCTTTTGGGACACCGTCATTTCCAGGGTACCGCGTCGCGAACGAAATCCTCGTCTCCCGACAACAACTCTTTCAGCGAGGGGTTGGGGAGAAGGGGTGACAAGCGCGATAGCGCTCTTGGCTGTTCCCTCAGGCGCCGGGCGGGGGCATCCGCCCCCTTGGCTTGGGCGCGCTCGCGGGCGTCGGGCGAGGCATCCGCGGTTTTTGTTTGGCCCTCAGACGCCGGGCGGTCGCATCCGCTCCCTTGGCTACCTCGTATTAACTCGGGCGCGCGGTCGCGCTTGCCGGAATGCAAGAAAGTGCATTCCGGTTGGTGGTGCCGTTTGGAAGAGTCTTTGTGGGTTGGCCTCGAGCCAGTCCTCGTGTGTCTCCACGGCGAGCGCGCGGATCTTACGTCCTGTCGTATGTATGGTTTAGCATTGCCGCCAACCAAGGGAATGAAAAGGCATCGCGAGGACGTGATTTTGTGGCGGCCAGAATGACTCCCGAACAGATTGCCGAGGCTCAAAAGCTTACCCGTGAGCGGGCACCGAAAGGTGTGCTGAGTGACTTTGCCACCGGAATGAAT
>CAJXFT010000285.1 GCA_913053235.1 uncultured Alphaproteobacteria bacterium
GCTTAGAAGGATCAACAGATATTGTTATCCCTCATGAACTTTCCGGACGGACACTAAGGGACGCGTTCAACTCGAATTTGCCTATCTCTTCACCGATTTCTTCATAAAGTTCTAGCGCAAGGTTGCGGCGCTGCTGTGCGACTTCCATTTCATGAAGCAGGGCCGGGGAGTAAGAGCGAATGCCATCCCCAAGCAGTCGGCGAAAATCGCGCATTGGCTGGAAACCTTCTGGCGATTCGGCGAGGTAGAAAAGACTCACCGGCCGCTTATAGAGTTTGGCGATCCGGCGTAGCTGTTTGACAGTGGGCTTCAGTTCCTCGTCTTCATTTTCCCAAGCCTGATAGCGCTCAACCTTCACCTGAATTTTGCGCGCAGCGTCTTCTTCGGAGTATCCGGCTTTTTCCCGGGCCCAGAACAATACGGCTTTAGTGATATTCGCGCGGCCACTACGCATTAATTCACACGGTTTATTTGTTCAAGGAACCATGCAGATGGTTTTCGCTGTCGGGTTCAATTTATGGCAGTTTACGGCCGTCGAGTAAATTTGTTATGCGTTAGGTGGCTTCGTTCCAGGATAACCGTTCCGGATCACCGGACCAAACCGCTCGCGCGGTAATTTGTAGCGGCGGTTGGCGCGGTCTGTGCGGTAACGGGCAGGGTCTGTCCTGTGTTGAGATTTGGGGTTTCGAATCTCACTCAAGAAAGCAGCAGAGCCATGACTGACAGAACCATCGGCCCATCTGAGCCGGTGCATGATTGAGAACCTGACGGTGCGCGGGTTCACGGCCGGTACACATCGAGGATACATCCGCGCAGATTTCACGGCCTTTCTCGGCCGTTCGCCGGAGCGTGCGGGTGCGCAGCACCTCTGCTATAACCCACCCCCATGACCGACACACTCACCGCCGACCAAAGCGCGATCGACGAAGCGATTGGGCGCATTTGTGCTGATTTCGGCGATGATTACTGGTTGGCGCGCGACACTGACGGGGAGTTTCCGGAGCAGTTCGTGGCCGCCATCGCCGAAGGCGGCTGGCTCGGTATCGCCATGCCCGAAGCGCATGGCGGCGCCGGTCTCGGCGTCACCGAAGCGGCGCTGATGATGCGCCGCATCGCCCAGTCGGGTGGCGGCTTCAGCGCCGCTTCGGCGCTGCATATCAATATTTTCGGGCCCCATCCGATCACCGTATTCGGCGACGCCGAGCAGCAGGCGCGCATGCTGCCGCCGCTCATCCGCGGCGACGACCGCACCTGTTTCGCCGTCACCGAGCCCAATGCCGGCCTCGATACCGGCGCCATCGAAACGCGCGCCGTCCGGGACGGCAGCCATTATGTCGTGCATGGGCAAAAGCTCTGGACCTCGACCGCGCAGCGCGCCAACAAGATCATGCTGCTCGCCCGCACCGCGCCCCGGGACGCCGGTGCAAAGGGCACCGACGGGCTGTCGCTCTTCTATACCGACCTCGACCGGGCGCATGTCGAAATCCACGAGATCGCCAAGATGGGCCGCAAGGCGGTAGATTCGAATTCTCTATTCATCGACGGCCTGAAAATTCCGCGCGGCGATCTGATCGGCGAGGAGGGTCAGGGCTTCCGCTGCATCCTGCACGGCCTCAATCCGGAGCGCATATTGATCGGCGCGGAATCGATCGGCCTCGGGCGGGCGGCGCTGGCCAAGGCCACGGCCTACGCCCGCGAGCGCCACGTCTTCGGCCGCCCGATCGGCCAGAACCAGGCGATCCAGCATCCGCTCGCCGAGGCCTGGGCCGAACTGGAAGCGGCGGATCTAATGATCTTCAAGGCGGCGCGCCTCTATGACGCCGGCGCGCCCTGCGCCGCCGAAGCCAATGCCGGCAAATATCTCGCCGCCGACGCCGCGCACAAGGCGTGCGAGCGCGCCGTCCTCACCCTCGGCGGCATGGGTTACGCGCGCGAATATCACGTCGAACGTTACTTGCGCGAAAGCTATATCGCCCGCATCGCCCCGGTCAGCCGCGAGATGATCCTCAATTTCATCGCCGAACGCGTGCTCGACCTGCCGCGCTCCTATTAATATCAAGGAGCGCCGGCAATGATCGCGCCGCAAGCCGATGTCCGAACCCGAGACTCCTGATTCCGGCGCAATCGCGGCGGCCATCGAGGAAGGCCTGGCGCACCATCGCGCCGGCCGGCGTGAGGCGGCGGAAGCGCTTTACCGGCGCGTGCTCGAGATCGAGCCGGAGCAGCCGGATGCGCTGCACCTGCTCGGCGTGATCGCGCATCAGCGCGGCATGCACGGCGAGGCGATCGAAAACATCCAGCGCGCCATCGCCGCCAGCGCCACCACCGCGCGCTATCACAACAGCCTCGGCGAGGCGTACCGCGCATCGGGCGAGGCGGAACAGGCGATGGCGGCCTACCGGCGCGCCCTCGATCTCGACCCCGGGCACGCCCAGTCGCACTATAATCTCGGCATTGCGCTGATGAGCCAAACCCGCCTTGAGGAGGCGATCGCGAGTTTTCGCCGGACTCTGGAGATCGATCCCGGCGATGCCAAGACGCACATCAATCTCGGCAACGCCTTCAAGAAGTCGGCACGGCTGGACGACGCCGTCGCCTGCTACCGCGAAGCCGTCAGGCTGCGACCCGGCGACGCCGGCGGCCACTACAATCTCGGCATCGCCCTGAAATTACAGGGCCACCTCGAAGAAGCCGTCCGGTGCTACCGCGCCGCCCTGGCGATCGAGCCCGGATCGGCCAAGGCGCACAACAATCTGGCCGTCGCGCTTCGCGAACAAGGCCGCTTCGAGGAAGCGATAGCCAACTATCGCGGAGCGCTGGAAATCACGCCCGGCTATGCCGAGGCGCACGACAATCTGGGCAACCTGCTGAATGAGCTCGGCCGCTCGCGGGATGCCCTGGCCAGCTACCGTCGCGCGCTCGACCTCGACCCCTCCAATGCCAGGGCCAACTATCATTATTCGGTGCATCGCGGCTTTGCCGGAAACGAACCCGCCGTGAACAGGTTGCGCGATCTGCTGAACGCCGATGGCGTCGGCGAGGAAGATCGCAATTTCCTGTTATATGCGCTCGGCAACGCTTACGACGGTCTCTTCCGCTACGACGAAGCGTTCTCCTATTATGCCCGGGCAAACGAGCAACGCCGGCGTCAACAGAGCTATGACCGGGCGGCGCATGAGCGGCTGTTCGGCGCCATCATCGCCGCCAACCGCGGCTTGAATGAAGCTGCCGGGCGGGCGCCGCGGCAGCCGGATTTCGTGCCGATATTCGTCGTCGGGCTGCCGCGCTCGGGCAAGACATTGGTCGAAATCATGCTCGGCCAGCATGCCTCGGTGTTCGGCGCCAGCGAATGCGACCTGTGGCAGCGCACCGCCCATGACCAGGCCGGCGGCGCCGCCATCGCCGATCCCTATATTTGCGACGAGGATGCGCTTGGCGGCGCTTTCATCGCCAATCTGGGCGCCGCCTACGAGACCGAGATGCGCCGCATCGGCGGCGCCGGGCGCTACTTCATCACCACCCGCCCGGACAACATCATAGCGCTCGGCCTGATCGCCCGGGCGCTGCCGGCGGCGCGCATCGTCGAATGCACGCGCGATCCGCTCGACCATGCGCTGTGTCTCTATTTCAAGCGCTTCGACATACGCAACGAATATGCTTCGAGCCTCTCGGATATCGCCCACTATATGGGCGTTGTCGAGCGGCTGATGGCGCATTGGCGCTC
>CAJXFT010000286.1 GCA_913053235.1 uncultured Alphaproteobacteria bacterium
GCAATGACCGACTTGAAGGCGGCGACGGCGACGACGTCATAGATGGCGGCGCCGGCAATGACCTGTTGAGCGGAGCGCGGGGTGATGATCTGTTCGTCTTCACCGATGGCGATGGCGCCGATCGAATCTCGGATTTCCAGGCCGGCGCCGGGAGCGACGATATCATCGACCTGTCCGGCCACACCGGCGCAAACAATTTTACCGAAGCTCAAACCGGCGCCAGCCAGGCTGGCGTCAATACAGTAATCGACTTGGGCGGCGGCGATTCGATTACACTACTCGGCGTCGATATGAACGACCTGCACCAGGACGATTTCCTTTTTTAGCTAATTTACGACAGGTCCGGCGGTGTATATTTACTGTCCACCACTCTTTGTTTGCATGAGCTCTTTCGGTGAGGCGTTCGGGCGTCGTGTGAGCGAATCAATGCCGACCGAGGCTGTGTCGTGAGGGGAACAGTCGGCTCGGAATTGCGTGATGCGCTCGGCGCCTGCCGTGGCGGGTTCTTTGCCGTGGCGCTATTCAGCCTGTTCATCAATCTGCTGATGCTGGCAACGCCTCTTTACATGCTGCAGCTGTTCGATCGCGTGCTCGGCAGCCGCAGCACCGACACCCTGATGGTTTTGACGATCATCACGGTCCTGGCGCTGCTCACCATGGCGGGGCTGATGATGGCGCGGGGACGAATTCTTGTATGGATCGGCACCTGGATTGACCGGCGTATCGGTGGCAGTGTATTGGCCGCGGGTATCGAAAGTACTACACAAGGGCGAGAACCCTCGGTTCAGGGGCTGCGGGATGTCTCTACGGTTCGCACCTTTCTTACGGGCGCCGGCATTTTCCCCCTGATGGATGCGCCGTGGACGCCGATATTTATTGTCATCGTATTTTTATTACATCCCTTGCTGGGATGGATATCTCTTATCGGCACGGCAATCCTTTTTACCCTGGCTTTGTTCAATGAGTTGGCGACCCGCAAATTGCTCGCGCGCTCAAGCGTCGCGTCGATTCATTCGCTGCAACAGGCGGAGGCTGCGGTGCACAACGCCGATGTCGTGCGGGCCATGGGAATGGCGCCGAATTTGATCCGGCGTTGGCAGCGGCAGAATTCCGAAACCACAGCGTTGCAGGCCCGCGCGAGTAACCGAAGTGGCGCCATCACATCGGCCTCGAAATTTTTCCGCTTGATCCTGCAAATCGCCATGTTGGGAACCGGCGCCTGGCTCGTCTTGCAAGCTGAGATTACGCCGGGGGTGATGATCGCCGGATCGATTCTCATGGCGCGCGCCCTGGCGCCCGTGGAGCAGGCCATCGGCACGTGGCGCTCCGCCGTATCGGCGCGGGATGCCTATAAGCGTGTAAAACAGCAATTGGCGGCCATGCCCGCCAGGCCCGCGTCCATGCCGCTTCCGGCGCCGAGCGGGAACATCAGTGTCGAGGGTCTGGCCTATGTGCATTCCGGTGCCTCCGATCCGGTGTTGCGCGGCATTACGTTTGAGCTGAAAGCCGGAGAGGCGATGGGTCTGATCGGGCCGACGGCCTCGGGAAAAACGACGCTGGCGCGGCTCCTGATCGGAAACCTGACGCCCCGCGCCGGCCATGCGCGGCTTGATGGAATGGATGTGGCGGAATGGGATTCCATGGATAGAGGGCAGTATGTCGGCTATTTGCCTCAGGATGTCGAACTGTTCAGCGGCACGGTTCGCGAAAACATCGCCCGCATGGGCGAAGGAGAAACTGAAGACATCATTGCGGCCGCCAAACTAGCCGGTGTGCACGATCTGGTCTTGCGCTTGGCGAAAGGCTACGAAACGGAAATAGGCGAGGGCGGCGCCGCATTGTCCGGCGGTGAACGGCAACGCATTGCCCTTGCCCGGGCGCTATACGGCAATCCCAAGCTCATTGTCTTGGACGAGCCGAATGCCAGCTTGGACAGTGAGGGCGAGGCCGCGCTTGTCGATGCATTGCAAACCCTCGGCGACAACAATGTCACATTGGTCGTGATTGCGCACAGACCCAGCGTTCTACGCAATATGGACAAGGTGTTGGTGCTGCAGGACCGCGCCATGAGCGCCTTCGGGCCGCGTGACGAAGTCCTTCCCGCCGTAACCGCGCCCAGCGGCGAAGATTCGGCGCCACGCGCGGGCTAAGGATGATTGCCAATGGACAATTCAACCAAGGCTAATTCCAGCGAGCCGATCCCGGCTTCGGGCGGGCGCTTCGGGCTTCGCTTTCCCATCATCATCGGCTGCTTGATAATCGCCCTCTTTTTCGGCGCCTTGGGCGGCTGGGCGGCATTGGCGCCATTGGAAAGCGCGGCGATCGCGCCGGGGGAAGTCACGATCGACACCAACCGAAAAACCATTCAGCACCTGGAAGGCGGGATCATCGGCGAAATTCTGGTGCGCGATGGTGATATCGTGGCCGCCGGGCAAGTGCTCATACGCCTCGAGGAAATTCAATCGCGCGCCGAGTTCGAGCTTTTGCAGGGCCGCTATGTCACGGCGAGCGCGGTTGAAGCGCGCCTGATCGCCGAGCGTGACGGCTGGGATGAAGTAGAATTTCCGGATTGGTTGTTGGACCGGCTTGAGGAGCCGGAGGTCATCGAGACCGTTTCGGGACAGATAAATATATTCGCTTCACGGCAGGAGTCCCTGGACCATCAAACACAGATTTTGCGTCAGCGTATAGCGCAGTTCGAAGAAGAGATTACCGGCCTTGAGGGACAAATCGCCGCGGAAAATGTACAACTCAAATTGATCGGCGAAGAAAGCGATGATGTCCGGCGTCTGGTGGATCTGGGCTTGGCAAGGCGCCCGCGCTTGCTGGCATTGGAGCGCGAGGCGGCGGCGCTTGAGGGTCGGCGGAGTCAAAACATTGCTGGGATTGCCCGAGCCAAGCAGAGTATTTCAGAAGCCGATTTACGTATCTCGGAGTTGCACACCGAGATGGTCAATGAAGTTGTTCAACAACTGAGCGAAACCCAGGCCGAGCTATTCGATTTGGCGGACAGAATTCGTGCCAGCGAGGACAAACTCGCCAGGATGGAAATTCGTGCACCCATTGAAGGAACTATCTTAAACCTTCAGATTCACACTCTTGGGGGTGTCATAGCGCCCGGGGCGCCGCTGTTGGATATCGTACCGAGTGGCGATCCTCTGGTAATTGAAGCGCGAGTTGATCCCGGTGATATTGACGTCGTGCACACGGGTCTAGAAGCCCACGTACGAATTTCCGCATTTAGCCAAAGAAACATTGCGCCAATTCCTGGGATCGTGACTTACGTATCTGCGGACCGGCTCAATGACGAACGCACGGGTGTAGGGTATTACGTGGCGCGGATAAAATTAGATGAGAAGGATATGCTTGAGGCGTTACAGGGAGCGGAGCTTCAGCCGGGTATGCAGGCAGAAGTGATGATAGCGACAGGTGCGAGCACGGCACTTGAAGCAATCATCAGCCCAATTTCAAGCAGTTTCAATCGCGCGTTTAGAGAAGAATAATGTGATATGTCTGGGCAGGTGTATATTCATTGGAAAGAATGAAATGAAAGTAATAAGGTATACTGTCCCCTTAATTGTACCGACAAGCCGTGGCGTGAAATCCAATCGACGAAAGGGAAACGGGCCGCCGACTAGACTCATAATACCAACCTGCATTGATCAGAACCCATGCGCCCATTGGCGGCGGCCGATGGACATGATTTTCCAAGGCTGGTC
>CAJXFT010000287.1 GCA_913053235.1 uncultured Alphaproteobacteria bacterium
GACAACCTCGGAAGCCACAAATCACAGGCCGTGCGAGATTCAGTCGCCGAACAAGGCGCTTATCCTCCACTTCGAACAGGCTGAATGCCGGCAGCGCGCGGATTATCTCGGCCGCCGCATCGGGCTCGGGGTTCTCGCCGGCGCAGATGATGTCGAGCAGGCACTGGCAGTAGATATCGATATCGCGCACGATTTTGGCGTTAACGACGTGCGCGCGGGCGAGATAATCTTCCAAGCGGTGGGCAACCAGGGTGATCGTCGGGAAGCCGAACGAACCGCCCATGCCCTTCAGGCCGTGACACTGGCGCCGGATCGCCAGGAGCGTTTCTTCGGCGTCGCGATTCGCCGTTTCGTTCGTTTCCAGCTCGTCCGCGATGTCTTCCAGGCATTCGCGCGCGTCGTCGAGAAATTCGATGCGCAACTGAGCCAGTATTTGATCCCGGCTGTCATCCGTCGGCGCATTGTCTGGACTCATCGCCATGCCATTCACATCCACTAGCGCGATGGGGGAAAAACTGATTCTTCAGACACCGAGAATGCAGAAATTTCGCCAAGAATTTGTTAAGAACAGGCGGTTTTCTATATATTTTCCGCTGCGTGTATTTTCCTACATTCCCTTGGCTATAGTTCGTATTAACTAATTTATTGCCATTATCCCGCTTGCCATCCCGCGCCCGCCAATCTCTAGCGCATATAGGAGCCGCCGGTGACATCGACCGTGATGCCGGTGGCGTGGCGGGCGCGCCCGGACGAGAGAAAGGTGATGATCTCGGCGACATCCTCGGGCGCCGTCAATTCGCCGAGCGGTATATCGTTTGTCGCCGCTTCCAGCACTCCCGGCGGCGCGCCCTGGACCGCCATTTCGGTCGCCGTCCAGCCCGGCGAAACCGCGTAGGCGAGCACGCCGTCCTTGGCGTAGGCGCGGGCGATGGTGCGGGTGAGCCCGCCCAGCCCGCCCTTGGTGGCGGCGTAATGGCCGAATTCGGCAAGCTCGCCGCGATAGGCGCCCCGGCTCGTCACATTGACGATAATGCCGCCGCCCCGGGAGCGGTAATGGCGGATGGCGGCGCGGCACAGATCGGCCGGTGCCTGCAGATTGACTTGCAGTGTGCGCGCCCAGCCGGCGTGCCAGTCCGCCAGGCTGTCATCGATATCGGCGGGCTCGTAAATGGCGGCGTTGTTGACCAGCACATCGATGCGCCCCTTCCAGGCCAGCGCCTCGTCCCAGAGACGCGCCACCTCTTGCGGCTCGGCGAGATCGGCGGAAATTTTCAGGCAGCTTTGCGGCGCCGCCGCCTCGGTGAGGCGCGCCGCCGCCTCATGGCTCTTGGCGTAATGCAGGATGACCTCGCCGCCGGCGGCGATGGCCTGCTCGAAGGCCGCCGCGCCGATGCCGCGCGAGGCGCCGGTGATGAGAATTACCTTGCCGCTTAATTCAGCCATTCTGTTGCTCCCCGTTAAAAAATCGCTCGATGGTGAGGCCGCTCAGATCGATCTCCGGCGCCCGCCCCGAGATGATATCGGCAATGACCCGGCCGGAGCCGCAGGCGAGCGACCAGCCCAAGCTGCCATGGCCGGTGTCGAGATAAAGATTTTCATGCGGCGTGCGGCCGATGAGGGGTGCGCAGTCGGGCGTCATCGGGCGCAGGCCGGTCCACAGTTCGGCCTGCCCGGGATCGCCGCAGTTCGGCAATATCTCCATCAGATCGTCGAGCATGGCGGCGGCGCGGCGCGGATCGGCGCGTTTGTCGAAGCCGTCCAACTCGGCCGTGCCGGCGATCCTGATGCGCCCGCCGAACGGCGTGATGCCGGTCTTGTGCGCGACATCGTGGAGCGCCAGTTTGGGCGCCCCGTCAGGGCTGGCGGCGAAAGTCTGTGCGTAGCCCTTGACCGGATAGATCGGCACGCGCAGACCGAGCGGGCGCAGCATCTTGGCGCTCTCGCAGCCGAGCGAGAGCAGCACCGCATCCGCGCTCTCCTCGCCGTCGCCGGTTTTGACGCCGCTCACCTTGGCACCCGTTTGGATCAAGCGCTCGATCGTGCAGCCGTAGCGAAACGATGCGCCCAGCCGTTCGGCGGCGGCGGCAAGGGCGGCGGAGAATTTATAGGCGTCTCCGGTTTCTTCCTGGTGGAAGTGCAGGCCGCCGGCGAAGCGGACGCGGCTGGAGCCGAGCGCCGGTTCGAGCGCCAGGCAATCCTGCCAGCTCAAATGCTCGGGCCGGCGCGCCGGATTCTCCTCTTTCATCGCGGCATCCGCGCTGCGCGCGAATTTGCCGCCGTCGCGATAGAGCCTGAGCACGCCGAGGCTGGAATGGTCGAAGTCGAACGGCTCGGCGGCGCGCAGCTCGCTCAGCATCGCCATGCTGTAGACCGAGAGGCGTCTGAGATCGGCGGTGATGCGCGCCACCCGCGCGGCCGTGCAGTTGCGCAGAAACGCCGCGCCCCACAGCCAGCGCTCGGGATCGAACGAAAAGCGCGCCCGGAACGGCGCATCGGCGCGCGCCAGATTGCGCAGCGCCATGGCCGGAACATCGGGCGCCAGCCAGGGCTGGATGGTCTCGCCGAGAAGCTGGCCGCCATTGGCATAACTGGCCTCCAGGCCGGGCCCTTCGCGGCGCTCGAGCACCGTCACCTCGTGCCCGGCGCGCAACAGATAATAAGCCGCCGCCACGCCGACCACGCCCGCTCCCAACACCAGCACCTTCATACCCGCCACACCTTTTCGAATTGCGCCTTGGCGCGATGGTAGTACAGCCATAAGATCGGCCCCAGGGAGAATTACACCAAATCCATCGGGGAGAAATAGAAATGGCATTCGCGGAGATAAACGGCGCCAAGCTGTGGTACGAGGTGACGGGCGAGGGTGAGCCGGTGATGCATATTCACGGCGCCGGTTTCGGCCATTTCAATTTCGCCACCGCGACGCCGGTCGAATCGAAATATTTCCAATGCGTCGATTACGACCAGCGAGGCTACGGCCTGTCGGAAAAGCCGATCCAGGATTACGACATGGAAGTGTGGGCCGACGACCTGGCGGCGCTGATGGACCATCTCGGCCTCGAGACGGCGCATGTGCACGGCACCTCGATGGGCGGCATGGTGGCCCAGGTGTTCGGCGCCAAATACGGCCACCGCACGCGCCGCCTGATCATCAACTGCTCCGCCGCCAAGCTCGATACCGCCGGCAAGCTCACTTTCAAAACCTGGATCGATATCGCCGAATCGATGGGCTGCGGCAGCCGCGCGCTGGCCGAGCTGTTGGCCGTTCAGGCGCTGTCGCACAACTTCCTCGACGGGCCCGACGGCGCCGGCGCCATCGACATGATCCAGGACATTTTAGAGCGCTCCAACCGCAAAGAAGTGTTTCAGCGCGCCTGCCAGGCGATGATCGACATGGACCTGAGAGACTGGGCGAGGAGCATCGCCGTCCCCACCCTGGTAATCGGCGGCGACGAGGACATCATGACGCCGTGGAATGTCGGCCCCGAGGGCTGCGGCCAGGAATGGCTGGCCCAGAACATCCCCGGCGCGGTCAAATACGTCGTCAAGGGCTCGAACCACTCGACGCTCTTCGACGGCACCGAGGAAAACATGCGCGTGGTGGTGAATTTCCTGCAAAGCAACAACGACCTGACGGCGGCGCTGGGTTAGAACGAATAAGCCCTTCTTCCCCGAGGGGAAGAAGGGTTGGGAAGATGGGGCAAACTTAGCGCGCG
>CAJXFT010000288.1 GCA_913053235.1 uncultured Alphaproteobacteria bacterium
AACAAACGTCGGCCCAATCTACAGTTCCTGTGTATCTCGAGAGCGACTTCTCCCCGAGCCCAATGTATCGATCTAATATTATTGTCTAAAAAAAATCGATGCAGGGAATGTGTTCCGCACTTGTTAAACCCGATTTGAAATATCTTATCGCGTTGGAGAGCCATCGCTGTCTGTCCGTCTTCATTTTATGCTCGCGCCGCGATTATACCCCCCGACAATCATTATATCCGCACCAAATGGATGACCTCATCGATGGTTTGATCGGTCATATAGGAGTCATGGAGTATCGGCCGCGTTCTCTCGGCGATGAATGTCCGGCACATGACGGCGCTATATGGTTGACCCCGAATTGCGGCCAAATATTTCATCTGCTGATTTGGCCAGGCTGGATCCAAAATTTCCACGACACGACAGTGATCGGGCGCGAAAACCAGGTTGCCAAACCCGGCACCATGGGCCGCAACGATCAATTCCGCCCGCGAAAAAATTTCCATCTGTTTTTTTTGTGAAAGGCCGCTGAGAGTCAAAACCTCGAGACCCTCCTTCTCTAGAGCCGCCATAAGGAGGTCTTCGTTGATGATCTGCCGGCGTTCGGAATCACGCCGGGAAATGTAAATCCGCCGCCATTCGCCCTCGACGGGCTCGACAAGGGAGCGCAGCCAAGCCACCGCCGACCGGCGGCTGTCTATTCTCTCCTGATCAGGAGCGTCTGGAGGAAACAGTGGCACGATTAGCTCCCTGCAGGGATAACATCCAGGGTACTCGAGGGTTTGCACGCGTTCTTCTGCTATGCCAGCGAACGTCAACCCTTCCCTCTGATAGGGAAGCAGCTTTTCGTGAATCAGTATTGGGTAGTCGTTGAGGCTTGGCGTTTTGCCCAAAGCCAAGAGCCTTGGCAGAAATTCCACAAGCCAGTGAAAGTAGTTGGGATCCCCACCTACCAAAATGGCTTTGTCAAATTCCTTACGCGCGGGTTCTGGAAGTGCAACATGTAGCTGGGCATTGGGCAGCGCATTAGCCGGATCCTGGTAATACGGGGTGGGGTCGCCAGTAGGCATGCCGTGGTGTGCGTCCATGAACAGCGTATGATCTTGGCTCAACACCATCCATTCGCCGGACAATACGGTTACGTTTTCGAGGGCGGCATATACAGGCGAATTCTCGCTTTCGGCCGACGTTTCCAGCAGGTTGACCTCGGCATGGGGCGATGCCCCACGATGCGAGATCATGTAATTTTGCGTAATAGGTGACCGGGTATGGCCCTTTATTTTCGAGAGGGAGGACTTCGGGATGTTGAGGCCATTGTTCCGGATCCGGAGACTTTCCTCGAAGCGGCCTGAGGCAGCCAGAAAACGCGCCATTTTCTTGCACACGAAAAACGAGGATCGCACGGAGGCTGGTGCCAGGTTATAAAGGTGTAGGGCGTCTTCGATGCGGTTATTGTTGCCTAAGATCTCCACCAGTAGTTCATGGGCCGTGCAGTCGCCGGGATTGTCACGGATTGCTCTGAAGGCCAGATCTTTTGCTTCCGATAGACTACCCTTCCTCGCAAGTTGAACGGCCAATTCAGTGGCGATGCTTGAATCTTGTAAATACAGGCCCTCGTGCGGCTCACAGCCATCGGATTTTGTTTTTCCGATCGTAACGTTTTCCTCGGCCTCGTATTCAAAAGCCCGCCTTAAAGCTTCTATCGCTTTTTCGTGCTCTCCGATTTCTTTGAGTAGCCGCGCGTAAAATCGGTATGTTTTGGAATCACCCCCGAAATTCTTCAATACAGATTCATAGGCGAGACGGGCCTCGTTGAGGCGCCCGTTTTTGTGAGCGTGTATGGCTTTGTGTAGCATTGCCAGAAACGTTAATAGAGAGGAATAGACCGAGTAATTTGCTTATCCGAAACTAGAAGATTTCGTTTAAGTGCGTACTCCCTGTGTCGGCTCTTGATCGGCGGTGTATCGGTGATGCCACGATTTTCCGACCGTCACAACGGGATTTTCGTACAACCAATCTACTAAAAATATTCGGCTTTTATTCGTCGTCCTTAAGTCCGCTTATGGCTAACCCGCGCCACAGATAACGCTCGGCCGAAGCGCCCGGTTTCCGTCGGAGATCGGAAATTCGGACTCCGTTCCCGGTCCGCTACCCGTTCATGAGTACAGGATTTATACCAACGAACCTGTGAATTCCGACACCAACCAAAGGCCCTCATACTTCGACAGGCTCAGCATGAGGGCCTCACCCTGAGCCTGTCGACCTGCCTGCGCGAAGCTGGGGCTTCGCTCCGGCGAAGGCAGGAGGGCGAGGCCCGAGTCGGTTCATTCGCTCGTTGGTACTAAAGCGCCAGCGCCTCGGTCACCGCATCCAGCGAGGCCGGCGCCTCGGCGAGCAGCAGCTCGGCGGCGCGGACCTCGAACGGGCCGTCGGCGAGGCTCATCGGGTCGCGCGGCCGCATCCGGTGGTCGATCACCAGGCGCGACAACAGCAGCCGGCGGGCATCGCCGGTGGCTTCCCCTAGCGCCGCCCCTTCCTCGGCCAACAGCGAGGCGCACAAGGCGTGGTAGAGCGCGTCGGTCGCCTGGCGCGAGAACGGCTCGTTCTCGGGCTTCGCGGCAACCTCGGCGGCGAACGCGACCGACCGGTCGATCAGGCCCGAAAGCTCGCCCCGGAACTGGCCCGGCACGCGCTCGGCGCCCTCGACGATCTCGTGTAGCGCCTCGCCGAGCGCCTCGTGGGCGCCGACCTTGGCGACCGCGCGGCCGGTGACGTCGAGCGCGTTGATCGAGGACGTGCCCTCCCACAGCACGCCGAGATGGGCGTCGCGCACCAGGCGCGAGTTGACCCAGTCCTCGATGTAGCCGTTGCCGCCGCGCGCCTCCATCGAGGCGGTTGCGACGGTGATGTTGTCGCGGCAGGTGCGGAACTTGAGCAGCGGGGTCACGATGCGCAGTACGTCGGCGGCGCGCTCGTCGCCGGCGTCGGCCTGCTGCATGGTCCGGGCGGCGAACATAAAGCCCGAGAGCGCCTGCTCGGTCGGCACCATGATCTTCATCAACTGGCGGCGCATCAGCGGGTGGTCGATGATGGTCTCGCCGAAGGTCACCCGGTTCCGGGCCACCACCATCGCCTCGTTGAGGCAGCGCCGCATCATCGCCGCGGCGCGCACGCTGTGCGACAGGCGCGACATGTTGACCTGGTCCATCATCTGCTTCAGGCCGCTGTTCGGCTTGGCGCCGTAGTCGCCGAGCGCATAGGCCATGGCGCCCTCGAAGACGATCTCGCCCGACGCCATCGAGCGGGTGCCGAGCTTGTCCTTCAGGCGGACGATCCGGTAGGCGTTGCGGCTGCCGTCCTCGAGATGCCGCGGCAGCGCGAACAGGCCGAGGCCGCGGCTGCCGTCGGGCGCGCCCTCGGGCCGCGCCAGCAAGAGCGCCACGTCGCCGTCGGCGCACGAGCAGAACCATTTCTCGCCGTAGAGCCGCCACACGCCATCCTCCTGGCGCGCCTCGAGCTCGATGTTGCCGACGTCCGAGCCGCCGGTCTTCTCGGTCATGAACTGGGCGCCCTTGAGGATTTGCTCCATGTCCTGGCTCCACATACCGGGCAGCAGCTTCGCCTTGGTCGCCTCGTCGCCGTAGCGCTCGATCAGCATCGCCGAGGTGTCGGTCGCCGAGATCGGGCACATCAG
>CAJXFT010000289.1 GCA_913053235.1 uncultured Alphaproteobacteria bacterium
TTATAGCAGAAGCATGTTGCCGCCGCATGAAATATCGGTTTCATCTGGGAAATGGGGGTTTAGGATTATGCCGCGCTCGGCGGCTGGGCCGCTCTAGTTCGGCTTCAGTATCATGCGCCTCGGGAACGCCTTGCGCACGCTCTCGGGGCGCAGTGGAATGTGAATATAGTCGCCGGCGCGCCACAATTCGACCTGATCGACAAAAGTGCTGCTGCCGAGCCAACCGTCCTGGCCGCCGAGCAGGGTGAAATAATTCTCGTCGAGATCGGACATGTCGGAAATATGGCGCGCCTGCGAGCCGTAGCTCGCATAATGCTCTTCGTCGCTGGGCGCGTGGTTGGTCTTCATGACGGTTTGGCGCGATCCGGCGCTGGGAAATTCGGCGAAAGTGAAGCGTCCGCCGATGATCGGAAGCTGGCCCAGCGGATGGATCAGCCTGAGCCGATGCATGTCTCCCCAGCTGCCGTAATCGCGCACCGCCGCGACCGCGTCTTCGAGGGCGCCGGCGAGCGCTTGGGCTATCGTTTCGCCGTCGGCCTCGGCGATGTCGCGCGGCAATGTGCGGCCGAAATCGGCGGCGGCGACGAAGGCGTGCAAGCCGTCCGCGCCGAGGCGCGGCGTATAGAATCGGCGCAGGAAATGGAAGAAGGTTGCCTCGAAGGCGACCGGCTGCGCCGCGTCCGTGGCGTATTCGCCGTCCCAATCGGTGATCGAATTCAACACCGCGCGCGCCGCCGGGCTCAATCCGCTCTCGACGCCGTGGTGCTCGGCGGCCTGCACCAATGCCTGGTTGATCGCGTCGGCGGCGGGCTCGACGATGTCGGTTTGCAGCGCCCGCAGATGCTCGGGCGTGATTTCCGGCTCTGATTCAAGAAGCGCGGCGAGGCGCATGGCGCGCCCCGAGGGGGAAAAGAAATAGCCGACCGGCACCTCGGAAGGTTGCGGCCGATTGTTGGCGGAGACCAGATAGCCGGCCTCGGGATTATAGCTGAGCGGCAGCGAGCGCACGCCGACGAAGCGCTGCCACGCCGGCGCGCCGGCCGGCGGCGTGTAGATCATCGGCGGCGGCGCGTTGTCGCGGGCCGGCAGTTGCGTGGCCATGAGGTGGCCGATATTGCCCTTGGCATCGGCGTACAGCATGTTTTGCGCCGATACCGAGAAATTCTCGAACGCGGTCACGAACCCGTCCCAGTCGCGCGCCCGGTTGGCTTGCAGCATGGCGGAGAATTCGTCGCTGCCGCGATGGCCCATCCAGCGCATGGCGATGGCCTCGTCGACGCCGTTCCTCAACAGGGGAGAATCGGAAATGATCGGGCCAAACGGGCTGTCGCGTAAGGTGACGCTGTCGTCGAACCACCAGCGCACGCCGATTTTCTCTTCGCGCGATGTAATTTCGCCGGGCGGCAGCTCGGAAACGTCGAACAGGTCGCTGCTGGCGGCGCGCAGGTTGGTGCCGCCCCAGGCGATATCCGGGTTGCGCCCGACGGCGATGAACGGCAGGCCCGGTATCATCATCCCCGCCATATGGTAGGACGGCGATTTGACGCCGGCGAGAAGCCACAAATTGGGCAGCGTGAAGCCGAGATGCGGATCGTTGGCGATCAGGGCATGGCCGTTCTTTGAGCGCGCCGCCGAGACCACCACCGAATTGCTGCCCGAGCGGCTCATGCCGCCCAACATCTCGCCGATCAGGGCGAGTTCCTCGTCTTCCCCGGCTTCGTCCGCGACGGTCATGTCATTGCTGCCATCGCGCAACAGGGCGGCCCATAATTGCGGCCAATCGGGACGCGTCCGCAGCTTCCATATCCTGAACCAGACCAGCCAGCTTACGTCGCTCGCCGCCAATCGGCCGATGGTGATGATATCGGCGAGGTTCCAGGGCTGCTTGTTGAGGCCGAACAGGCGGTGCTCGTACGGCAGCACCGTCATGGCGTCTTGATAATGATTGACGCCGTCGATGAAACGCTCGAGCCAAATACGCGTCTCGGGCGGAAATCCCGCTTCCATGTCGCCCGCCGCGCGGCCCAAATCCAAAATTCTAAGCGTGCGGTCGATATCGGTGGTGAACGGGCCGACCAGTTCCGACAGGCGACCCCGGCTGATATGGCGCATCATTTCCATTTGGCCGAGCCTGAGATGGGCGTGCACCAGGCCGAGCGCGAAGGCGGCGTCGGCGTCGCTGTCGGCGAAGATGAAGGGCACTTGCCGCGCGTTCCAATGAATGACGGTTTCATTGTCGAGCGGCAGGCCCGAGGTCGGAAAAGCGGCGAGCCGGCCGTCGAGGTCGCTTTTGGGCGGCAGCGGCGCCAACAGGGAACAGCCGCCGAGCGTCGCCGCCACCGCAAGGCTAAAATATTTTGCCAGTTTCGCCATGATTTTTTTTGTTCCGACAAAATCGATTTGTCAGCGTCAAATATCCTCACAGACGATAAGCCTGGCGGTGGACAGGTCGTAGCAGGGCGGCGGGCGGCCGGCCCGCGAAACCACGCCGCGGGGTTTCGGCTTAACCGGCGAGCGCACCGCTGCCAGCGTCTCGGCGATGCGCGCCAGGGCCCGGGCCTGGGCGAGAATTTCCGGCTTGGCGGTGGTCGCCTTGACCAGGAGGGCGCGGCAATCGGCGAATTTGGCGCCGTCCGGGTGGTAGCCCTTGGCGCCGCAGAGTATGCGCGCAATGGCCAGCGGCTGCGCCTTTTCATCATCCTGCGCGGCGATCGTCTCACTGACGAGGCGATGCATTTCCGCCATGGTCAGCACGGGAAGGGTGAAAGGCGGCGCGCCGTCGGAAGCCGGCGCCACGGCGCAGGCGGCGACAAACAACAGGAGGCCCGAAAGGGCGGCTGATAGTGCCCAATTGCGGCGCCCGGCGCGGGCGTGGATGCGATTGGCCGTCATTTATTTACATTGCGGCAAGCGCGGCCTCAGCCGGCGCACCGGCGTGCGCCGGTGATGATGAGATTGACGCCGACGAAAATCGCGACGACGCCGAGCGCGATGCCGAGATCCGACTTCCAGCCTAGATTGATCCAGCCTTCATATCTACCCCAAATGACATCATGGTAGAAGGTGTAAATCATTGCGATCAAACCACAAACGATCCCTGTCCAACCGAGTGGCGTGGCATATTTCAAGATCATGGCTTTTCTGCTCCGATCTGCGTTGGTCGGCAGATTACAGGATTGCGCCCCATTGCGCTCCTTTCAATTCGCCGCTTTTTGTCTTTTCTAACATAGTATTAACATATAGCGGCTAGTCTGAAGCGTTCATATCGTTTCCCGGCGGGGAATCTGAGGAGCGCCGATCATGGCAGATCCGGAATTGGGTATACAACTCGTCGAGGCGTTGGAAAAGAAGATCGAAACCCGCTTCCACCGCCAAACCCGCAACGCCGGGCAAGGGGGTGAGCCCGGCCTGGTGTTGAGCGCCCTGGTAAAGCTCGAAGAGGAAGAACTCATGGCGCAGGAAAACGCCTACCGGACCAACGGCAACGAAGAAACCGCCAATGCCTTCATGATGGTGCGCACCGAATTGCTCCACTCCGTGGTGCGCGGATTGTACGACCGCCTGACCTGACAGCGGCTCGCGGCACCGCCGCCGCCTCGCACCCCCCCCCCGCCACCGACCGCTATTTTTTCCCCAGTTGTGACTTTGATCACAGCCATTCAATTGGCCGGCGAGCCAT
>CAJXFT010000290.1 GCA_913053235.1 uncultured Alphaproteobacteria bacterium
TAAAAATTACTTCAACCATGCTGGATATGCGTCAAACTAAACGAAAAATACTCTAGTAGCCTTGGATGATTAAATATATACATGTTAATTATGGCAAAACAGTGACCCTCGCCACAATTAACCAAACATAATTAAGGTATGTTAAGACCGATATTTTTCTAAAAATTTCATTAATACCGGAAAATATTCTTCGGGCTCTTCCCACATCGGCAAATGTGAGGAGTTTTTAAATACTTTGATTTCGGAATTGGCCAGGGCGTCATGCATTTTCTGCGAACAGGCCGGCGTCAGCTCGTCATGCATTCCGCACAGCACCAGGGCCGGTTGGCGAATGCGCGCCATATCGGCGATCCGGTTCCAATCCTTGATACTGCCGGTATAGCAAAACTCGTTGGGGCCCTGAATGGCGTTATAGGGCCCCATGTTCCAATCCGAGAGCGAGCGGTTCACCGCATCGGGCCAGACGTCGAGGCGGCACACATGGCGGTAGTTGAGCACCGTGATGGCGCCCTGATATTGCGGATGATCGAGGTTCCCCGCCGCCTCGAAGCGCTGCATCATGGCCTCGGTCTCGGGCCCGAGCGCCTGGCGCAAGCGGTTTAATTCGCTCACCAGATGAGGGATATCGGCGGCGCCGTCGGCCAGCGTTATGGTCTTGAAGCTGTCCGGATAGGTCAGCGCATATTCGATGCCGAGCCAGGTGCCCCAGGATTGCCCATAGAGATGCACTACACCCAGATTCAACGCCTTGCGGACGGTCTCGACCTCCTCGACATAGCGTTCGATGGTCCACAGCGAAGCATCGTCCGGCCGGTCGGAAGCGCCGCAGCCGAGCTGGTCGAAGGCGACCACCCGGTAGCCCTTGTCGGCGAGCCAGGAATGCGCATCGCGGACATAATCGCAGGGCAGGCCGGGGCCGCCATTGAGGCAAAACAACACCTCCTCGCCCGCGCCGTAGCTGTAGGCGACGGTATTGTAGCCGTCGACCTCGACATTGATGGTGTCGTCGGGTTTGCGCTCGTCCATCATGGTGGCATTCCTCTTTGCGTATCGAAATGGCTCGAAAATGCAGCATAATCGGACTGCCCGGAGTGGGCCAGCGGCAGGAAAGGAATAAGAGGATGATTGGCGACCAAAAGACGGCCGGCGAGAAGCGGGCGGCGTTCCGCCGCAAGCTCGCCGACGGCGGTTTGATGCGGTTTCCAGGTGCGTTTGCGCCCCTGGTGGCGATGCTTGTCGAGCAGGCCGGCTTCGACGGCATTTATATCTCCGGCGCCGGCATCGCCGCCGAGAAGGGCCTGCCGGATATCGGCCTCACCAGCCAGCAGGAAGTCGCCTCGCGCGCCCACCACATCTCACACGTCAGCGAGCTGCCGGCGATCGTCGATATCGATACCGGTTTCGGCGACGCCATGAACGCCGCCCGCACGGTGAGCATTCTCGACGAACTCGGCCTCGCCGGCTGCCATATGGAGGATCAGCTCGACCCCAAGCGCTGCGGCCATCTCGACAACAAGACCCTGATCGCCATTCCCGATATGTGCCGCAAGCTGCGCGCCGCCGCCGAGGCCAAGCGCGACAGTAATTTCCTGCTCATCGCGCGCACCGATGCGCGTGGACCCGAGGGTCTGGAGAGCGCCATCGAGCGCGCCAAGGCCTATGCCGATTCGGGCGCCGACATGATCTTTCCCGAGGCGCTGGAAACGGAAGCCGAATTCGAAGCTTTCCGCAGAGCCATCGATCTGCCGCTGCTCGCCAATATGACCGAATTCGGCAAATCGCCCTTATTGAACGGCGACCAGTTGCAAGCGCTCGGCTTCAATATCGCGATCTATCCCATGACCCTCATGCGCCTGGCGCTGAAGGCCATCGATGACGGCCTCGCCACGCTCAAACGGGACGGCGGCCAGCCGGCGTTGGTCGAGCATATGTGGACGCGAAGCCGCCTCTATGAGGCCTTGGACTACGCCGCATATAATCAGTTCGACCAGGACATCTATAATTTCAAACTCGATGCAAAAGATTAGTGGCTCGCGGGAGCGGCGGCGCTAGACTGGGCGCCGCAAACGAGCGACGGGAAGATATTCATGCCTCTTGATCTGTCCGGACAGGCGCTGGCGCGCTTCAAGGTTCTCGACCTGACGCGTTACCGCGCCGGCCCCACCGCGTCGCGCCAACTGGCCGATTGGGGCGCCGACGTGATCAAGATCGAGATGCCCGCGCCGCCCGGCGAGGATACCAAGGCCGATCCGGTCAAGGCGCGGCACGGGCCGGATTTTCAAAACCTGCACCGCAACAAGCGCAGCCTGACGCTCAATTTGAAAGCGCCCGACGGCCTCGCCATATTCAAACGCCTCGCCGATGCCGCCGATGTCGTCATCGAGAATTACCGCCCCGACGTCAAATTCCGCCTCGGTATCGATTACGAGACGCTTAAGGTCACGAATCCCGGTTTGGTCTATGCCAGCATTTCCGGCTTCGGCCAGGACGGCCCCTATGAGAAGCGCCCCGGCTTCGACCAGATCGCGCAAGGCATGGGCGGCCTGATGTCGATCACCGGCCTGCCCGGCCAGGGGCCGGTGCGCGTCGGCATTCCGATTGCCGACCTCAGCGCCGGCATGTATTGCGCCCTCGGCATTCTGGTGGCGCTGTTGGAGCGCGAGGTCTCGGGCCAGGGCCAATGGGTGCAATCCTCGCTGCTGGCGGCGCAGATCTCGATGCTCGATTTCCAGGCGGCGCGCTGGCTGATCGACCGCGAAGTGCCGCCGCAGGCCGGCAACAATCACCCGACCACCATTCCGACCGGCGTCTACCCGACCGCCGACGGCCATATCAATATCGCCACGGCGGGCGGCGAAATATATGAGCGCCTGTGCCGCGTGCTCGGCGACGAGAGCTTGATCAGCGATCCCGATTACGCCACCGGCCAGGCGCGCTCGGAAAACCGCGACGCGTTGAACCAGCGCCTCGACGCGCTGACGCGCAAAAAAAACAGCGCCGAATGGGTGCGTATTCTCAACCAGGCCGGCGTGCCGTGCGGGCCGATCTACGATATCGACGATATGTTCGACGACCCGCAGGTAAAGCATCTCGGCATGGCGGCGCCGGTCGAGCACCCCTCGCTCGGCGCGATCGAGATCGTCAACCAGGCGGCATCGCTCAGCCGCACGCCGTTCCGCATCCATTCGCCGACGCCGGAACTGGGCCAGCACAGCGACGAGATATTGGACGAGCTCGGCATCAGCGCGGCGGAAATCTCCGGCCTCAGGGAGCGCGGCGTTGTCTGAGGCCGGACAAACCGCCTACGGCGACAAGATGATCGCCGAGAAGGACGGCGCCATCGGCTGGATGATCTTCAACAATCCGGAGCGCCACAACGCCCTCTCGCTCTCCATGTGGCAAGCCATACCGCGCATTCTCGATCAGTTCGAGGCGGACGCTGAAATCCGCGTCATCGTTTTGAAGGGCGCCGGCAAAAAAGCCTTCATCTCGGGCGCCGATATCTCCGAGTTCGATGAGAAGCGCGCCAGCGCCGAGGCGGTCGCCGAATATGACGAGATCGCCCATCAAGCGAGTATGCGCCTGAGCGCCGCCGGCAAGCCGACGATCGCCATGATACGCGGCTACTGCATCGGCGGCGGCCTCGGCGTGGCGCTGTCG
>CAJXFT010000291.1 GCA_913053235.1 uncultured Alphaproteobacteria bacterium
GGCAGGACAAGGTCGGGCGGCTGCTCGGCATCAACGGCGTTTGGGGCAATATGGGTATCGCGGCGAACGCCGAATGAGGCGCCGGGCGGCGCACCACGGAACTTGTTTGCGATCTTATTCGAGGCTTTGCAGCAGCGCCGCCGCTTCGCCGCGCAGTACTTCCGCGAAGGCGGTCGCGGCCGGCAGCGCCAGGGCGATATCGAGCTGCTCTCGGGCGAGCGCCGAATTGTCGTCTTCATCGAGCTCGAGCACGGCTCTGGCGAACTCGATGCGAATTTGCGGGCTCGCCGGGGAAAGGCGAATGGCCTCGGCGTAGTGGGTGAACACTTCATCCTCGTCGGCGCCATACACCATGCGGCCGATAAATCCCGAATTGTTGATAATCGCGGCGTGCCAGTTGGCGAGCAGCATATGCGCCAAGGCATTGTCGGGCTCGAGCGCCAGCGCCGCGTCGATCTGTTCGCGCACGCGCCCCGCCAAGCCTTCGCTGATCGCCTCGACGACGCGGTTTTGGAAATAACGGCCGCCTTCGACAACGTGTTACGCGAGGTCAAATCGGTCCTGCCCATGGCTCCGGCATAGCCAAATTCAGCAGTCGGGATTATTCCCCCCTACCATCGGGATTATCCCCCCCAAGTTTAGAAATTGTAAATGTTTCCGAACTAACTTGTCTTTAGCCATGCTCTGTTGGGACGTAAAGAAGAGCGTGCCGCCACGCGACATGCGATGCATTGTCCGCGTGATCATGAACTAGCGAAGGGGGGTAATTCCTAAATGCTACAGTCACTTATACCGGGCCACGATTCGCGGCGAAATAAGGGTGGTGGGACGCTTAAACGCAAACTCGCGAGCACGGTTGCGCCGAGCGGCCGGGAAAGATTCTTTGGCGAAGATGACATTATCGTCAGCAAGACGGACATTCGCGGGCACATTACTTACGCGAATGACATTTTTCTCAATGTGGCGCTAATGCGCGAGAATCAGGCCATTGGTGCGCCGCACAGTGTGATCCGCCACCCCGATATGCCGCGCGCGGTTTTTAAACTGCTGTGGGATACGCTCGAGGCCGGCAACGAGATATTCGCCTATGTGAAAAACATGGCGCTTAACGGCGATCATTATTGGGTTTTCGCCCATGCAACGCCGAGCTTTGACGACAAGGGTACGATCATCGGATACCACTCGAACCGGCGTGTGCCCGATCGTCCGGCGGTGGAATTCATTTCCGGCCTTTACGACAGTTTATTGGCTGAAGAACAGGGCCATACCGACCGCAAACAAGGAATGGAAGCGTCGTTCCAGATGCTGGTCGACATCCTCAAGGAAAAAGGCGTGAGCTATGACGAATTTGTCTTCTCTCTCCAAGGCTAGGATTTTCTGTTGGCTGTCGCTTGCCCTGGTGCTCGCCGGCGGACTTGGCGGCGTCGCTCTTTGGGGCCCCGAAGCGGCATTTCTATTCGTTGCGGGCGTCGGTCCCCTGGCCGCGCTCAATTCGCTGACACGGACAAGCGCGAGCTTCCGCCAGGCGGCCCAAGTTTGCGCCCAGGCGGCCAAGGGTAATTTGGAAGTGCGGGTCTTGGGCATTCGCGACAAAGGCAATGTCGCCGAGATGTTGCGCAATCTGAACCATCAACTCGACGTGACCGACGCTTTTGTGCGCGAATCCGGCGCCTCCTTAAGCAACGTCAGCAAAAGCATCTTTTATCGTCGTTTCATCGAGCGCGGTATGCTCGGCGCTTTTCTCGGCACGGCGCGCATCATCAATGAAGCGACGGAAAGCATGCAAGGCAAGGTCGAACACTTCGCCGAACTGACGGACGAATTCGAGGATGTTGTGAAGGGCGTGGTCGACACCGTTGGCAGTTCAGCGGGCAACCTTCACGCAACCGCCGGGGAATTGTCCGAAACCGTCGGTAATGCCGGCAATCAGGCGGATATCATCAGTGACCGCGCCGGCGAGATGTCCGATGATGTTGCCTCGGTTTCCGCCGCCGCCGAAGAATTGTCCGCTTCAATTTCAGAAATCGCCAAGCAGATCGATAATTCGGCGACGATCACGACCAAGGCCGTGGCCGAGGTCGATAGTGCGGCAACGGCCGTTGCCGCATTGGTCGATTCGTCGGGGGAAATTAGCCAAGTCGCGGAGCTCATCAAGGGCATTTCCGATCAGACCAATCTATTGGCCCTAAATGCGACAATCGAAGCGGCGCGCGCCGGCGCCGCCGGCAAGGGCTTTGCGGTGGTCGCCGCGGAGGTCAAAAGCCTTTCCTCTCAAACAGGCAAGGCAACGGAAACGATTTCGGCACAAATCTCGACCATCCAGGAATCCAGCGATATCGTGGCGACCGCGATGAGCGGCGTTGACGCCACCGTCAAGGGTATGTCTGAATCCTCAGCCGCCGTTTCCGGCGCGGTTGAAGAGCAACGCGCGGCGACAGCGGAAATTGCCCGGACCATGCACCGCACGACGCAAATCACGCATGATGTCTCAAGCAATATCGGCGGTATATCGGAGGCTGTCGGGGAATCCAGGTCTGCCGCCGAGACGGTGCTGTCGGCATCCGGCAGGCTGTCGGATCAATCGGGGTCGCTGGCCAAGGCGGTCGAACAATATTTGGAAATGGCGCGGGCGTCCTGAGGCGGCCGCCGGCGCGACCTTTTATTCGGCCCCGTTCAGGCCGTTCAATAGCGCCGTTGCTTCGCCGCGCAATATTTCTTCGAACGCTGTCTGGGTGGGGAGCGCCAGCGCCGCTTCAAGCTGCTCGCGGGCGAGCGCCGAATTATCGTCTTCATCCAGCTCGAGGACGGCTCTGGCGAACTCGATGCGAATTTGCGGGCTCGCCGGGGAAAGGCGAATGGCCTCGGCGTAGTGGGTGAACACTTCATCCTCGTCGGCGCCATACACCATGCGGCCGATAAATCCCGAATTGTTGATAATCGCGGCGTGCCAGTTGGCGAGCAGCATATGCGCCAAGGCATTGTCGGGCTCGAGCGCCAGCGCCGCGTCGATCTGTTCGCGCACGCGCCCCGCCAAGCCTTCGCTGATCGCCTCGACGACGCCGATCGCTTGCGAATAGCGGCCCAGCGCATGGGCGTTCTGCACCCGCACGAAGGCGTTGTCGGGGGCGAGCTCGAGCGCCGCCGCCGCCATTTCGATGGCGCCTTCATAGAGCCCGAGCCGCTCCTCCTCGGGCGCCAGGTAGCGGCCGTAATAACAGGTAATCTGCGTCGCCAGCGCCAGGCCGTCGGCACTGCCCTGGGCGCGCGCCTTGTCGGCCGCCGGCAAATAGTCGCCGGCCGCAAACAGGCTCCTCGCCTGGTCGAGCAAATTCGCGTTATCGGCGCGCGCCAATGTTGCCGCGGAGACAAATAAGACGATAATTACGGTGGCGAGAAGAACCGAGCGCATGGCACCATGGTAGCAGCTATTGCCGATGTGGCGAGCACCTATGCACGGGTTCGGATCGATACAGCATCATTCGCGCTCTTCCGCGCCGTTGCCGAAGAGGACGCTATCGGGGAGGGAACAATATGTGGTTTTTATTACGCTGGTTGGCAATCGCCGGATTGGGGATAGCAATTATGGCCTCTGA
>CAJXFT010000292.1 GCA_913053235.1 uncultured Alphaproteobacteria bacterium
CGGCGGCGGTGGCGGAGGAAGCGCCAGCCGCAGAGGCCGAAACCCCGGCAGAGGCCGAAGCCGAGACGCAGGAGACCAACCTGATCGAGAACGCACCGCCCGAACCCGAGCCCGAGCCCGAGCCCGAAGCGCGCGAGGAGCCGGCGCCGCAACCCGAGACGGCGAAAGCGCCAGAGCCCGAGACGGTAAACGAGGCGGCGCCGGCGACCGCCCGGGCCGGCGGGCGGGTGACGACATTATCGGGCAGTTTCCGCCTGCGGCTCGCTTCCTACCGTAAACCGGCGAACGCGGAAAAAGGCTGGCGGATCCTGTCCAAGAAACACCAGGACCTGCTGTCTTCCTTCAATTATGCCGTGGCCGAGGTCGATTTGGGCGCCGACAAGGGCATCTACCACCGCCTTGAGGCGGGGCCGGCCGGATCCCTGGAAGAGGTGGCGGCGATTTGCGCCGAAATCAAGTCGCGCGGCGATAGTTGCGTCGCGGTGCGGCCGTGACGCGGGTGCCCGGCGGTTAAACCGGCCACGCAATCCCCCCCCCCCGGGAGCGACGCATATATGATTTCAGCGGCTCGCGAAGGATGGCTTGAGCGACGGGAGACGCCCGATTCGCTGGTGCTCAGCCTCGGCGGCCGCTGGGATTTGCGCTGCGCCGAGCGTCACGAGAAGGAGCTGCGCCGCCTGACGACGCCCGGCGCGCAAGCGCTGCGCATCGATTTTTCGGCGCTCGAATCGCTCGATACCGCCGGCGCCTGGTTGCTCCACCGCCTGGCCGAGCGCTTGCGCGGCGACGGCATCGAGGTGGCGTTCGAAAATTTGCCGGCCGCGCACGCCGATATCTTCGCCCGCCTGGCCAAGATCGACAGCCATGTCGAAATCGAACCGCCGCGGCCAAATCCGCTAACGGCGATCGTCACCCTGATCGGCAAGAGCGTTATCGAAATCGGCGTCGAGATCATGGAGAGCATCGCCTTTCTCGGCCTCACGGTGGTCAGCATGATGCGCGCGTTGGTGCGGCCCAGGCTGTTTCGCGTGCCGGCGGTTTTTTACCATATGGAGCAGGCCGGCCTGAACGCCATCCCGATCATCGCCCTGATCGCCTTTCTCATCGGCCTGGTGATCGCCTATCAGGGCGCCATTCAACTGCGCCAGTTCGGCGCCGAGATATTCGTCGTCGATATGGTCGCGGTATCGGTGTTGCGCGAGCTCGCCATCCTGTTGACCGCGATCGTCGTCGCCGGGCGCTCGGGCAGCGCCTTCACGGCGCAAATCGGCGCCATGAAGATCAACGAGGAGATCGACGCCATGCGCACCATCGGACTCGATCCGATGCAGGTGCTGGTGGTTCCGCGCATGATCGCGCTGATGATCGTCTTGCCGCTCCTCGGTTTTGTCGCCGATGTGATGGGGCTCGTCGGCGGCGGTGTGATGTCGATGATCGAGCTTGGCGTTTCGCCGGCCCAGTATATCGACCGGCTCGGGCAATCCTTCGCGCCCTGGTCGCTCGGCACCGGCCTCGTCAAGGCGCCTGTCTTCGCCGCCATCATCGCGCACACCTCGTGCTATATGGGCATGAAAGTGACCGGCAGCTCGGAGAGCCTGGGCAAGCAGACGACACGTTCCGTCGTTCACGCCATATTCGCGGTGATCGTGGCCGACGCCCTGTTCTCCATTTTCTTCGCCTTTATCGGGATATGACGGCGATGGCGGCGCATGACGGCATCACCATCCGGGCCAGCGATATCACCGTCGCTTTCAACGGGGTGTCGGTGCTGGAAAATCTCGAGCTCGATGTCAGGCGCGCCGAGGTGATGGGCTTTGTCGGGCCTTCGGGGGCCGGCAAATCGGTTCTCCTGAGGACCATTGTCGGGCTCAACAAGCGGCTCTCCGGGCGCATCGAAATATTGGGCCGCGACCTCGATGAACTCGATCATCGCCAGCGCCGCGAGCTCGAGGCGCGCTGGGGTGTTCTGTTCCAGAGCGGCGCGCTGTTTTCGTCCCTGACGGTGGCGCAGAATATCGAAGTGCCGCTGTTCGAGCATACCAAGCTGCCGCTCGACGTGGTGGAGGAGATATGCGCCCTCAAGATCGGCCTTGTCGGCCTGCCGCCGGAAGCCGCTTCGAAATATCCCATGGAGCTCTCGGGCGGCATGCGCAAGCGCGCCGGACTGGCGCGCGCGCTGGCGCTCGATCCCGAAATCCTCTTCCTCGACGAACCCACCGCCGGTCTCGACCCGATCGGCGCCAGGGCCTTCGACGAATTGTTGCGCAGCCTGCAGGAGAGCCTCGGCATCACCGTATTCATGGTGACTCATGACCTCGGCAGCCTGCACGCCGTCTGCGACCGCATCGCTGTACTCGGCGATAAACATGTTATCGTAATCGGAACCATGGCGGAGATGCTGGCGCACGAACATCCGTGGATCCGCGACTATTTTCATGGTCCGCGCGGGCGCGCCGCACGCCACCGGGAGAACGGGTAGAGATGGAAACCAGGACCAATCATTTTTTGGTCGGCGCCTTCGTCCTGCTGCTGGTGGCGGGGCTGGGGGCGTTCATCATCTGGGCGGTCAAGGCGGATGTCGATGCCGAGCACACCAACTATCACGTCTATTTCGCCGGCTCGGTTTCCGGCCTCAGCAAGGTCAGCGAAGTGCGCTACCGCGGCGTCCCGATCGGCACGGTGACGGATATCCGTATCGACCCCGACAATGTCGAGCGCGTGCGCGTCACCCTCGACGTCAGCGGTGACACGGTGATCAAGGAGGATTCCATCGCTTCCATCGAAATGCAGGGCATCACCGGCGTCGCCATCGTGCAAATTTCGGGCGGCCGGCAATCGAGCCCGGCATTGGAGGCACGGCCGGGCGAGGTTTATCCCGTCATCCAGTCGAAACGCTCAAGCCTGGAAAAGCTGTTTAGCGATACGCCCGAGCTGATCAACCGCATCCTGACCCTGGTCGAGACCGTGACCCGCATTTTCGACGACAAGAACATCGCGGCGATCGGCGGCATGCTCGCCAACGCCGAAGTAATAACCGCCGCGCTCGCCGGCAGCATGGCAAAACTCGATGCCTTTCTGGTCGATGCTTCCGGCACCGCGCGGGAATTGCGCGCCACCGCGAAGGAATTGCGCGGCGACCTCGCCCATTTGACGGCGAATGCGGACGCAACCCTGATCTCGGCGCGCGCCACTTTGGACACCATCGGCGATGAGACCGCGGCGCTCGGCGGTGACGCCCGCGCCCTGATCGCCGACCTGCGCGGCACGGCGCGATCGCTCGGCGCGATGAGCGATGAAATCCAGGGACTGGTGGCCGACAGCCGCGGACCGATAGACGATTTCACCGCCGAGGGCCTCTATGATTTCGCTCGTCTGGTCGCCGAGATGCGTACGCTGGTGGCGAGCCTGTCGCGCATCGCCGATGATTTGGAGAGCGACCCGTCGGGATATCTGTTCGGCGGCACGGAACAAGGATTTAAAACGGAATGACTTTCACCCGAGAAATAATACCAAGGAGCGGTGATAATGACGCATAGGGACGGCTTGCCAAGGTTTTCGGCTAGGAGCGTGGGGCGTAGCGATGCGG
>CAJXFT010000293.1 GCA_913053235.1 uncultured Alphaproteobacteria bacterium
CGGTGGCCCTCATAGACGGCGAACTGGATGGTGCTCGCCGCGACGGTGTCGCCGATGCGCGCGAGCTTGGTAATGCCGGCCTCTTTCAGCTTCGCGGGATTGGCGGCCAGTTCCTGATAGAGCGCGTCATTGGGGATCCGCGACGTCGCCAGGATGAGCGACTGATAACTTAGATTCTCGCGAATCGTGTCGTGATAGACATTGGCGATCTCGATGCTGTTGTCGCCGATCGAGACGATGTTGTGGTCTTTGATCAGGCGGATGCCCTGAGACAGAATCTGGCTCTGAATTTTCTCCACCTCGAGGGTGTATTCGGTCCAGCGCGAGAGCTCCATCAACGGCGTCACGATGGTGACCTCATTGCCGTCGGCGCGCATTTTCTCGGCGATTACGCCGCCGATATAATAGTGATCGTCATCGAAAACGACCACCGGCCCTTCCAGCTTCTTGCCGTTCATGATGTCGTCGGGGGTGTAAACCCGGTTTCCCTCGCATCCCGGTATGGCGTGGCTATTGGTGTAGGCGGCGCCGTCGCGGCGCCAGTTTGAGCCGGTGGCGAGGACGACGATTTCGGCGCCGTAGCCGAGAACGTCCTGGACGTTGAGCTCGGAACCGGTATGGACCTCGACATTTTTCATCTTGTCGATCTGCGACATGCGGTAATCGCGCACGCGGCCCCAGGCGGAAAGGCCCGGCAGGCTGCTTTCGAAAGCGACCCGCCCGCCGACCTCGTCGCGCGCTTCGACCAGATGCACATCATAGCCGCGAAGCCCAAGCGCACGCGCGCATTCGAGCCCGGCCGGCCCGGCGCCGACGATCAGAACGCCATCATCCGAACCCTTCTTGGAGATGGTTTCCGGGTGCCAGCCGCGCCGCCATTCTTCGCCCGCCGTCGGGTTCTGCGAGCAGCGGAACAGGCTCGAGCTGTTTTCGGTCGAAACGCAGATATTGCAGCCGATGCATTCGCGGATGTCTTCGTTGCGCCCTTCCTCGATCTTCCTGGGCAGGAACGGATCGGCGATGGAGGGGCGCGCGGCGCCGATGATATCGGTGATGCCGCGCTCGATCTGCGAGACCATGGTGTCCGGCGAGGTGAAACGCCCGACGCTGACCACCGGCTTGTCGGTCTTCTGCTTGACGAAAGCGACGAAGGGTTCCTGATAGCCTTCGTCGGCAAAGCGCGAGGTCGCGGAATCCTCCGCCCAATCGCTGATATTGACGTCGAACAGGTCGGTGAGGTCGGAATACATCTCGATCACCGCCTCGCCCTCTTCCTGCCAGCGAATGCCATCCTCGCCGCGCATCTCGTCGACCGCCAGGCGGAGCGCCACCGCGGCCCGGTCGCCGACCGCTTCCCTGGTGTCTTCGAGCAGCTCACCGATGATGCGGGCGCGGTTCTCGACGCTGCCGCCATATTCGTCGGTGCGGTGGTTGGTATGCGGCGACAGAAAACTCTGCGGCAGCGCGATATCATGCGCGGCATAGACATAGACGATATCGAAGCCGATATCGACGGCGCGCTTGGCCGCTTCGGCCTGCCAGCGGCGGAATTCGCGGATGTCCGCCTTGTCCATCTCGCGCCCCATGATCGGGTCCCAATTGTAATGGACCATGTTGTTCGACGGGCCGAGCGGATATTCCTTGGTCTTGCGGTTGGAAAATCCGATGCCGTTATGGACCAGTTCGACCGCCGCCAGGGCGCCGAATTCGTGCATGGTATCGACCCATTCGCGGAGCTGGGCGGAATGATCGTCGTTCCACAGGCGACGCTCGGCGTAAGGTGCCGCGCAGGAGCTCGGATGGATGGAACATTGCTCGGTCGAGATGACGCCCCAGCCGCCTTCCGCCTTCACGCGCCGATGGGCGACGTCGCCATGATGTTCGGTGTAGCCCATGGCGTCGCAGTGGGGCACTTGATAGAACCGGTTTTTCGACGTTTTGGGGCCGATCTTGATCGGCGTGAAAAGCACGTCATAGCGGGGATCGCGAGCCATCTTCATCTCCCTGGTCTTGCTGTTCTCTTTAACGCCAAGCATGGACGCGCGCTTCACCGGGCGGCGAGGCGCGCGTCTCTGGCTTGGATGGTCAGCCCCGGCGGCTACGCAGCTTTCTCGGAAAGCTCCTCGGCGTCGGGATCGTGAATGTAGAAGACCTTGTAAATCGTCTCGAAAATTTCCCAGGTCGCGACTTCGCCCTTACGGGTATAGAAAATATCTCCGGGGCCATAGTCATGCGTTTTGCCGTCTTCATCGACGGTCCTGAGTTTGCCTTCCAAAATCGTGCAAATCTCATCGCCCGGATAGGTGTATTCGAACTTGCCCGGCGTGCACTGCCAGACACCCGCCATGGTGCGAAAGCCGAAGCCGCCGACATCGAAGCGCCCGACATGCTCGGGATTGCCTTCGAGAATATTCACAAACGGCAAATCCGCCATCGGCGGCCATGGCTCAAGACCGTCCTTGTTCTTCAGTTCGGTATAATCCAGCATTGTTGTTTCTCCCTTTCTTGTTTAATTGCCTAAGCTTACGAGATCAGGCGCAACTGCCGTCTCAATGAGCACGCGCGCCACGCGTCAATCGGTCGACTGCCCACCCTTTGTGCGCCGCCTGCCGCAGTTTGTACAATCATTTTGCGGTTGGTCAACTGTCGCAAAATGCCGCATCAGTCTGTCAGTTTGGGGAAGGTCTCGTGGCCCCAAACCTGGCGCTCGCGAATCCAGGGCAGCGGATATTGCGGATCTTCCGATTCGAATTCGCGGGCCAGGCGATGGCCGTCGAAAATGCAATTGGCGATCAGGCGCGGCGCGTGACAATCGCCGATCTGATAGACCGTCTTGATCCCCTCCCCGGCCCATTCGGCGTTGCGCGCCTTGAGCTCACGGAACAGCCCGTCATTGCTGACACGCGCGGTGCACAGGATGACGCTGTCGCACTCGATCTCGGTCACTTCGGTGCCCGCCCGGCGTGAATATTCGCCGGCTTTCGGCGTCATGGTGCGCACATAGCCGTCGCGGTAGAGGTAGAAGATCGTCACTTTGACATCGCCGCCGATTTCGATGCTTTCGGCAAAGTGGAGAACATGCTGGTTGATCTTCTTCTCATGCATCATGCGCCGGATGTCGTGAATTTCCTCGGTGTAGATACAGTGCGGCGCGACGGTGTCCCAGTTGGTGACGATGGTTACCTGCTTGCCCTGATCGGCGAGCAGCTCGGCCATGCCGACACCGGTGAAATAGCCCTCGTAATCGAGCACCACGACGCGCTCGCCGATCTCCTTGCCGGCCATCACCTGCTCGGGCGTGCAGATTTGCGCCAACGAAGCGTCGGCGCCGGCCAAGGGCGCCATGGTCACGGCGCCGAAGCCGTCCGTCGACCAGCGCGCCCCGGTGGCGATGACCACCTTGTCGGCGCCGTATGTCAAGACATCCTCGGCGCTCATCTCGCCAATTCCGGTATGCACCTCGACATTGCTCAACCGATCGAGCTGGCCCTGGCGGTAATTGGTGACGCGGCCCCACTCCGCGAGGTGCGGATAGCGCATGATGTCGCGCATGCGCCCGCCGATCTCGTCGGCGGCTTCGC
>CAJXFT010000294.1 GCA_913053235.1 uncultured Alphaproteobacteria bacterium
AAGGATCAACAGATATTGTTATCCCTCATGAACTTTCCGGACGGACACTTAGAGGGCAACCGGTCAGCATCTTCCAATCCCTGGTGCGCGGTTTGTCGGTCTTCTTCCCGGCGATCGTCGTCTTCATCATTATGGTATTGATTTGGGTCGTGATCGGCGCGCTGATTATATTTAGCGTGGCATTCGCGTATTCGGGAGTTGGCGGCATAATATTAGCCGTTTTCGTCGGTATCCCGGCACTTTACGTTCTCAGTATTTTATGGGTCGTCGTGCCCGCGGCGGTGGTTGAAGGGCGGGTGTTTTCCGCCTTTGGCCGTAGCAGGTTTCTCACCAAGGACAATCGCTGGCGGGTGCTTGGACTTTTGATTCTGGTAATTGTTATTAATATGTTCGTACAGTATCTCGCCGAATTTGTAGGCGGCATGATCGGCAGTAATTCTTCGGCGATTCTGTTGGCCTGGGCGGTGACGGCGTTGACGACGGCGTTTTTTGCCGTCGTCGTCACCGTCTCCTATTATCGGCTGTGCCAGGTCAAGGACGGCGTCGACGAAAAGGAAATCGCCGCCGTGTTCGATTAAGTGCCTACGCGCCGCCGTTGTCGGAGATCACTTGTCGTATTTGTTTTCGCGCCGTTTGCCCATCAGCATGCGTTTCTCGAGATGGGCGCGCAGCGCGCGGTAATAGGCGTCGAGAAAATCCTTGGAATTGGGCGCATCAATGCCCTGCCAGCCGATCTTGCGCTGGATGCGCTCGGCCACCGTCCGGCGCGTCGCCTGGGCGCCTTCGCCATCATGGCGCAATACGGTCTCCAGGGTTTGCAACTCAAATATGCCATAGGCTTCGAGCTGGGCCTGGCTGAACTGGTATTTTTCGCTTTGACTCCGCTGCCATGCCGTCGCCGTGGCGGCGCCCTCGGCGAGGTCCTGGCGCAGGCGTTTCTTTGGCACCGATACGACCCATGTGCCCCCGACCATATCGCCGGCGCGCAGGCGCTCGCGGTTGAACAATGGCAGCAGCGTGAAAATCGATACCCAGGCCAGGGTCAGCACCATCACCCAGGCTTCGCTGCCGACGGCGGCGCCGCTGAACAGCAGCGACAGCGGCATGAAGATTTCCACTTCGCGCATCAGGTTGCGGGCAAAGATCGCGTCCGCTTTCAGCCGCCCGCCGCCGCGGTCGATGACGCGCAACCCCATGATCCGCTTGCCCGGCGTGGCGCCGCGCCAATACAGCTCGAAAATAATAAAATAGAAATTGCGCAGCACGAACGAGATCAGCAGATAGAAGGAAGTTCCCAACCCCGGCTCGTCGCCGAAGCTGAAGATCGACGCGGCGATGAGGCCGATGACGATAAGCGCGATCAACATGAACAGCAGATCGAGGAACAAAGCGCCGGCGCGCTGGCTGCGCACGGCGAGGAACACCGGCACCGGCATGCCTTCCGGGGTTACGATATCGCGGCGCGCAACGCGCGCCCGCGACGTGAAGGCGCCGGCTTTAGCCATGCCCGGCCTTCCCGGCCTTCCCGGCATTGTGTTTTCCGGCAAGGCGCTTTCCGGCATGGGCGAAATAAATCAGCCAGCCGGCCAGCGCCAGCGCGGCGATCAGATAGCGCCATGACGGCTCGATGACGAGCTGCCGCCCGCCGCCCTCGAGAAGGCCGGCGACGAAGAACAGCAGCACCGCGCCCATGATGATGCGCGCGGCGATGCGGCCATTCAGGGCGAGGTTGGCGAGGCGGCTATGGGTGCCGGGAAAGGTCAGCGAGGTGGCCAGCAACAAGCCGGCGCCGCCGCAGATGATCACGGCCAACAGCTCCGTACTGCCGTGAATCGCGATCCACGCCCAGAATTCCAGCGACAGGCCGTGCGATTCATGGAGCGCCGCCAGCGCGCCGAGGGTCAGGCCGTTATAGAACAGCAGCAGCATCACCGGCAGTCCGAAGGCGAAGCCGAGGGCGAAACAAAGCATGCCGATGGCGGCGTTGTGGGTGAACAGGAAGGTGGCGAACACATACATCGCCTCGCTCGCACCATTGCCGCTATGGTTGAGCAGTTCGAGAAGTTCGCCCCGCGTGCTGGCCGGCGTGCGCCCTTGCGCCATATCATCGGAGATAAAGGTATAGAACCAGTCCTCGTTGCCGAGGGTGAGAAAAAAACTGGTCACCACGCCGAGCGCCATGAACAGCGCCGAGGCCAGGATGTGCCATTTCGCGCGGCGTATGGCGGCCGGAAACCCGACGCCGAAAAAGTCGGCAAAGCCGCCCCAAAAGCCGGTGCGGACGCCGTAGATCTGCAAATAGGCGCGCGCCGCCAGGCTTTCGAGATAGCTCACGGCATTGACGTCGAGCGAGATGCCGCGCGCCACCGAGAGCGAGGAAAGGGCGGACCGGTAGAGGCCCGGCAGTTGCAGCAATTGCTTGGCCGTGAGGCGGCCCGAGCCGCGCGCTTCGGCCTTCAGCAAGATGTCCTCAAGATCGCGCCAGCTCGCTTCGCGCTCACGGCGAAAGGCATAACTTTTGAGGTTTTCGGCCGTCATATGAGTTCCTGGCGCTTGATCATCAGATAGCGCTCGATCGATCGCGCGCCGATATGTTCGGCCGGCGCGTCGAGGCCGTGCACGCCGAGGCGGCGCAGGCGCTCGAAGACGATGCGCCTCTCGCGCACCATATCGTCGGCGATGACCGAGCGCGCGACGTCGGTGAAGCCGCCCGGCCGGCGGTTCTTGATGGCGTTCAGCACCGGGTCCTGCAGGGTGATGAAGATGACGATATGGCGTTTGTTGAGGCGCTCCAAATTCTCGATCATCAGCTCCGCCGTGATGGTATCGACGAACTCGGAATAGAGAATGACCAGCGAGCGCCGGGTGAGACGGCCCAAGAGCTCGCTGAGAGCGAGGGTGAAATTGCTTTCCTCGTGGCGGTATTCGAATTCCGACGCGGCGTGCTGCAACTGCCAGAAATTATGCACGCCGCCGAGCGGCTCGCGGTAAAGCCTGAGCCGCGTGTCGAAGCCGGCCAGGCCGACCCGGTCGCCGGCGCGGAGCGATAGATAGGCGAGCATCATGCCGGCATTGACGGCATGGTCGAGCTTGGCGATGCCGCCGAGCGGCTCGCACATCAACTGTCCGCTGTCGAAGGCGAGGACGATCTGATGATTGCGTTCGGCGCGGTATTCCTTGCAGATCAGGGCGCGGTGGCGCGCCGAATGTTTCCAGTCGATGGCGCGGTGGTCGAGCCCCGGCACATAGGCGCGCATGGCTTCGAACTCGGAGCCGGCGCCGCTCCGGGTTTGCGGCTTGTCGCCGAGCAGGGTGCCGAGATAGTCGAGGCGAATGGCGGCGCTGCCGACGGCGCGGATGTTGGGCTGGATCGGCAGCGCCAGGGCGAGTTCGTGGCGGCGCTGATGGGTGATCAGATTGAGCGGGCCGCGCCAGCGCAGCCACAGGCGATGAACCTCAGCCATGCCGCGGCGCTTCGGCGTCAGCGCGATCGACAGCCGGAGCGGCTCGCCCGGCACCAGGCGCGCCGCC
>CAJXFT010000295.1 GCA_913053235.1 uncultured Alphaproteobacteria bacterium
TCAATTTTCTTATATCGCATAATAAACATGTTTGCCGCGCGCGCGGGCCGCAAGTCAGCTGACAAGCTTACAATAATGCGGAATCACGCCCGCCGATCGGTATATGCGCCTTTCAGTCCGGGGAAGGAAATTTATGGTCACTCTGGTGGCCGCCGAGCCGTAGTTGGCATCCGCGAACATATCGGAATGCCCGAATCGGAACATGTGAGTTAAAACAATGATTGTTAGGAAAAACTGCAGGCAAGGCAAAAATGTGCTGCGGGTCTTGCTGACATTGTCTATTTTCCGCGCAGCCTAGTATTCGTGATCGAGAATGATGAACAGAGGAAACCCACCGATGGTCGTTGAACGCATGATAATGAGCGGCCGGACCGCGCTTGCCGGCACGGCGCGGGAATCAATCCCCTTGCGCGCGCTGATTGCCGCCCTCGCCATAACGGTTATGAGCGCCGCCTGGTTCTCCGCCGCGCCTGCCGCGGCCGCGGCGGAGGCGGAGAAGTTCGGCGATTGGATAATGCGCTGCGAAGCGAGGGGGGAGGGCCAGGGAGAACTTTGTTATCTCCACCAGACAATCAATTATTCGAAGGGCGATGTCTCTGGCATGCTGCTCGATGTGAAAATCGGCAACTTCGGCGAAGATCAGGACCTATACGCCGTAATCATGCTGCCACTGGGCCTCAGTTTCCCATCCGGGGTGTTGTTGCAAGCCGATGCAGGCGAATCGACACAGCTTACCGTCCAGACCTGCACCAATGAAGGCTGCAGATCAGTCGCTAAAATATCCGACGAACTGCTGTGGGGTTTTCGCAAGGGCAATCTTCTCAAGGTCGGCTTCGTCGCGTTCGGCGGCACGCAGACGGTTGTGGTGGAGGCCTCCCTGACCGGCTTCACCGCCGCCTTCAAGGCGATGCGGGCGCGGTAAAGGCCGCCACCACCTCAAGCCACCAGCAGCGCATTCAGGGAAAGGCTGGCGAGGGCATTCTCGGTCAATTGTCGGGTGGCGATACGGCGCTGCTCGGCGTCGGCTATGTCGTTGCCGTCAGCCTGAACGGCGAGAGCGCCCTTATCGATCTGCTCGGCCATGATATCGCTCAGATCGTCGAGGCTGTTGCTGCCGTCGACATGGCCAATCAGGATACGGGTAAAGAGGTCGTGCCCCACTTTCTCGTGCCGCGCATTGGTCGCCCAGCCATACAAGGGCGCCTGATAACGCGCCAATCGGGACGCCTCGGGCATCTGGGATACATGGGAGATATAGTTGCCCGCATCGGCGTTCAAGGAAATCAAACCTTTGAGAGCCAGCTGCAGACCAAACTCCTCAATAATCGCGCGCAGAGCCTCGCGGTCGGCGCTGTCAAGATTCTTTACAGCCATATCGATCATGTCGGCGCTCTTGATCGGCCGAAGGCTTTCGGACAGCTCAGTGAACAGAACCGCTACCTCCTTGTTGTGGGCGGTAAAAACCACATTTCCGCCGCGATCGCAAAAGCGCGCGTCAGTGGTTTCGGTCTTGACGTCCGCCTCGTCCGGCTTAAACGAACTTGACAGATAAAAATTGTGGATCGCCTCCTGCCGCAAATTGCGGTTCACCGTGGTTGCCGCGGAACAAATTATGCTGGAGCGGAAACGGCGGTTGCGGACGAAATCCATATACTGTTCTTGGCGCAGGATATCGGTCACCGTTTTCAGTTTTTCGACGGCGCCTTCGGGTAAGTTGCCGACATACATCTGCGCGACGTCGCTGTCGCCGACATAATGCAGGCCGTGCCGCGCCAAGGACGCCGCGAATTCATGGAAATAGAATTGGCTGTTTTCGGATTCGAGATGGTCATGCGCGACGTAGGAGACAGTTTGTTCGCCCAGAAGTTCGATTTCGTGGTCGATAACGCTGCGATAAGCGCTGCCTTCCGCATTGTTGTCCCGGACGAAGCGCAACAATTCTATAGCCTGGACGATCTTTTCCGCCGGATCTTCAAAAAGCTGTGCGTGAAACATCATCATCTCACGCAGACTGCGCACCATGTTCCAACCCGGCAAAGTGTTATAGCTGATCACCGCGAGCCCGTTCTCGACCAACTGGGTGCGGCAGATTTCGAGAATCCGGTCGCGGGCATCATCGTCCACCCAGGAGTAGACACCGTGGCAGATGATGTAGTCGAACTTATCCGAGGACGGCATGTCCGCGAACGGGCGGGCCATGAATTCGATATTTTTCAGCTCAAGCGCCGATACCGTCTCGTTCGCCGCCTCGATCTGGCGCTTGGAATAATCGATGCCGGTATAGTGGCCGTCCGGATATTGGAATGCCAGCGGGATCAGATTGTTGCCGCCGGCGCAGCCCAATTCGAGAACACGGGCGGTGCGGAAATCAGGCGCGGAGACGCCGAACAGGGTGCCAACCGTATAAAGATTAGCCGGGCGTGTTGCCGTAAAGGGGAAGCTTTGATAGGGAATCGTGTCATAGGGATTTTCGGCAACAGAATTCACGGGTCATCACCTTACAGTTGGGCGTCACGGCTGAGCGCTCATCGCTGGCGGAGCTAATGGCGTGAAACCATAGCCATGTTTTGGCGCGAATTGAAGCAGCAAAGGCGCCAGCCGGATTCGTTGTCCGACCTAAACGCGGTGATAATCGCGAAACCAGGCGATAAAGCGGGGAATGCCTTCATCGATGCCGGTTTTGGGCTCAAAGCCATGTTCGCGCCTGATCGTCTCGATATCTGCGAAGGTTTCCTTCACATCGCCCGGCTGCATGGGTGCAAATTCCTTTTCGGCGCGCCGCCCAATTGCTTTTTCCAATAGCTCAACATAGCGCAACAGCGGCTCCGAGCGGTTGTTTCCGATGTTGTAGAGGCGGTGCGGCACCGCTTCGCCGGTGCCCGAAGGCGGCGCGTCGAGCACGGCAAGAACGCCCACCACCACATCGTCGACATAGGTGAAATCGCGCCGCATATCGCCATTGTTGAATATTTTTATCGGCTGGCCGGAAAAGATTGCGCGGGTGAAGATGTAGGCGGCCATGTCGGGCCGGCCCCATGGTCCGTAAACCGTGAAAAAGCGCAAGCCGGTCATCGGGATACGGTAGAGATGGGCGTAGACATGCCCCATCAGCTCGTCCGTCTTCTTGCTCGCGGCATAAAGCGATACCGGACGGTTCACGGCGTCCGATTCGGAAAACGGCAGGGCGCTGCTGCCGCCATAAACGGAGCTTGAACTGGCATATACCAGATGCCGCAAATTCGGCAGCCCACGGCACAGTTCAAGAATGTTGAGCTGGCCGATAATATTGGCCTCAACACAGGCCGAGGGGTTGATGAGCGAATAGCGCACGCCTGCTTGGGCGGCGAGATGAAGTACCGCGCGCACCTCATCAGCGTCGCCGAGCGCCTGCTGCATCGCTTCGCCGTCGCAAATATCGGCCGCGACGAATTTAAATCCGCCCTGCGGCTCGAGCCGTGCCAGCCTCGCCTTTTTCAGCGCCACATCGTAGTAATCGTTCAGATTGTCTATCCCGA
>CAJXFT010000296.1 GCA_913053235.1 uncultured Alphaproteobacteria bacterium
TTTCCCAATTCGACAAATTTGCCGCGATAGACGCCGGCGCCATGCTGCGTGCATTCGCCTTTGCGGCGGTTGGCGTGCCGGGGGCGGATGTTGAACGCATGGCGTTGATCATGGAGCGCCCGGCCGGCGTGCGGATCATGACGCGCGACAGCAAGCCCGAGGACAAGCTCGACGAGCGCGCCGTTATCGACCGCATTCTCTCTCCCGCGGAGGACAGCTTGCGGGCGCTGCACCGGCTCGATCTGACGCATCGCGCGATTCGGCCGGACAATCTCTATTGCCGCGACAGGGCGGAAGGGCCGGTCGGCCTGGGAGAATGCCTCAGCGCGCCGCCGGGCTTCGATCAGCCCGACGCGTTCGAGCCGATTGAAAGCGCCATGGCCTCGCCTACCGGCCGCGGCGACGGTTCGGCCGCGAGCGATATGTTCGCTCTCGGCGTGACCATCGTGACCCTGTTGAGTGGCCGCTGGCCAGCCCGACAGCATCAACCGCAGCGCATTATGCGGCGTATCGAACGCGGCTCCTACCGCGAATATGCCGGCGCCGTGCGCTGCTCGAACGATATGGAGGATTTGCTCGCCGGGCTGCTCTATGACGATCCGGAGGGGCGCTGGAACGTCGATCAATTGCGCGCCTGGCTAAACAAGAAATCAGTCGGCCGGCGGCTGTTTTACCGCGCCAAGAGCGGCCATCGGCCGTTCAGGGTCGAGGGCCTGTCCTGCGCGACGCCGCGCGCCGTGGCCTATGCGATGTCGCTTCACCGCGATGCGGCGCGCGTCATGATCGCCACTGGCCAATTGACCCATTGGCTGGAGCGCAGCCTCGGCGAAATACGCATGGCCGACGCGGTCAGCGCAATCATCGGTGACGATTACGACGATGACACCATGCTGAGCAAGATCGACGATAAAATTTTGACCCGATTGTGCCGCATATTGGACCCCGAAGGCCCGGTTTATTCGCACGGCAAGGCGGTCATGCTCGATGGCTTCGATTACGCCGTTGCGGAGGCGCTGTTGGGGGGTGATGCGGAGGCGGAAAGGGCGCTCGAATTCATGCTCGGCCACGCCTTGCCCGTCGACCAGCTGCCGGCGCAATGGTCGAACGCCCGGCGTCAGGAAATCAAGGCGCGCTTCCGGGGTTATCAGGGCTTTGTCCGCGGCCTCGTGGCGGGCAGCCGGGCCGCTATCTGTTTCGCACCGTCGGCGTCACCAATGCCGCCGGCGTCATACCGTTTCTGTCGGGCAGCCTGAATTATGGCTCGAACGCCGGTGTGATCGTTTCGCCGGTCGGCAGCTTCGATACATGGCTGACAATCTATGGCGCCGCCGGCGCCGGCTGGTTCATGGTGTTGAGCGTACCGATGCTGTGGCAAATATTCTTCGAGACGGTGCTGACAATGAAAATGCGGCGCTATCAGGCGGCACGCGAGGCGCTCATCAAGGAATGGGACCTCGACAAACCCGAGGTTTAGCCGGCGACGATCACGGCCGCCATTATTACCGCAAAAAGAGAGCAAGCCGAAGCGCCGCCCATGCATGACGGTGGCGTAAACCAGTGAGACGGTGGCGTAAACCACGGTGGCGTAAACCAGCGAGGTCGTGGGCCGGGAAGCGCCGCGGTTACGCCTTGTCGGACGCGGCGGCGCGCTCGCTCTCGCGTTCTTTGTGGGCCGCGGCGTGCATCGCTTTTTGCAGCTTTTCGAAGGCGCGCGCCTCGATCTGGCGCACCCGTTCGCGCGAGATGCCGTAAACCTTGCTCAATTGCTCCAGCGTGGCGGGCTCGTCCTTGAGGCGGCGTTCGCTGAGAATATGCTTTTCGCGCTCGTTCAGCACTTCCATCGAGCGCACCAACTGGGCGCTGCGATGGGCGAATTCCTGGTCCTCCAGAACCGAACTCTCCTGATCGATTTCCGGGTCTTCAAGCCAATCCTGCCATTCGCCGCCGCCTTCCTCGCGCACCGGCGCGTTGAGCGACTGATCCGGCCCCGACATGCGCCGGTTCATGGAGACGACGTCGCGCTCCGGCACGTTGAGGGCCGAGGCGATATATTCGACATTCTCCGGCGACAGGTCGCCGTCATCGATGGCTTCCAACTGGCCCTTGATCTTGCGCAAATTGAAAAACAATTTCTTCTGCGCCGCCGTGGTGCCCATTTTCACCAGCGACCAGGAATGCAGGATATATTCCTGAATCGAGGCGCGGATCCACCACATCGCATAGGTCGCGAGGCGGAATCCGCGATCGGGATCGAAGCGCTTGACGGCCTGCATCAGGCCGACATTGCCTTCCGATATCAATTCGCCCACCGGCAGGCCGTAGCCGCGGTAGCCCATGGCGATTTTTGCCACCAGGCGCAGATGGCTGGTCACCAGCTGGTGCGCCGCATCGGAATCTTCATGTTCGCGCCAACGCTTGGCGAGCATGAATTCCTCGTTCGGTTCGAGCATGGGAAACTGGCGAATTTCGCGCAGATATTGCGAAACCCCATTCTGGTCACGAATTGTCGGATAATTCGAAGCCATACGCCTAACCTTTTCCCGTCCACCTCAATCGCTTGGCGATATCATCGGCCACGGCGCCAACCGCCAAACCGCCAAGTTGAGAACAACCAACCTAACACAATAAATGCGTCATAAGTGTGACAACGACGACAAGATTGTTGCTATTGCCTGCCTGCTTGGACTGCATGTAGTGGTTTGTTAATTAAATATCAAGGGGTTGACAGCTTGTTGCCGGAGTTTTGAAAGCCCGTGAGCGATCGCCATACGGGTGGCGCGGAAGCTGGGCAGACCGTCGAAAATGTCCTGAAATCAACATGTTAGGCACGCTGCGATGAGCACGGAGATAGAGTATTTTGGCGCCGCCGAGCTGTCCGCATTGTATGGCTCCGGAGAGCTTTCGCCGATAGCGGCGGTGCGGGCGGCTTTGGCGGCGATCGCGGCGCATGACGGCGAGCTCAACGCGTTCCGCCTGGTCGACGAGGAATCGGCGCTCGGCGCGGCGGCTGAATCCGAGCGCCGCTGGCAGGCGAAATCGCCATTGAGCCCGTTGGACGGCGTTCCGCTGTCGATCAAGGACCTGCTGCTGACGCGCGGTTGGCCGACCTTGCGCGGATCGAAATTGATCGACCCCGATGGGCCGTGGGACGAGGACGCGCCCGGCGTGGCGCGCCTGCGCGAGGCCGGCGCGGTCATCCTCGGCAAGACCAACACGGCGGAGTTCGGCTGGAAGGGCGCGACCGACAGCCCGCTCGCCGGAATCACGCGCAATCCGTGGAACCCGAAGCTGACGCCGGGCGGCTCCAGCGGCGGCGCGGCGGCGGCGCTCGCCTCCGGCATGGGCGCGCTGGCCTTGTGTACCGACGGCGGCGGCTCGATCCGCAATCCCGCCGGTTTCACCAATCTCTACGGGCTTAAGCCGAGCTTCGGCCGGGTTCCCGCCTATCCGCCAAATCCGATCGGCACATTGGCCAATGTCGGGCCGATGGCGCGCTCGGTCGGCGATCTCGCCC
>CAJXFT010000297.1 GCA_913053235.1 uncultured Alphaproteobacteria bacterium
CGTCGAGATTGACGCCGTTGCTGACGCCGCCGATGACGATCGCCGATTGGTTGGTAACTTTGCGCGAATAGCCTTCGGTGTTGGCGTTGGCGACGTTTTGGGCGATCGTGCCCAAGCCGGCCTGTGCCGCGTTGATACCGGTGATGGCGTTGTTGATGGCGAGCGAAATGGTCATTTGCGTTTGCTGTCCAGCTTTGCCGGGGGCGGCCCGATCAAGCCTGTTGGTCCAATTTCAGCGGCCCGGCCTGGCGCCGTGCGAGCCTCGATTTGGGCGCCGCTTGGCCGCGTTCGCCATAGGTCTGCGCCGGGTTGCGCTGGCGCGCGATTTCATCGGCGACAACGCCGATGACGTCTTCATTGACTTCGCGCACCGCTTTCAGGACGCGCTGATTGTCGGCGATGACGTCGCGCAGAATTCTGGTGCTGGTGCCGAACTCGGCGGCCAGTTCGGGGGAGAGTTTCCTGAGCTCGATGGCGTCGTCCTTGAACGCATTCAGGCGCGTCTCGTACAGATTGGTGAGTTCCGCCTTTTCCTCCTGGAGCGGCACGATATCCTTCGGCCGCATCGCCCTCAGTGCGGTAATCTCCGCCGTCAGCAGATCGGTCAGGCGCCGCGTGATGAAGATCAGGCCCGAGACATCCTCGGGCAGCGGGGGGTGTTGAAGCTGGCTCATGAGGCCTCCTGCATTTTGATGATTTCGCGCACCACGCTGTCGGCGATGCCAAGACCGCCGTTGCGGGCGATTGCTTTGCCTACCTCCTGGTTGAGGAGGGAGCGATAGACCCCTTCGGCCTGGCCGCCGCCGAACAGGCCGTCGGTTTCGACTCCGGAGAACATGGTGTCGAGATACATGCTGATGAAAAACGATTCATAATCCTCGGCGACCTTGCGTGCCGGGCTGTCTTCAAGGCTGGCGGCGGCGCGCTTATTGGCGGCCGAAATCGCGGCGTTCGGCATCGGCGGTGTGATCTGGAACGCTGAGATATCCATCACAGCACCTGAATTTCAGCTTGCAGCGCGCCCGCCGCCTTGATCGCCTGGAGGATCGACATCATGTCGCGCGGGCCGACGCCAAGCGAATTGAGGCCGGCCACCAGGTCTTGCAGGCTGATGCCGTCGGCGACCATTTGCAGGCGGGCGTCGCTACCGTCATTGACACCGATTTGGCTGCGCTGAACGGTGGTGGTCGTGGAGCCGGCCGGCGAGAAGGCGCCGGGTTGCGACACTTGCGGCGTTTCGGATACCTGGATGGTCAAATTGCCGTGCGCGATGGCGACCGTGCTGATGCGGACATTCTCACCCATGACGATGACGCCGGTGGTCTCGTCGATGACCACGCGGGCCGGCAAATCCGGTTGGATCATGAGCTGCTCGATATCGGTGAGCAATTCCGCGACCCGGCCGCGATAGGCTTTGGGGACCCTGAGAGCCACCGTTCCGGGGTCGATCAGGGCGGCAAAATTGCTGCCCAGGCGTTGGTTGACCGACTGGGCGATACGCTTGGCGGTGGTGAAATCCGGATTGCGCAGGGCGATATTGATGGTCTTCATGCCGGCCAGCTCGAATTGAATCTCGCGTTCGATGATGGCGCCGCTGGAAATGCGGCCGCTGGTCGGCACGCCTTTGGTGATGGTGGTGCCCGAAGCGCCCTGGGCGGTGAAGCCGCTGACCGCGAGCTGCCCTTGCGCGACGGCGTAGACCTCGCCGTCGGCGCCCAGCAGCGGCGTCACCAGGAGCGTCGCGCCGAGCAGGTTGGAGGCGTCGCCGAGGGCGCTGACGGTCACGTCGAGGCGCGTGCCGTGGCGCGAGAAGGCCGGCATCGTCGCCGTGACCATGACCGCCGCGACATTCTGCGTCGACAGCGTGGCGCCGCGCGTATTGACGCCGAGGCGCTCCAACATGCTGACCAGGCTTTGCTGGGTGAAAACGGAGTTTGTCAGACTGTCGCCGGTGCCGTTGAGGCCGACGACCAGGCCGTAGCCGATCAACAGGTTGGCGCGGATTCCTTCGAAATCGGTGATGTCCTTGATCCGCGAGCGTGCATCGGCGGGCGCCGCCGCGAGCAGGAAGGCGATAATGCCCGAGGCGAGAATGAATATAATCGGCGAAAAGATTCGGTCTCGAAGCTGTTTCATTTAATTTCTCTGGTCCGTTCATTCACGCATTGGCGTCGTTTTGCACTGTGCAATGCGAATGTCGTGCCAACGTGAGCCCGGCGATAAGTGTTTGAAAAACAGGGGATATATCTGGGCACGGCGGCGCCGGGCGGGGCGCCGCGGCAAACCGTGCCGGCGGGCGGAAATTTCTACCCAGCGCCGCCGCGCGTTCACTCCCTGTTAACGCTAATTGTCCAGAATGGCCGGGCCAGAACAGCGTTCAGGTGGCCCAATGCGAATTCCCTCTGTGGGACCGGCCCGCACGTCTTCGACGAAACGCCGTCGGCGCGTGGGATCGCCGTCCGGAGAAACCTTTTCGCCGCTCAGCGTGCGCGAGGTGGCGGCGCCGCCTGTCGCCAATGCCAGCGCGCCGGCGGTGCCGATTTCGGCCGTGCTGGCGCTCCAGGACGTCGCCGATTCGACTTCGCGCGGCGCCGACAATATGATCCGCGGCAAGAAGATCCTCGAACATCTCGACAAGATTCGCCTGGGCCTGCTGTCGGGCGGCATTCCGCGTCAGACATTGCAGCGCCTGGCGGCCGAGCTGAACGCGGCGCGGGCCGAGACGGCCGATCCTCGCCTGCGCGCCATTTTGGACGAGATCGAATTGCGCGCGCGCGTCGAAATCGCCAAATATGACAGCGGCACCTAGTTTTCCCACCCGGCTAACTACTTAATTTTAAAGGTAAAAAATTCGAGGCGCGGAAGATTTACCGAATCTGCGACTGCGCCTTGTCGTTCGGCCTGCGGATTCCTATACTCCGCGCCCGTTAGGACGCCTTGAACAGGGAAAAGTGGATTGCCGTGGCGCGCAAGAAAACCGTAAGAATTCCGAAAAACTACAAGCCGACGAAGAGCGAAGCCTTCATGAATCCGGTGATGCGAAAGTATTTTCACCGCAAGCTTTTGGACTGGAAAACGGAGATACTGGACGATACCGGGACGACACTCGAAAAACTGAAATCCGACACCGTCCAGGAAGCCGATCTGGCCGATCGCGCCGCCTCGGAAGCGGAGCGCACGGTCGAACTCAGAACCCGCGAACGGGCGCGCAAGCTGATCGCCAAGATCGACGCCGCGATCCTGCGTATCGAAAACAACAGCTACGGCTATTGCGAGGAAACCCTGGAGCCGATCAGTATCAAGCGGCTTGAAGCGCGCCCGATCGCGACCCTCAGTATCGAGGCGCAGGAGCTGCATGAGCGTCACGAGAAAACCCACCGCGACGATTAGCTGACGCGCCCCGCATGGCGATTGGCTGACGCGCGCCGCATGGCGCGACAAAAAAACCGGACCGCCAATCCGATCGGCGGGCCGGTTTTCCTAGCGCCGCGTG
>CAJXFT010000298.1 GCA_913053235.1 uncultured Alphaproteobacteria bacterium
GACCGAACCTGGAGCCTAACGCCGCCTTGACAAACAACACAGATGCTTCTTCCCCGCCGGGAAGAAGGGCTTATTCGGGTGGCCGTTTGGACCTGATTCCGCGATCAGAATTATCAAATAAATTGTGGACTCGTTCATAAATTGGTATTACGGTACTGAAATATTTATTAGCGCTCGGGCCGCCGTTGAGCGGCCTTTTGGCAGGGAACGAAGCCGAGGGAAGGACCGCGAGAAGACCGGGAGCAAGACATAGCATGACCGATTCCGCCTATCGCTGGATGATGACCGCCACCGACGCCGCCATGTCCAGAAGCGCCTTCGAGCCGGGCGCGCCCGAGCCCGGCGAGGTGACGGTGGCGGTCAGCGGCTGCGGCGTCTGCCACACCGATCTCGGCTTTCTCTATGACGGCGTGCGCCCCAATCACGAACTGCCGCTCACCCTCGGCCACGAGGTCAGCGGCCGCGTCGTGGCGGCGGGCGCCGGCGCCGAGGTCTGGATGGGCAAGGCGGTGGTTGTTTCGGCGGTTATCCCGTGCGGCGAATGCGATCTCTGCAAGCGCGGCCGCGGTACCATTTGCCGCGCCCAAAAGATGCCCGGCAACGACATCCAGGGCGGCTTCGCCACTCACATCACCGTTCCCTCCGGCGGCTTGTGCGCCGTCGACGAAGCCCGCCTCGAGGCCAGCGGCATGGTCCTCGCCGACCTCTCGGTCATGGCCGATGCGGTGACCACGCCCTATCAGGCCGCCGTCCAGGCCGGCGTAACGGCGGGCAGCCTGGCTGTCGTCATCGGCGTCGGCGGGGTCGGCGGCTACGCGGTTCAATTGGCCAGCGCCATGGGCGCCAGCGTGATCGCGGTCGATGTCGACGACGCCAAGCTCGATGCCATCGCCGATTACGGCGCCGCCATGACGCTTAACGCCGGCGAGCTCGACGGCCGCGCATTGAAGAAAGCCGCCATCGCCTTCGCCAAGGAGAACGGGTTGCCGACAACGGAATGGTTTATTTTCGAATGCTCCGGCACGCCTACGGGGCAGCAGAGCGCCTACGGCTTGCTGGTACACGGCGCGACGCTCAGCGTCGTCGGTTTCACCCGCGACAAGATCGAGCTCCGGCTGTCAAACCTGATGGCCTTTCACGCCCGCGCGCTCGGCAATTGGGGCTGCACGCCGGAGCTCTATCCGGACGCCCTGGAGATGATCCTCGCCGGCAAGATCGAGATCCTGCCCTTTGTCGAGCATCACCCGCTCGACGACATAAACCAGATATTCGCCGCCGTTCGCGGCCATGAACTGACGCGCCGCGCCATCCTGGTGCCGAGCCGCTAACCGGATACAAGGAGCTTCACCGACAATGCCCGACACCGACGCCATCATCCAAGCCACCAAACCGGACAGCCTGTTCGATCACAATCTGGTCGCCGAAGCGGAAACGATACTGTCCGGCATCCTCTATGAGAGACGCCCGGCCAAACGCGCCGACGGCTCCGTCGCCGACGGCCTGTTCAACGCCTGGATCACGCTCGACAATCCGCAGCAGTTCAACGCCTACACCACCGAGATGGTGAAGGGCGCGATCCTCGCCTTCCGCCGCGCCTCGGTCGATCGCGCGGTCAACGCCGTGGTCTTTACCGGCGCCGGCGACCGCGCCTTTTGCACCGGTGGCAATACCAAGGAATACGCCGAATATTATTCCGGCAATCCGCAGGAATACCGCCAATATATGCGCCTCTTTAACGATATGGTGAGCGCCATTCTGACCTGCGACAAGCCGGTCATATGCCGCGTCAACGGCATGCGCATCGGCGGCGGCCAGGAGGCCGGCATGGCGTGCGATTTCTCGGTCGCCCAGGATCTCGCCAATTTCGGCCAGGCCGGTCCCAAGCACGGCTCGGCCGCGATCGGCGGCTCGACCGATTTCCTGCCGGTGATGATCGGCTGCGAGCAGGCGATGATCTCGGCCACCCTGTGCGAGCCCTTCTCGGCGCACAAGGCGTACCGCCTCGGCATCGTCGGCGAGATCGTCCCGGCGCTCAAGGTGAACGGCGAATTCATCGCCAATCCCTGCGTCGTCAGCGACCGCATGGTCGATGAATATGGCCGCATCGTGCACGGCGAATTCAAGACCGGCGAGGATTTCAAGGCCGGACGCGCCATGATCAAGGAGGGCGAGATCGATCTCAGCCTGCTCGACGAAGCGGTCGAGCGCGTCTGCGCCAAGCTGCTCGGCACCTTCCCCGAATGCATGACCAAGAGCATCGAGGAGTTGCGCAAGCCCAAGCTCGACGCCTGGAACCGCAACAAGGAGAATTCGCGCGCCTGGCTCGCCCTCAACATGATGAACGAAGCGCGCACCGGCTTCCGCGCCTTCAACGAGGGCACCCGCGAAACCGGGCGCGAGATCGATTTCGTCAAGCTGCGCCAGGCGCTCGCCGTCGGCGCGCCGTGGACGCCGGAGCTCATCGACAGCCTGATGCCGGGAGCCGGCGATAATGACTGACGGCGCCGTCAAGAGCTGGCGCGAGCGCGACGGCCGGCTGCTGCGCCTCAGGCTCAACCGGGCCAAGGCGAATATCGTCGATGCCGAGATGATCGCGGCGCTCGACGCCGCTTTCACCGATATCGCGGGCAAGCCCGACATCCATGCGGTTGTGCTCGACCATGAAGGCCCGCATTTCAGCTTCGGCGCCAGCGTCGAGGAACATCTGCCCGAGAACTGCGCCGCCATGCTTAAGGGCCTGCACGCGCTGATCAAGAAGATGCTGGCCTGTCCGGCGCCGCTGCTGGTGGCGATCAACGGGCAATGCCTCGGCGGCGGCCTCGAATTGGCGATGACCGGCAATTTCATCTTCACCGCGCCCGACGCCAAGCTCGGTCAGCCCGAGATCAAGCTCGCCGTGTTCGCGCCAGCGGCGAGCTGCCTATTGCCGCGCCTGATCGGCCGCCAGCATGCCGAGGAACTGCTCTATTCGGGGCGCAGCATCAGCGGCGCGCGGGCCGTTGAAATCGGCTTCGCGCTCAGCGCCGACGCCGACCCCGAGGCCGCCGCGCTGGCCTATTTCGACGACAATCTCGCCGCCCTCTCGGCGAGCAGTCTTCACTTGGCAGTCGCGGCCGCCCGTGGCGGCTGGTGCGAAGAGGTGGCGGCCGATCTCGACCGCGTCGAGAAGCTCTATCTGGAAGAACTGATGGCAACGCATGATGCGGTTGAGGGTCTCGAAGCCTTCATCGACAAGCGGCCGCCGAAATGGGAGTACCGTTGAGCCATGAAAACGGTATCCGGGATCATCGAATATTGTCAGCAGCTCTTTGACGATCTGGACTTCACCGCGGCGCGCGACTGGAAAGCCGCCGAGCCCGGCCGCAAGGTCGTCGGATATATGCCGGTCTATGTGCCGCGCGAATTGATACACGCCGGCGGCATGCTGCCGCTCGGCATTCTCGGCGGCGG
>CAJXFT010000299.1 GCA_913053235.1 uncultured Alphaproteobacteria bacterium
CTCGGCCTCGACGCGCCGGCGATCGCGGCGCTGCGCCGGGACGGCGCGGTGTAAGAGCACCGGGGATGTCATCGGTCAGCCGTTTCGCTCCCAGCCCGACGGGCTATCTGCATTTGGGCCATGCCTATTCGGCGCTGATTGCCGCCGCCGCGGCGGGGGGTTCGGGCGGACGCTTTCTGCTGCGCATCGAGGATATCGATCAGGGCCGGTGCCGGCCCCAATTCGAGGACGCCATTCGAGAGGATCTGGCCTGGCTCGGCCTGACTTGGCAGGAGCCGGTGCGCCGCCAATCGGAGCATCTGGCGGATTACCGCGGCGCGCTCGATTCACTGCGGGCGGACGGCTTGATCTATCCCTGTTTTTGTACGCGCGGCGACATCCGCGCCGAGATCGGTCGCTCGGCGGCCGCGCCGCATGGACCCGACGGACCGGTATATCCCGGCACCTGCCGGGCGCTATCTGCCGAGGCGCGGGCCGAGCGAATCGCCGCCGGCGAGGCGCATGCGCTGCGCCTCGACATGGCGCGTGCCATCGAAACGTCGGGAAATCTGACTTGGCGCGAGCATGAACAGGGCGACATTGCCGCCGACGCGGCGCCGTTCGGCGACGTGGTGTTGGCGCGCAAGGACACGCCGACGAGCTACCATCTGGCGGTCACCCTCGACGATCATCTGCAAGCTGTGACGGTGGTCACGCGCGGCGAGGATCTTTTCGAGGCGACCCATGTTCATCGCCTGCTGCAGGCGCTTCTCGGCCTGGATACGCCCGAATATGCCCACCACGCGCTGCTGCGCGATGCTTCCGGGCGGCGCTTCGCCAAGCGCGACCACGCCCTGACACTGCACGAATTGCGCGCCGCCGGCCACGGGCCTGAGCGCCTGCGCGAAATATTGGCCGAGCCGGCGCAACTGCCCGCCTTTCTCGCAGCACTTTGATCCTCACCAATCTATGAGCCGGCGTTACAGCATTGTGACGCCGGTTGTGAACCGATCGGTCCTATAAATGGCGACCGAACGAATTCGCATTTTGATTCAGGGGAGGAACATATGTGCGGTAGCGACAGGAGCGATCACGAAAATAACGCTGACGGCGTAAGCCGGCGCAAGGTTTTGGCCGGCGGGCTGGCCGTGGCGGCGGCGACGGGTGCGGTGGCGGCGGGCACGCTGGCGCCATCACCAGTCCAGGCCGCCGACGACCCATATGCGCCGCCGGAAAAGCCGGCCCTGCCGCCGTCGGACATGAAGCTCGACCTGCCGCGCACGGCGCTGGTGATCACCGATCCGCAGATCGATTTCTTGAGCCCCGACGGAGTCACCTGGGGGGTCGTCGGCGCCAGCGTGACGGAGCACGACACGGTCGCCAATATCGGCCGCCTGTTCGCCGCCGCCAAATCCGCCAACCTGACCGTCGCGGTATCGCCGCATTACTATTATCCGACCGACAAGGGATGGCGTTTCGAGGGCGCGCTGGAAAAGCTGATGCACGCCATCGGCATGTTCGACCGCCCCAGCCCCTACAGCATGGACGGCTTCGAGAATTCGGGCGCCGATTTCATGCCGCAATACAAGAAATATATCGACGACGGCAAGACCATCGTCACCTCGCCGCACAAGATGTACGGGCCCGAGGCCAACGATCTGGTTCTGCAACTGCGCAAGAGCCATGTCGATCAGATCATACTGGCCGGCATGTCGGCCAATCTGTGCACCGAATCCCATCTCCGCGAATTGTTGGAGCAGGGCTTCGAGATTGCCGTGGTAAAAGACGCGACGGCGGCGGCGAAACTGCCCGAGGGCGACGGTTACCTGGCGGCGATCACCAATTTCCGCTACATGGCCAACGCGGTGTGGAGCACCGACGAGGCGGTGGCGCGCATGGCCGGCACGGCCTGAGCGCAGCGGGCTTTTCTGCGCCGGTGTTACACCGAACTGTGCGGCTGGCGCTCGCTGGTCAGCACTGAGTGGACGCAGATTATCGCCCGTAATTTGCGCGCGATGGCCTCGCTTGCGTCGCGCCCGACGCCCGAGACCTGGACGTCGATGGTGAGCTCGGATTCGGGCGAACGCGCATTCTCGTCGCCGCTCCGCGTGACGTGAATCTGGCTCGGAATCAGATCGCGCAGGGCAAATATCTCCAACACCCTTGGCACCGCCGAGGGATCGGCCTCGGTCAGCACCGAAAAACAGGCGACCGGAATAGAGCCATTCGGCTCCATCGACCCCGGATCGCTGTTATTTGTGTCGGCATCGGTCATGGCGCATAGCTTACTTGGCCGAATTTACATATTCAATCGCCGACAAGCGGCCTATGATCGGCGCTTCACCAGGGACGCGCCGCATGTCCGATACCGTCGCCACCATTCTTGAAATCCTCGTATACATCGCCATGGGCGCGGTGGTGATCGTGCTGGTCCTCGGCTTGGGCTCGATGTCGGGCGGCCGCAAGGGCGAGAAAGCCGTCGCGCGCAGCAACAAGCTGATGCGCTGGCGCGTCGGCATTCAGTTCGTCGCCATTGCGCTCCTGGCCATCCTGGTTTTCGTCATCAAGAAAAACTGACGAACTCCTTGGTATTATGGTCAGGCTGACAAAAATCTATACGCGCGGCGGCGATGGCGGCGAGACGTCGCTCGGCGGCGGCGCCCGCGTGCTCAAATGCGACCCCCGCGTCGAAGCTTACGGCGCCGTCGACGAAGCCAACGCCGCCATCGGCAGCGCGCGTCTGCATTGCTCGGGCGACAGCGACGCGATGCTGGCGCGCATTCAAAACGATCTCTTCGATGTCGGCGCCGACCTGTGCCGGCCCGAGGGTGAGGCGGATGCGCTGAGGATCAGCGACGCCCAGGTCGAGCGCCTGGAGCGCGAAATCGACGCCATGAACGGCGCCCTCGCAGTGCTCGAATCCTTCATCCTGCCGGGCGGCTCGCCGGCCGCCGCCGAACTCCATGTGGCGCGCACCGTGGTGCGCCGGGCGGAGCGCCGGGCGATCGCCCTGGCGCAACAAGCGCCGCTCAACCCGGCGGCGCTGCGCTACCTCAACCGCCTTTCCGACCATCTCTTTCAACTCGCCCGCGTCAACAATGACGGCGGCGCCCGGGACGTGTTATGGGTGCCCGGAGCGACGCGCTGAGAGGCGAATGCTGCAATGCAATATAATCGACGAATCCGGCTCGGAATCGATGTTTTTCGCCACCGTTGACGCCGCGCTGCAAGCGCTTTACGCTTCCCCCTTCCAGCGGTGCGGCCCAATTGTTGCGAATGCGAAAAACCGGGCAGCCTCGCTGCTTTCACGGCCGCCAAGGCGGCGAATGTTTGAGCCCATCCACTAGGAGCCCGCGCCAAATGAAAGTGCTTGTCGGCATCAAGCGCACGATCGACGCCAATGTCAAAGTCCGCGTCAAGGCGGACGAAAGCGGCGTCGAGACGGCCAATGTCAAGATGAC
>CAJXFT010000300.1 GCA_913053235.1 uncultured Alphaproteobacteria bacterium
GCCCGAGGGTATCGCGCTCGAACACAGCGTTGTGCTGGGCGCGGTGCATGAACAACCTCGCCATCAAGGGGCTGGCGAGTGCCTATGCGCTCTATCCGGCGCCCTATCTGCGCCTCCTGCCGGACGCCGATATCGTCGTCCATGAGAGCGATCTCGGCGCTCTAACGGCACTGCTGCGCCGGCGCGATTTCGTGACCTGCAACGACCCCGCCTCCGAACGCGCCTGGGGTGCCTTGACGAAGGCCAGCTTCGCCCCCGTGTCGCCGCGCCGCGGCGAGGCGTTTTACATCGATTTTCACCGCCTGGTCATCGATTACCCGGCTTGCCGCGGCGTGCCGACGGAGGAGATATTCGCCGCCACGCGCCTTGTCGAGACCGAGAGCGGCACCTTGCGCGTGCCCGGCCTGGCGCACAGCTTTGTCATTCTGGCAATGCATGCATTTCGCGATTTTTACGAGCCGCGCGGCCTCAAATCCTTGTTCGATGCGGCGCTCCTGCTGTCCCGCCATGCGCCGGACTGGGACGCCATCGAAGCCATGGCGCGGCGCGGCAAATTTGTCGGCCGCATCATCTTCTACCGCGACCTTCTCGCCGAGATCGGCGTCAGCGGTACGGAAGCGCTGTTCGCGGGGCGCAATTTGACGCCTTCCGGGCAGCGCCTGGTACGCCAGGTGGCCGGCAATATGCGCTCGTTGGCGTTGCCGCGCCTGCCCGACGGACTTAAGCTGAAGCTCGAAATGAGTTTGTACGATTCGCCCTTGCATCTGTTGCGGCGCAATGGCGAGCGGCTGGCCGGCCTGATAATTCGCCGCACCCATGATCTGCCCGGCCTGCCGAAGGAAGAAGCGGAAGCCTGAAGTTGAGCGAAAACCATCTCCGATCAGAGGCCCCGAGCGCGCCGCCAAGCGCCGCCCAATCCTCCAAGGCGGACCATCATTTCGTGCGCAAATTCGCCGCCAGCATGCCGGCGCACATCGCCGAGACGTTCAGCGATGCGCAGCTGCGCGCCATCATCCGCGCCTATGGCGTGCGCAGTTGGGGCCGGCATGCCATCGATATCCGCTTTGCCCTTCCGGTACTGACGCGCACCTATTACTTCGTCTTTCTCGCCGGCATCGACAAACGGCCGCGCAGCCGCAACCGCGCCGAACGCCATTCCCACCCGCTGGCGACGCTGGGAAATTTCCTGTTTCTCTCGCTCGTCCTGCTGCTGCTGCTGAGCTTCGTTCTCGGCCTCTTTTACGTGCTTAAATCGGCGTTCGGCCTGAATATCGCGCCCGGCTTCTCGCTCGGCGTATGGGACAGCATTCAGTCCGAAGTGGGCGGCCTGTGACGGCTTCCCGGCCGCTCCATCCCGTCATCCTCTGTGGCGGCTCGGGCACGCGCTTGTGGCCGCTCTCGCGCGCCGCCTATCCAAAGCAGCTTTTGCGCCTCGTCGGCGATGAAACCATGGTGCAGGACACGGCGCGCCGCTTGTCCGGCGCCGGCCTGGCGCCGCCGCTTCTCATCTGCAACGAGGCGCATCGCTTCATCATCGCCGAGCAGCTTCGCCAAATCGATCTCGCGCCGGCGCGCATCGTGCTCGAGCCGGTCGGGCGCAACACCGCGCCGGCGGCCGCCATCGCCGGCCTCCTGCTGGAGAAGATCGCCGGCGATGCGCTGATGCTGATTGCGCCGGCCGACCATGCCGTCGCCGACGGCGAAGGCCTTCGTGCCGCAATCGAGGCCGCCCGCGGCGTGGCCGAGGCCGGCCATCTGGTCACCTTCGGCATCCAGCCGAGTGCACCCGAGACCGGTTACGGCTATATCCGGCAGGGCGCGCCGATCGCTGAGGGGCCGGTGCGCGAAGTGGCGCGCTTCGTCGAGAAACCCGATGCTTCGACGGCGCGCGAATATATCGCGACCGGTGATTATCTCTGGAACAGCGGCATGTTTCTGTTTTCCGCCGGGCGCTATCTGGCCGAGCTCGAACGGCGCCGCCCGGACATGCTGAGCGCCTGCCGCGCCGCGCTCGGCGAAGCCGATGAGGGGCAGGATTTTCTCCGTCTCGCCGGCGCGCCTTTTGCCGCCATCACCGGCGATTCGATCGATTACGCGGTGATGGAGGACTGCCAACAGGCGGCGGTGATGCCGATCGATGTCGGCTGGAGCGATGTCGGCTCGTGGGGCGCCTTGTGGCAGGTCGGCACACGCGACAGCGCCGGCAACCTCATTGAGGGCGACGTCATCGCGCGCGCTTGCGCCGGCTCCTATATCCGCAGCGACGGGCCGCTCATAGCGGCGCTCGGCCTCGAAGACATCGCCGTGGTGGCGACCGGCGACGCCATCCTGGTTGCGCCGAGGGACAAGACGGAGGCGGTGCGCGACGTGGTGCGCCAACTCGCCGACGAAGGCCGCGCCGAGGCGGCCGAACATCTTCGCGTGGTACGCCCGTGGGGCGCCTTCGAGGGCTTGCGCAAGGAGCCGGGTTTTCAGGTCAAGCTGCTGACGGTCAATCCCGGCGCCGGCATTTCGCTGCAATATCATGACCGGCGCGCCGAGCATTGGGTGGTGGTGGCGGGCCGCGCCCGGGTGACGCGCGATTCGGAAACCCTCGAGCTTGCCGCCAACCAGTCCACCTATATCGCCGTCGGCGTCCACCACCGGCTGGAAAATCCGGGCGCCGAGCCGCTCCATGTGGTCGAGGTGCAGAGCGGCGACTATCTCGGCGAAGACGATATCGTGCGATTGGAAGATCGCTACGGACGCAAATAACCAGTCACGCGCGAAAAAAATCTTCTTCCCCTCCGGGAAGAAGGGCTTATTCCGGCCGCGCGCAAGCGCTTTAATCGCGTACCACCATCACCGACTTGGAATCCTGATTGACACCCTGGCCTATCACGCCATGCACCGAATCGGGGGTTAATTGCTGCTGGGACAGCGCCGCGATGCCGAGCGAGATGCCAAGTAGAGTGTAGGTGAGTCCCAGCGTCGCTACGCCGTTGGCGGCGTGCATGCCGGCCTCAAGCCAAACCTTGCGGTCGTTCGCCGCCATGCCGCCCCGTTGCAGGCGGAGCCAGCAATAGAGCGTGAACAGAACGAGACCCGAGAACAGCATCAGGAACGTCACGCCGAAGGCCCGGTGCACCCAGTCCATGATCTCGCCGATGCCGGCGGAAGTGCTCATGGCGGCGATGGCCAGCCGGCCTGACGCCGGCGCGGCGCGAGCTGACCGAGCGCCAGGCCGCCGCGCGGGCGCGCTTTAAAACCTCCATCTCCGGCGTCGATATGGAGTTGCTGGAAACCAGTGTGGCGCCGGAGAGCAAATATTCGCAGCAGTTCGCCACCAATATTTCGGCCATCGACTCGCTATAGCGCGCCGTCTTCGTCCCCGCACGCGCCGCGTATTCCCACTCCGCTTCGCTC
>CAJXFT010000301.1 GCA_913053235.1 uncultured Alphaproteobacteria bacterium
GAGCAGCGCCGCCACGGACGGCCAAGCCTATATCATGCTATCCGACGCCGATGTCATGACGATCCAGCGCCGGCTGAAGGCTTCGGGCTACGATCCCGGCCCCATCGATGGCGTCGCCGGCGCCAAAACGCGGCGCGCGATCGCGGCATATTTCAAGGACAGGGATGTCGAATGGCGAAATGGCCCGCTGTCGCGCCATCTGCTCGATATGATCGATTAGCTCTCGGAATTCAGCTTTTGTCTTTCTTGCGCCCGGCGCCGGCGCCGCGCTTCGCTCCCAAACCGATTTCCTTGGCCAGCAGGCTGCGCTTCTCGGCGTAATTCGGCGCCACCATGGGGTAATCGGCGGGCAGGCCCCATTTTTCCCGGTATTGCTGCGGGGTCAGTCCGTAATGCGTGCGCAGATGGCGTTTGAGCATTTTGAGCTTGATGCCATCTTCCATGCAAATCAGGTAATCCGGGGTAATCGATTTCTTTATCGATGTCGCCGGACGGGCGCTTCCCTCGTTGAGATTCTGCGCCGCGCTTTGCCCGGCGCGATAAAAGCTTTCATGCACGTTGCGGATAAGGTCGGGCAGCTCGGACACCGGGATCTTATTATTTGAGACATAGGCGGCGACAATGGAACCGGTGAGGGCCACAAGAGATTCTGGATCGTTATTTTCTACCATTGCGCGCGTGCCTACCTAATTACTGAAATAAGTAAACAAAATTGATATTTTGTCCCCTCAAGTCAAGACAATTAGTGGATTGGACTTAATTAGATAAGGTTTTTTTTCTTTATTGTGGGGAAAGGCTGCTATACCGATTGAACCAATATTCCATATTCAGCCGAATATGAAGTTGTTTTTGTTTCGCTGGACGGGTGCCCTATACAATCAATAATTCAGGAGCAGCTCGGTTTCGGAGACGATTTAGACCAGTTTGACCGATGCCTCTTCAAAGTCGGGCGGGCCGAGCCCGGCCTCGGCACCGTTGGAGAAGCCGTAGCCTTCGCGCGGAATGCCGATGAAATTGGTGTCGAAATCGCCGCTCTGGTTTTCATCGTGAAAGGCGGCCGCGGCGTAATCTCCGGGCCGCAAATTTACGAACACGAACTTCAACACGCCTTGGCGCGCCGACAGGGTTTGCGTCGCCGCCGTGTGTCCATCGACGAGGAAATCATCGGCCGAATTGTAGAGCGCGATGCGAATGTCGCCCTCGCTGCTGCGGATATCGCGCACCGTGACCACAAGCATCTCGGCGGACGACGGCAGCGCGCCGCCGACGATCAGGATAAGGGCCAACAGGGCGGGTACAAATATTTTCATGAGGCGATTACGTGGTGGCATACCTTGCTCCACAATTTAAAAAGCGGCGTTAACATTGACAATTGATGTGGCGTTAACATTGTTAATTTACAAGTCACATATTGCCTGACTTGAGTTAATATTCCGTGAGCAGGCGTGAGCTAATTTCGTTATCGGAATCTTTTTTTTGCTTTCGCCCGATATTGGCGTAAAGGATTGAAACAGAACGAAAATGACAGTATCCAATAAATCATCGGCGGCGCTGAAACGGAAATCTCCCGGGAAGCGCGCCTATCATCACGGAAATTTGCGCCGGGCTCTGCTCGACGCGGCGCTGGCGATGGTGGAAAAGGAAGGGCCGAGAGGCGTTTCGCTGCGCGCGGTGGCGCGCTTCGCCGGCGTATCCCCGGCCGCGCCCTACCGCCACTTTGCCGGCAAGGAGGGCCTTCTCGCGGCGGTCGCCGAGGAGGGCTTTCGCGCCCTCGAATCGAAGATGCGGGCCGCCTGCGGCGAGACCGACGGGCTCGCCCTGGCCGAGTTCCGCGCCATCGGATACGCCTATGTCCGTTTCGCGGCCAGCAATCCGTCGCATTTTCGCGTCATGTTCGGCCCCGAGATATCCGACAAGAGCGAGCATCCCAGCCTCAGGGAAGCCTCGGACAAGGCATCCCAGATCATCGCCGATGCGATCGCCAAATGTCAGCGCCCGGATCTGGAGGGCGGCGATACCGACCCGCACCGCCTGTTCATATCGGCATGGGCGACGTTCCACGGTTTGGCGACACTCATCGTCGACGGCCAATTGTCGGACTCGGTGGGCTCGGACGCCGAGCTGGAGGCGCTCGGCAACAGCGTCACCGACGTCATCTATCGCGGCCTGTCGTTCAGCGGCCTTTAGATTCTATCCTCTAGATATTCGGCGCGCCCCGCCGTCGAGCAGAAGGCGGTATATCGCCGGCGCGACGACCACCAACAAGATGATCCGCACGATGTGGTGGGTCGAAACGAAGGCGGCGGCGGTGCCGAACGAAAGCGCGATGATGCTCATCTCGGCCAGGCCGCCCGGGGCCAGGGCGAGGAACAGGGCGGTCTGGGAAGAGCCTGAAATTTCACCCAGGACGAGCGCGAATATCGCCGCGATCGCCACCATGATGAAGGCGGCGCCGATCGAAATGACGATGATCCGCCAGGTTTCACGGAAGCCGGCGCCGACGAAGCGGGCGCCGATTGCGGCGCCGAGGGCGACCTGCGCCGCGGCGACGATCTCGCCCGGCGGCATGGCGCTGACAAGACCGCCGAGATGCGCCGCCGCGCTGAGCGCCAGCGGCCCGACGAGCTGCGCCGCCGGTATGCGCAGCAAGCGCGCGCCGGGCCATCCCACAACGGCGCACCCGGCCAGGATCAGGCCATCTCGCCAGTCAACGCCCGAAGCCTCCCGGCCGACCAGGCCGATCGGCTGATAGCCTTCGAACAGGCGAAAATAAAACGCGATAAGGAACACCGCCGTGAGGATGCGCACGCCATGCGAAAGAGAGATTCTCCTGGCGTCGCCTCCCATCGCCTCGCCGAGCACCATCATTTCGCTGAGGCCGCCGGGGATGGCCGAGAAATAGGCCGATGTGCGGTCATAGCCGCCGATTTTGCGGTAATAGAGCGCGCACAGAAGCACCATCAGCCCGGACGACGCGGCGACACCGGCGAGGCCGACATACCAATCGGCGATGCGGGCGAAAATCTCGGCGTTGAATTGCGAGCCCAGCAGCACGCCGAGGACGGCGACCATGCCGTTGCGAAAGCTCGTCCAGGAGGTCAGCGGGGCGCCCGCCAGGGCGGCGATCGTGACCGCCGACATGGCGCCCAGCATCCATGGCAGCGGCAGCCCCAATATATAGAAGGCATAGCCGCCAAGCGCACCGAGAGCCAGGGCGAGCAGGAATCTGGCGACCGATTTTCGCGACGCTATGGGTGCTGGCGGCGCCGGCGGCGCCGGCGGCGGCGGTGGCGGCGGCTCGGCTGTGGTGGCGGAAAAGCCCGGGGATGGCCCTGCGCTCAAG
>CAJXFT010000302.1 GCA_913053235.1 uncultured Alphaproteobacteria bacterium
AAGATGATATCGCTGGAGACGCCACGGAAAAATTCCTTGATCGCCTCGCTGCCGACATGGCGGCCGAAATCGCCGCCGTCCCAAATGCCGTCTTCGACAAAGAGGTCGGCGATGCCCTCCGGGTCGTAGCCGTCGTCGCAATAGCCGCAATAGCGCGCCTTCATCTGTTTGATGTCTTCGATCGCCGTCAGCCGCGTGACCTGTTGTTCGAAAGTGGGTTCGCCCATGTCATCCTCGTCATGTCGGTCAATTCCAGGCCGAAAGAGTGTGACAGCGCGCGCCGACGGTCAAAGATTTTTTTTGCGCCGGTGCCAACAACGCCATGTCGCCAGCCCGCGCATTGGCATATCATCAGCGCCGCAAGTTGGCGTAATTCAGAAAAACGAGGGGCGGGTATGGCCAAGTTTGGAGTTGGACAATCGGTCAAGCGCAAAGAGGATGACGAGCTGCTGCGCGGCGCGGGCGCCTTTCAGGAAGACCTCAACCTGCCCGGCCAGGCGCACGCATATTTCCTGCGCTCGCCGCACGCCCATGCCGATATCGAAAAAATCGACAGCGCCCGGGCGCTCGCCATGCCGGGCGTCGTCGCCGTCTTGACCGGTGCCGATGTCGAGGCCGACGGTCTGGGAACGGTGCCCTGCGTGATGGATGCCTTCGTTCCGCTCGAGCGCCCCGGCGGCATCCCGCGCTACTACCCGCCCAATTACCTTCTCCCGTCGGCGCGCGTGCGCCATGTCGGCGAGGCGGTGGCGATGGTGATCGCCGAGACGGCCGCGCGGGCGCGCGACGCGGCGGAGAATATCGACGTCACCTATAGCGAGCTGCCCTGCGTGGTCGAGACCGACGGCGCCGAAGCGCCGGACGCCCCCACTTTGTGGCCCGAAGCACCGGGCAATCTTTCCTTTGTGTGGGAGCATGGCAACCGCGCCGCGGTCGACGCGGCCTTCGAAAAGGCCGAGCGCATCGTCTCGCTCGATCTCGTCAACAGCCGCGTCATCGTCAACCCGATCGAGCCGCGCGGCGCCATCGGCAGCTATGACGAGGCGAGCGGGCGCTACACGCTGCATACCAACAATCATCATCCCTTCGAAGCGCGCGCCATCATCGCCGAAATCCTGCACTGCGAAGAGAGCGAGTTGCGCATCCTGGCGGGGATCATCGGCGGCGGCTTCGGCATGAAGCATATGGTCCATCCCGAGCAACCGCTGGTCGCCTGGGCGGCGCGCAAGGTGGCGCGCCCGGTCAGGTGGATTAGCGAGCGCGGCGAGGGTTTCCTCAGCGACACCCAGGCGCGCGACCATGTCAGCCACGCCGAGCTGGCGCTCGACAATGATGCCAATTTCCTGGCCTTGCGGGTCAGGACCACGGCCAATCTCGGCGCCTATGTTTCGAATCTCGGGCCGGTCAGCCCGAGCCTTCTCTATACCCGCATGCTGGCCTGTGCCTACCGCACCCCGGCGATTCATGCCGAGGTCCGCGGCGTCATGACCAACACCGTATTCACCGACGCCTATCGCGGCGCCGGCATCCCCGAAAGCGCCTATCTGGTCGAGCGCCTGGTCGACAAGGCGGGCCGCGAGACCGGCCTCGGCGCCGTCGAAATCCGCCGCCGCAACGTCATTCCCGCCGATCAAATGCCCTATGCCAGCCCGGTGGATATCGTTTACGATTCGGGGAATTTCGAAAAGAACATGGACGACTGCCTGAACTTCGCCGATTGGTTCGGCTTTGCCCAGCGCCGCGCGCTGGCCCATGAGCGCGGCAAACTGCGCGGCATCGGCATGGCGCTCTATGTCGAATCGACCGTCGGCGACCCCAACGAAAGCGTGACCATCCGCTTCAACGAAGACGACAGCGTCACCCTCACCGCCGGCACCAAATCTTCCGGCCAGGGGCATGGCACCATCTTCGCGCAGTTCCTGCACGAGACCCTCGGCGTGCCGTTCGACAAAATCACATATGAAGAAGGCGACACCGACGCATTGCCGCAAGGAGGCGGCTCGGGCGGCTCGCGATCGACCTATATGGTCGCCGCCGCGGTCAAGCTCGGCGCCGACAAGATAATCGAGAAAGGCAAAAAGCTCGCCGCCCATCTGCTCGAGACCTCGGCCACCGATATCCGCTTCGACGGCGGCCAGTTCACCGTCGCCGGGACCGACCGCGCGATCGCCATCATGGCGCTCGCCGCCGCCGCGCGCGATACCGCCAAACTTCCCGCCGGCATGGAGCCGGGGCTCGACGAGAGCGCGCAGTCGGAAATCGAGGATCCGACGATCCCCAATGGCTGCCATATCTGCGAGGTCGAGCTCGACCCCGATACCGGCGCCCTGGCGCTGGAGATTTACACCGCCGTCAATGATTTCGGCCGCGTCGTCAATCCGCAAATGCTGGAAGGCCAGATTCACGGCGGCCTGGCTCAGGGGTTGGGCCAGGCGGTGTTCGAGAACTGCGTTTACGATTCCGACAGCGGCCAGTTGCTGAGCGGTTCGTTCATGGATTATTGCCTGCCGCGCGCCGACGACATGCCGGAATTCTACCTCGCCACCAACGAGGTTCTCACCGAGCAGAACAGTTTCGGCGTCAAGGGTTGCGGCGAAGCCGGCTGCATCCCATCGGTGCCGGCGGTGGTCAACGCGGTGCTCGACGCGCTGGCGTCGCGCGGCGTCGAACAAATCGACATGCCGCTCACCCCGGAACGCATCTGGCGCGCCGCCAACGCGAACGGTTAAAGGAGAGCCTGACATGGCCAGCCCCGATCCGAGCAAAACCCGCCTGCCCAACGCTTTCATCGCCGAGACCCGCCAGGTCTGCGTGGTAACGCACGATCTCGACGCCATGGTGCGGCGCTATGCCGACGAGCTCGGCATCGGCCCATGGTGGGTCAACGAATACAAAGCGCCCGACCTGTTCGACACCACATATCGCGGCGAGGCCGTGGATTACAGCATGCGCCTCGCCCTGGCCTGGACCGGCGCCCTCAACTGGGAAATCATCCAGCCGCTCGACGGCCCGAGCATCTACAAGGACTATCTGGAGCGTAACCAGGACGGCATCCAGCATGTCGGGGTTCTGCTCGGCGATGTCGCCGAGAGCTGGGAAGAATGCCACCGGACCTTCAAGTCGCGCGGCTTCGATGCGGCCATGGAGGGCAGCTGGAAGCGCGTCCGCTTCTGCTATTTCGACACCCTCGCCTCGAGCGGCACCATCATCGAGGTCATCGACCGCCCCGCCGATTTCAAACGGCCTGAGCCGCTATACTGGTACCCTGAATAAGCCCTTCTTCCTCAGCGGCATCCTGCCAAGTTACAAACCCCTCTTCCC
>CAJXFT010000303.1 GCA_913053235.1 uncultured Alphaproteobacteria bacterium
GCCCGGTCCGCCAGGCCAGGGGATTATCGCGATAATCCCCTGGCTTGCGCGTTCTTATCCAAAAAAACACGCTCGGACCAACATGCAAGGGTTGGGAAGAAGGGGGAAACCAAGCGCGCAGAGCGCGCTCGCACGGCTAATTAAGGTGACCAGCAGTAATTAAGGTGACAGTATACTTAATTATTCATACTCAATGATGAAAACTGGCGATGATCGGAAATGATAATTAAGTATACTGTCACCTTAATTGGAACCAGCTCACTCTGATCGTTGATCGAGTCTGGCAATTGGTTCCGCGCCGGGGTTTGGAGTTACGGTGACAGGTTACTTAATTATTTTTCGATGAGCGCGCTCCGCGCGCTTGGTTTGCCCCATCTTCCCAACCCTTCTTCCCACAGGTTACGCCGTGGGGAAGAAGGGCTTATTCGCGCCGTTTAATGAACTGGCGTATCCTGCTCGGGTGCCGCGCTGGCCGCCGGTTCTTCCACTTTCAGGTTGAGGTCCCATTCGGCCTGTTTGGCGCTTGAGATCAACAGGTCGCACAGCGAATAGAGCAGCTTGCGCTCGAGGCTGATATTGATGGCGCGCCCGTCCTTGGTTTGCAGGATGAGCTGCGTGCCCTTCTCGCCGTGGCTGGCGCGCACGCCGGTCAGGAGGGCGGCGGCTTCGCCGAGCGGGCGCTTGGCCTCCTGGTCTTCATAGTCCTTGGAATAGTTCGCCGCCTGGCGCGCTTCCTCGCGCTGGAAGGACTTCACCGCCTCGCGGGTCTCCGGCGCCGCCTGGGCCTTGACGTCGGGCAGGCTTTCCACCGATTTCGTCAGCAGCTTCCACAACAGCCTGACATAGCGCCTTGTCAGCCACAGGCGGTATTCGGTTTTCCCGGTGGTGTTGATGCGCAGCAACAGGCGGTCTTCCTCGGGCGAAAAACCGAGATTGATCTGATGCAGTTTGTCCTGTTCGGGCATGGCGTTCCTAAAGCCGCTCCTTGGTGCGAGGCGATTGCGGGGTCAGGCGTAACTCGCGGCGCGCCGCATATGCATGGCATAAAGCCTGAAGGAAATCCAAATCACCCGGGTGAGGCTCTTGCCGAGCAATCCGTGCGGCTTGATGCCGGCCGATTTGAGCGTCATGCCGACACCGCGCCGGACATGCTTGAAGCGGTAGAGCGCGAGCGTGCGTCCCATGCAGGCGATATTGGCCTGTTTGCGCACATAGGGCCCGTCGTCGCCCGATCCGCAATAATAGGCGTAGCTCAGCTCGTCGTCGCCGGTTTCGAAAAAGCGGCCGAGCGAGATCCTGAAGCGCGCCCAGCGGCTCAGGCCCTCGCTTTTCTGGAAATGCCTGGCGTAGTTGTAGAACAGCTTGTAATGGCGGAATTCATCGGCGGCGATATAGCGGCAGATCTCGCGCAGCACCGGCTCTTCGGTCGAATCGCGAAGCGCGCTGTAATAGGAGGAGGTGCCGACCTCGACCGCGCAGCGCGCCACCATTTCACCGCACAGCGAGCCGCGAATGGATTGCTCGGCGGTGACGTCGATGGGATGGCCCTCGGTGAAGCGCGAAAACGTAGCGTCGAAATCGAATTCCGGATCGGCCAGCTCGGCGTAACGGCGCAGCACCCTGCCGTGCTGAATTTCCTCCTCGGCCCAGGCCATGGCGGTGTCGCAAAAGCCGGGCTCGCCACTGAACACGGCGCAAAGATATTGTCCATAGGCGGCGCCATGATGTTCGACCATGCAGGCCGCCTTGATGAGCTTGAGAAGTTCAGGATCGAGCTTGCAGGGCGCGAAACTGTCCCAAGGGATATCCTCGGCTGTCCAATGTCCCATATTTGCTTGCCTGCTCCCGCAAACCGGCTGCGCTGATTTTTTTTGGAATTATAAGCAGGTCGGCGAAGCGGGCAAGCCCGCTGATCGCCGGCCGTGCTCAGGAACAGGCGGCGACGAGGGCTTCAGCCACCGCGACCGCTTTTTCGCCTTTTTCGCGCTCGGCGTCCGACGTCGCGTCGTTCAGATCGCGTTCGGCGCCATCCAGCCGCTGGCGCGCCGCGCCTTCATCCACATCGTCCAGATTGACCGATTCGGTCGACAGCACCGTGCAGCGCTCGGGCGTCACCTCGGCGAAACCGCCGGCGACGAAAAAGCGTTCTTTCGCCTTGTCGTTCTCGAAGATTTCGATGATTCCGGGCCGCACCGTCGAGAGCAACAGCGCATGTCCCGGCAAGACGCCGAAATCGCCTTCCGCTCCGGGCACCACGACAAACTCGATATCGTCCGAAAAAACTAGTTTTTCCGGCGCCACCAGCTCGAACTGAAATCTGTCAGCCACGCTCTTCGCCTGCCCCTAAGCCGCTTCGGCGGCCATCTGTTTGGCCTTCTCGACGGCTTCCTCGATGGCGCCGACCATATAGAAGGCGGCTTCCGGCAGATCGTCATATTCGCCGGCGCAGATCGCCTTGAAACTCGAGATGGTGTCCTTGAGATCGACCAGCTTGCCCGCCGCACCGGTGAACACTTCGGCGACGAAGAAGGGCTGCGACAGGAAGCGTTGAATCTTGCGCGCCCTGGCGACGGTGAGCTTGTCGTCTTCCGAAAGCTCGTCCATGCCGAGAATGGCGATGATGTCCTGCAGCGATTTATAGGTTTGCAGCACCCGCTGGACTTCGCGCGCCACCTGGTAATGCTCGTCGCCGACGATGCGCGGGTCGAGCATGCGCGAGGTCGAATCCAAGGGATCCACCGCCGGGTAAATGCCGAGCTCGGCGATCTGGCGCGACAGCACCGTGGTCGCGTCAAGATGCGAGAACGAGGTCGCCGGCGCCGGGTCGGTGAGATCGTCGGCGGGCACGTAGATCGCCTGCACCGAGGTGATCGAGCCCTTCTGCGTGGTGGTGATGCGCTCCTGCAGATTGCCCATCTCGGTGGCCAGCGTCGGCTGGTAACCGACCGCCGAGGGCATGCGGCCCAACAGCGCCGAGACTTCCGAGCCGGCCTGGGTGAAACGGAAGATGTTGTCGATGAAGAGCAGCACGTCCTGGCCTTCCTCGTCGCGGAAATATTCGGCCTGGGCGAGGCCCGAGAGACCGACCCGCGCGCGTGCGCCCGGCGGCTCGTTCATCTGGCCGTAGACCAGCGCCACCTTCGAGCCGTCGCCGTCGAGATCGATGACGCCCGATTCGATCATTTCGTGATAGAGGTCGTTGCCCTCGCGGGTGCGCTCGCCGACGCCGGCGAACACCGAATAGCCGCCATGCGCCTTGGCGATATTGTTGATCAGCTCCATGATGATGACGGTCTTGCCGACGCCGGCGCCGCCGAACA
>CAJXFT010000304.1 GCA_913053235.1 uncultured Alphaproteobacteria bacterium
GCCGTGATACTAATAATTCCGATAAACGGCCCCTGGCGGCACGGACAAACCTAATATAATTTTCTGTAAGGGCCACCTAGGGTAACGCCATGCATCATTATGTTCATGAAACCGGGATGAAACAGATTGTTCGGCGGAGTTTCGCCTTGCGCATCATGTATTTCGGGCTCGCATTGGGCCTCATCGCCTTCATTTCCAACTCAACGGTCGCGAAAGCCGCCGATGAGGCCAGCTATTGTTTTAACGACTGGCCGCCATATGCATTTATGGGTGCGGACGGCGCGGAAGGTATCTCTGTCGAAATTCTTGCCGAAGCGTCGCGGCGCGCGAACATAATTCCGTCATTCGTGGAATTGCCTTGGAACCGGTGTCTGGAATTGGTGCGCTCCGGAGAGCTCGATGCCGTGATCGACGCCGCCAAGCGTGATGAATTTATCCAAGGCCCGGCCAGTTTCTCTGCCTATACAAACCATTTTTGGGTGCGCCAGGACGACCCCGCCGCGGTTTACAACGAGACGGCGCTAAAGGGCCGCACCATTGGTCTGGTCCAAGGCTATGTATATCCGGAATCGCTCATGGCCGTGGTGGAACGGGCCGGCATGGCAATCGATTACGCCGTCGATGACGGCAATAATTTTCGCAAACTCGCATTCGGCCGGGTCGATGTTATCGTCGCCGATATGTTCGGCACTTTGCATGTGGTCAGGGAAAACGACCTGCGGGTGCGCCGGCTTCTTCCCGCCCACTCGGTGGATTCGCTCTATCCCTCGTTCGGGCCGCGGCGGCAGGCCCTGCAAGTCCGTGTCAATGCGATGCTTGAGATCATGCTGGCGGACGGTTTTATCGATAAATTGTATTTCAGATATTTTGATGTTGGCTTTCAAGACGCCATGCCTGAATAAACGCGACGCCGGCACCAACCGATGCTTCGAACATCCGAACCGATAGAACCCGGCACTCGGCCAGCCGGTGGCGGCAAGATCGAGAAATGGCTGTCGCGGCCCGGAATGCCGTGGCTGGTCATAGCGGCGGTGCTGTTGCTGGGCTTGGTCGGCCCGACGATCGGCTCGTCCTGGTATGCCCTCAAAATCGAGCGCGATATGCTCGAAAAGGCCTTTCGCGCCGAAACCGAACAAATGGTTCATGTGTTGGCGCAGGGCATGCGGGAGCCGGTTTGGAATCTTATTCCCGAATCGGGTCAAGCGCTCCTCGCGTCGATGATGGAAGACGAAAGAGTGCTCTCCATCAACGTGACTTCGGTGGCTCAGGGGCCGTTCCTCGCGACCCGGCGCGGCGGACAAGGCGCCGATAGCGGCGCCGGCAATATCTTGACGCGGGACATTCTGTATGACGGCGGCCGGATCGGCACGGTGGCGCTGGAAATTGATTCCAGCCAAAGAATTGGACAATTTTATTTCCAAAGCTGGCGAATTTATTTGGCCAATGGCGTGCAACTGGCGTTTGGCATTGCCGTCGTCACCTTGGTAATATGGGTTTTGGCGCGGTTGCAGCGCGCCCAGGCCTATCGCCAGGCGAACGTCGCCCTGCAGACGGAAGTCGGCGAGCGCGCGCGCGCGGAACAGGCGCTCCAGGAAAGCGAAGCCCGTCTTCTCCAAGCGCAAAGAATGGCGCATCTCGGCCATTGGACGTGGCATATCGAAGAAGACAAAACCTACTGGTCGGAAGAACATTACCGAATTTTCGGCCTGCCCCCGAGCAATGACCCGATTGACGCGGACGCTTTCTTTGCCCAGGTCGACGAAGCGGATCGGGAAAATATTCATGCCGCGGTTGACCGCTGTCTGGCAACCGGTGAGCCGTACGAGTTGGAGTTCGGCATCACCCGTCCCGACGGTGCGCGGCGAGCGGTGTTTACGCGTGCCGAGATCGAGTATGACGCCGCCGGCAACCCGGCCCGCTTGATCGGTATGATGCAGGATATCACCGAGCGCAAGCTGGCCGAGGAAGCGCTGGCGACAAGCGAACGGCTGCATCGCAGCATTCTCGACAATATGATCGACACCTTTTACCGCACGAACCGGGAGGGGCGCATCATCATTGCGTCGCCCTCGGCCGAATCGCTGCTCGGTCATCCGGTTGAGGATTTGCTCGGCAAAGCCATGGTGGATTTCTACAAGAATCCCGCCGACCGCGAATTGTTTCTTCAGCGCTTAGATGAAATGGGCGGCCAGCTAAGCGGATTCGAGGCCGAGTTGGTGCGCAAGGACGGCGAAAGCGTCTGGGTCTCGACAAATGCCCGTATTTGGACCGGTCCTTCGGGAGAGGTCATGGGGGTCGAAGGCATTGCGCGCGATATTGCGGAAAACCGCAAGGTCGCGGAGCAACTCCGCCAGGCTCAGAAGATGGAGGCCGTCGGTCAACTCACCGGCGGCGTGGCGCATGACTTCAACAATATTTTGGCGATCATTATGGGAAACGCCGAGTTGCTGGGCGCGGACATCGATGGCGGCGATCCGAAACTCAGATCGATTTTTCGTGCTTCGCTGCGCGGCGCCGAACTCACCCAGCGCCTGCTTGCGTTTTCGCGACGCCAGGCGTTGCAACCCCGACCTTTCGACCTCGCCGCGTTGGTGGCCGGCCTGTCCGACATGCTGGAGCGCACGCTGGGCGAGCTTATCGAAATAGAGACGGCTATGGAGGACGGCCTATGGCCATGCATGAGCGACCCGGGGCAGGTCGAGAATGCGCTGCTAAATTTGGCGATCAATGCGCGCGACGCCATGCCCGGTGGAGGCAAGTTGAGAATTGAAGGACGAAACGTCCGTTTGGACGCCGGCGATGTGGTGGAAAACTCCGACGCCGAACCGGGGGATTATGTCGAGTTGATCGTGAGCGATACGGGCGCCGGCATGTCGCCGGAGATCTTGGAGCACGCCATGGAACCCTTTTTCACCACCAAGGACGTGGGCGAGGGCAGCGGCCTCGGCCTTTCGATGGTTTATGGCTTCGCCCGACAATCCGGTGGACAATTGATGATCAACAGCAAGGTGGACCGGGGCACCACGGTCAGGCTCTTCCTGCCACGCGTGGCCGAAGTTACGGACGAAAATAACGTGACCAGGGGTGAACGCGCGGACATGCCGAGGGGTCAAGGCGAAAAGATTTTAGTGCTCGAAGATGACGACAAAGTCCGTGCCATCGCGATCGAGATGCTTCAGGATTTGGGTTATCGACCGGTCGGCGTCGGCGACGCGGCGGCGGCGAGAGAGGCGCTGGCGAATGAGGCCGGTATATCCTTGATTCTCTCGGATGTGGTGTTGCCGGGCGGCGTTAGCGGGCGGCAATTCGCCGAAGAGG
>CAJXFT010000305.1 GCA_913053235.1 uncultured Alphaproteobacteria bacterium
TGGATTCAGGCCGAAACAGCAGAAATATTTGACCGTCATTGTTGACGGCCGCAACCGTCCCATCGGTTACGGGTGCTTCAATCTCGACTCAAGCCGGTTTGCTCTGACATTGCCATCGCCGCTACCCTATTGGAAAAATCGGTGCCCGCAGGGAGACTCGAACTCCCTCGGCCCGAAGGTCGACTGGTTTCCATTCCTACTTTTTCCTGAGGCGGTAAATTTTAGGTGGAGTCGCGAGAAATGTAGAACCTATATGGAACCTTTAAAAATTAATTTCTTAGATGCACACAATAACTTATTGAAAAACTGGGGCGAGTGAGGGGATTTGAACCCCCGACCCCCTGAACCACAATCAGGTGCTCTAACCAACTGAGCTACACCCGCCACAGGGTCTCTTTGGAGCGGATGTTGAATAGTCCATGGGCTGAGGGGCGTCAAGAAGGGTGTCTTTTTGACTGCCCCTCAGACGCCGGGCGGTCGCATCCGCTCCCTTGGCTACCTCGTATTAACTCGGGCGCGCGGTCGCGCTTGCCGGAATGCAAGAAAGTGCATTCCGGAATGGTGGTGCCGTTGGGATTGGTTGGGGCTTGCCCTCTTGCCCGCCTTAGCCTCGCTCGGCAAGGAAATTTCGGATTCTCGTCATCGCCTCAAGAATTTCTTCAGTGCCGGCGGCGTAGGAGAAGCGCAGATAGCCCTCGCCGTATTGGCCGAAACTGGTGCCGGCGATGGTGGCGACGCCGGCCTCTTCGAGGAGGCCGTCCTGCAATTCGCGGGCGCCGATGCCGGTGCCTTCGATGTTGGGCATGGCGTAAAACGCGCCTTGCGGCTCGACGCAGCGGAAGCCCTCGATCTGGTTGAGTTCGCGGAGGATGATCCGGCGCCGCTCGTCGAAGGCGAGGCGCATGGTCTCGACCGAATCTTGCGGTCCGCTCAGCGCCTCGATGGCGGCCATCTGCGTCGCTGCGTTGACGCAGGAATTGCTGTTGACGGCGAGGCGCGTCGCCTGCTCGGCGAGCTTGCCCGGCCACACGCCGTAGCCGATGCGCCAGCCCGTCATGGCGTAGGTCTTGGACCAGCCGTCCAACAGGATCACGCGCTCGCAGATCGACGGATAGCCGAGCAGGCTGACATGCTCCTGGCCGTCATAGAGCAGGCGCGAATAAATCTCGTCGCTCATGATGGCGATGTCGGGATGCGCCTCCAAGCCTTCCACCAGGCGGTCGATTTCGGCTTTCGGCGTCACGCCGCCGGTCGGGTTGGCCGGGCTGTTGAGCATGATCAGGCGGGTCCTCGGCGTAATCTTGGACAGCACCTCCTCGGCGCTGAACGAGAATCCGCTATCCTCGTAGAGCGGGATCGGCACCGCGGTGGCGCCGGAAAATTCGATCGCCGACTGGTAAATCGGAAAGCCCGGATTGGGGTAAAGTATCTCCGCTCCCGGCTCGCCGAACATGAGGGCGGCGAAAAACATGGTGACCTTGCCGCCCGGCACCACGACGACATTGGCGGGATCGATCTCGACGCCCCGGTATTTGGCGATGTCGCCCGCCACGGCCTCGCGCAGGGGCTGGATGCCGTTGGCTGGGGTATAGCCGTGATGGCCGTCGGCGAGCGCCTTGCGCCCGGCCTCGACGATATTCTCCGGCGTCTGAAAATCCGGCTGGCCGATGCCGAGATTGATGATCACGCGGCCCTCGGCCTCTAATGCCTTGGCGCGCGCCAACACCTCGAAAGCGGTCTCGGTGCCGAGCTGCGCCATGCGCCCCGCAAGTTTCATGATGCACGTCCCGGAAGTTGTCAAAATCGGCCCGCATAATGGCAGCTAAGGCCGGGCGCTCATAGAGTTGCCGAATGTGGCGCCACTTGTCTGCCTTATTCTTAAGCACGTCGCGTAATTTTCATGCAGCGCCCCCAGGGCGAATTTCCCTCTTTCTTCTAATATATTGTAAGCAAACAATCTTTTATGCGCTTCCGGGTTGGCACGCGTCATGCAATGCAAAGGCATAAACCAGAAAAGCCCGGCATGAAAAAAATCGAAGCCATCATCAAGCCGTTCAAGCTCGACGAGGTAAAGGATGCGTTGCACGAAATCGGACTGCAAGGTATCACCGTCACCGAAGCCAAGGGCTTCGGCCGCCAGCGCGGCCATACCGAGCTTTACCGCGGCGCCGAGTATGTGGTGGATTTCCTGCCCAAGGTGAAGATCGAGATCGTGCTCGAGGAAAGCCAGGTCGAGCGCGCCGTCGAGGCCATCCAGCAGGCCGCCGAGACGGGCCGCATCGGCGACGGCAAGATATTCATCACCTCGGTAGAGGAAGTCATTCGAATCCGCACCGGCGAGCGCGGCATCGACGCCATCTAGCCGGCCGCCCCCGCTCCCCCATACGACACGGCGCGGCATAAGCAACCAGACAGAGGGTAATTTTCATGAGCGACGCTCAAACGGTTCTCAAAACGATCAAGGAAAACGACATTCAGTTCGTCGATTTCCGCTTCACCGATCCGCGCGGCAAGTGGCACCACACGGCGCAGGCGCTGCGCACCATCGACGAAGCCATCTTCAGCGACGGCGTTATGTTCGACGGCTCGTCGATCGCCGGCTGGAAGGAAATTCATGATTCCGACATGATCCTCATGCCCGACGCCGCCTCCGCCGTGATCGACCCGTTCACGGCGCAGCCGACATTGATCGTCACCTGCGATGTGATCGAACCCTCGACCGGCCAGCCTTACCGCCGCTGCCCGCGCGGCGTGGCGGAGCGCGCCGAAGCCTATCTGTCCTATTCCGGCATCGGCGACACCGCCTATTTCGGACCCGAGGCCGAGTTCTTCGTGTTCGACGATGTGCGCTACGACGTTTCCATGCACCAGATGTACTATCTGCTCGACCAGGAAGAGGGCCCGTACAATTCCGGGCGCGAATATGAGGGCGGCAACAGCGGCCACCGGCCCGGCCCCAAGGGCGGCTATTTCCCGGTGCCGCCGGTCGATTCGATGAGCGATATGCGGGCCGAAATGCTGACCCACATGGCCAGCATGGGGATCAAGGTGGAGAAGCATCACCATGAGGTGGCGCCGAGCCAGAACGAGCTCGGCTTCGAATTCGACACCATGCTCAAGACCGCCGACAGCATGCAGATCTATAAATATGTCGTCCATCAAACGGCGCATTCATACGGCAAGACCGCGACCTTCATGCCCAAGCCGGTGGTCGACGACAATGGCTCAGGCATGCATGTCCATCAATCGGTCTGGAAGGACGGCAAGCCGCTTTTCGCCGGCACCGGCTATGCCGATCTCTCCGAGAGCG
>CAJXFT010000306.1 GCA_913053235.1 uncultured Alphaproteobacteria bacterium
ATTAGGTTTGTCCGTGCCGCCAGGGGCCGTTTATCGGAATTATTAGTATCACGGCCCGCAACGCCGGAATCGAACCCCGCGACGCGCTCGCCCTGGCAGTATGGCCGCTATTCGTCCCCCTTGTTGTAATCCCAGGTCAGCCAGTCCCGCGGCGTGATGGTGACGATGGTGCGGCCTTCGGCCATCACCGGCTCGGTATAGGAATCGGCGTCCTCCTTGCCGAGCGCCATGCCGAGCACCGCGTGCGTCACTTCGCGGATCAGCCCTTCGTCCCGGGACAGCACGGCGTTGCCGCGGCACATGATGGCCCAGGCGCCGGCGCCGATGCCCTGCTCGATGCGCGGATCGTCATCGATCAGGATCGACACGCGCTTGTCGGCGGCGAGATTTTTCAGATGAATGCGGCCGGCCCCCAGGGTGAGGCGAAAGACCTCGCCATTCCAGTGGTACCAGATCGGCGTCAGATGAATCATGCCGTCCGGGCGGTAGGTCGCCATGCGGGCGAGCGCCGTGGCGCCGAGCCGCTCGTCGATCTCCTGCTTGCTGAGCGCATTCTCCTTGGTCGCGGTGGTCTTCGAACTCATGGTTTCTCCCCGATGCAATATAATGTGGGGCCGATGATAGCGGCGCACTCGAACGAGCGAAAGCCGCGAGCCCCGGAAGAATGCTATATAGCGGGCGAAATGCCGCGTGAAGCGGCCGAAAGGGAAATATGATGAGCGTTTACGATCTGGCGGTGACCGACGCCTTGCTTTCGACGACACGCGCGGTGCGCAAGCGGCTGGATTTTAGCCGCCCGGTGGCGGACGAGATCATCCGCCAATGTCTCGAGCTTTCGCTGCAGGCGCCGAGCGGCTCCAACCGGCAGGGCTGGCGCTGGATCGTCGTCACGGACGGGGGAAAACGCCGCGCCCTCGCCGATCTCTACCGCAAGGGTGCCAGCAGCTATCTCGACGACGGATACCGCGAAGCCAAGGCGGCCGGCGCGGCGCAGGATGTGCGCGTCTTCGAATCGGCACGCTATTTGTTCGACCGCATGGAAGAGGCCCCCGTCCACGTCATTCCCGGCATCAAGGTCGAGGTCGATCCGGGCGAAAATCCGGAGCTTTGGTGGCCCAGCCTGATGGGCTCAATCCTGCCCTCGGTGTGGAGCTTTCAGCTCGCCTTGCGGGCGCGCGGGCTGGGCTCGACATACACCACGCTCCATCTCAGCTACGCCGACGAGGTGGCGGCGCTGCTCGGCATCCCCGAAGATATCAAACAGGTCGGGCTGCTGCCCGTCGCCTATACGCTGGGCACCGACTTCAAGCCGGCGACGCGGCGGGCGCTCGATGAAGTGCTGCATTGGAATGGCTGGTAGGCGAAGCGGTTCGAGCCGAAGACGCGGCGCATGATTGCGCTCTCCGTTCTCGACCTTTCTCCCATCATCGAGGGCGGCAGCGCCGCGCGCTCCCTCGCCAACACGCTCGATCTCGCGCGCCATGCCGAGGCGTGGGGCTTCAAGCGCTATTGGCTGGCCGAGCATCACAACATGACGGGCATCGCCAGCGCCGCCACCGCCGTCGTCATCGGCCATGTCGCCGGCGGCACCTCGAAGATTCGCGTCGGCGCCGGCGGGGTCATGCTGCCCAACCATGCGCCGCTGGTGATCGCCGAGCAATTCGGCACCCTGGAGGCGCTCTATCCGGGGCGCATCGATCTCGGTTTGGGGCGCGCTCCCGGCACCGACCAGCGCACGGCGAGCGCGCTGCGCCGGACGCTGCACAGCGATCCCAACGATTTCCCGCGCGACGTGCTGGAGCTGCAAGGTTATTTCAGCGCCGCCCAGCCCGGTCAGACCGTGCAGGCGGTTCCGGGCGCCGGGCTCAACCTGCCGCTATGGATTCTCGGCTCGAGCCTCTACGGCGCCCAGCTCGCCGCCATGCTCGGCCTGCCCTACGCCTTCGCCTCGCATTTCGCCCCCGCCGCGCTGATGCAGGCGATCGAGATCTACCGCGCCAAGTTTCAACCTTCGGAGCAGTTGGCGGCGCCCTATGTGATGGCCGGCTTCAACGTCTTCGCCGCCGACAGCGACGAAGAGGCGGAATATCTGAGCTCCTCCGCCCAGCAGAGTTTTCTCAAGCTGCGGCACGGCAATCCGGGGCCGCTGCCGCCGCCGGTGAGGGATTTTACCAAGACGCTGACGGCGGCGGATCTACAGGTGCTGGATTCCGTTCTCTCCTGCTCGTCGGCAGGCTCGCCCGACACCGTGCGCACCGGCATCGCCGAATTCGCGGCGCGCAGCGCGGCCGACGAACTGATCGTCACCTCGCATATCTACGATCACCAAAAACGCCTGCGCTCGTTCGAAATCATCGCCGATGTGGGGATCGATTCATAACGGCTTCAAGTCGCGGATATAGTCGATCAGCGCTTCCGGCAGGCCCCTGGCTTCCTCGTCCGGCAACGCATCGAGCAGGCTGGCGAGGTCTTTGGCGAGGATGCCGAGCGTGTTGCCGTGCGCGTAGCCGTCGCGCGCGAACTCGATGCGGGCGAAATTGGACGCCATCCAGTTCTGGCCGGAAGAATCATGCAGCACCGCCAGCATACGTTCCTCATCGACGCCGAGCTTCTCGGCCCAACCGAGCACGGCGCGGGTCCCGGCGGTTGAGGTCGCGGCGCAGAAATTATTGAGCACTTTGGCGGTCATGCCGGCGCCGTAGGGCCCCATGCGGTGAAACTTTTCGCCCATGGCGTCGAACAGCGGCTGCAGACGCTCAAGATCATCCGCCGCGCCACCGAGCATAAAACTCAGTCGCGCTTCCTCGGCCGAGACGCTGGCGCCCGACATCGGCGCGTCGACCAGCGCGATGGCCGCGGGGATGCGGGTGCGCAAATCTGCGACATAGCGTGGCGACAGCGTGGAGCAGATCAGCAATGTGTCGATGGTCGAAGGCCGGCGCGTCATCAGGGCCTGATCGTCGAACAGCAATTCCTCGGTCTCGGCGGCGTCGCGCACGACGCTGAGGACGATGCGCCGGCCGGCGGCGAAGGCGGCGGCGTCGGTCATAAGCGGCGCCAGATCGGCGAACGAATGCGCCGGCAGGACATCCAGCCCGGCGACATCGAAACCGGCGCGGATCAGCGCGCGCGCCATCGGCGCTCCCATGCGCCCGCATCCCGCCACGCCGATCGGGCCGAGCGAATCTTGCGAATTTTCCGTCATGCCGTCAGCCTAACTTAAAAGCGCCGGCGCGGCACAGTTCCTCTTGACTGGCATCACCCAATAGACCCGCGATCTGCGGAAGGCCCGCGCCAAAGAACATG
>CAJXFT010000307.1 GCA_913053235.1 uncultured Alphaproteobacteria bacterium
GCTTAGAAGGATCAACAGATATTGTTATCCCTCATGAACTTTCCGGACGGACACTTAGGTTTTGTGCCAGGCGTCTCTAGGGGGGGGAAAGTGAAATGGCTCGAAACCAAAACTATAAAGTGCTGGTGATGACGTCGCTGCCCGAGACCATCGACACCGTCACCGCGATGACGCGGCAACATTTCTCCAATGTCGAGAGCATCTATTGGGAAATGGGCAACAAGGAAACCAAACCCGTTGCATACGCACGCATCGAGGCGTGCGACTACAATCTCATCATCTCCTATATCAACGGCATTATTTTGAACCCCGGCCATCTCGCCCGGGCAACGTTCGGAGCGATAAACATTCACCCGGCGCCGCCCGAGCATCCCGGTCTTTGGGGCCAATGGTGCCAGCCGGTGATCCGGCGCGACATCCGCACCCATCACGGCGTTACGCTGCATGAGATCGACGAGGAAATCAATCATGGACCGATATACGCGGTCGAGCGCTGGGATGTCGGGGCCAGCGACAGCATTGAATCGGTCGGCGAGAAAAGCGAGGAGAAGTGCCTGGATTTGCTCGCCTTCGCCTTGTACAAGCTGGCCATGAGCAGCCATGGCTCACGATGTTTTACGCCAATCGACGAACATTGGGATGCCGACAACGCCCATCACGGCGTCGCCGATGTTCAAGCCTGGTTCCGCGACCTCGATCCCGGCCACCCGGCCCATCAGGAACGGGTTTTTTTCAACCATCCCAAAGGCATGATGGCGCCGCCTTATTTCACCGATCTGGTGTAACGCTATTGCGCCCGCACGAATAGAATATCCGCGACCGCGCGCTCGAACGGGATCGCGAGGCCGTTGATGGCGCCGCTTTGACCGTTCAGGAACGCGACTTCGAGATGGCTGCGCGAGGTTACCGGGATTTTGACAATCTCGAAGATGTCGCCCCGGTAGTGGCGCAGCGGCAGCGCGAACTGGCCGTAATGCAGCACCAGCGAACCGGCCTCATGGGTGATGCGCACTTCGCCGTAAGCGGGATGGCGGTAAAGACCGGTAAAATCGGCGAGGGCGCTTGAAGGGTGGACAGTCGGGTCGCGCGACCGCGCGTGCCGCGCCGCTTTTTGGCGCTGCTCCAATTCCCATTCGAGGTAATCCGACGCGACCCAGTCGTTCCACGGCAGCGGCTCCAGGCCGAGCAGGCGGTCGAACAGGTTGCGCGCCAGGATGGTCGGCGCCGGATTGCGGTCGAGATTGCTGAGCGCGACGATTCCGATGCCGGCATCGGGCAGGAAGGCGAGCAGGGCGACGAAGCCGTCGATGCCGCCGGCATGCCAGACGATGCGCCGGCCGCGATAGGTCGAAATCAGGAACCCCATGCCGTAGGCGGCGGCGCCCAGCGCCGCATGCGCCGGCGCCTCGCCGAGTGCGGCGCGCGGCACCTGCATGGCTTTCGCCTGGCCCTCGGACAGCAGGCGCGCGCCGCCATGGCGGCCGTGATTCATGTGAAAGGCGAGATAGGCGAGCATATCGGCGGCGCTGGAATTGATCGCCCCGGCCGGGGCGATGGCGCGCATGTCGTAAAAGGCGATGCGGCGGATGCCGGCGGCGCTCTTTTCATAGGGTTTGGCGCGCCGGGCGTCATTTTCGCGGGTCGAAAAATCGGTGCTCGTCATGCCGAGCGGGGTGAGCAGGCGGCGCGCCGTAAAAGCCTGCCAGGATTCGCCGCTCAGCGCCTCGGTGATGCGCCCGGCGGCGGCGACCATCAAATTATTATATTGCCATGTGGCGCGGAACGGCGCGCCGGGTTCGAGATGCCGCAAACCGAGAAACAGTTGCTCGGCGTCGAGGCCGCTCAAGTACCACAGCATATCATGGCGCGCCAAACCGGTGCGGTGGGTGATCATGTCGCGCGGCGTCACATGCATCGTGGCGATCGGATCGGCGAGGGCGAATCCGGGCAGCACGCGGCGCACCGGACGGTCCCAATCGAGGCGGCCTTCATCGGCCAACATGGCGAGGCCGGCGGTGGTGAAGGATTTGGGGATCGAGCCGATGGCGAAAATTGTATCCGGCGTGACGGCGCTGCCGTTTTCGACATCGGCGAGGCCGTAAGCGGCGCAATAGGGCGCCTCGCCGTCCTCGATGACACCCAGCACCAGGCCCGGAACCCGCCACTCGGCCATCACCGCGACGGCGAATTCGTCGAACCCGGCGAGCGCTTGCGGCTGGCGATCCGCGCCGCACACGGCATGGGCGACGCCCGGCAGCAAGGCAGCGAGGATGAAAATAACGCCGGCAAGCTGGCGCATGGCGTTATTCCGTGGCCTGAAAGCCATGCTGCATGAGACCTTCGACGCCGCCCCGGCTGGCCCGCAAATGCGCCGCCATGGCCTGCTCCGCCGCCGCCGCGTCGCCCGCCTCGAGGGCGGCGAAGATGGCCTCGTGATAGGCATTGGCATTGTCTTCGAGGCGATCGAAAACGGCGCCGATCGGCAGGAACATGGCGGCGCGGGCATCCTCGATGGCGGCCAGCAGATAGTCGTTGCGCGCCGCCCGGGCGATGCCCAGATGAAATTCGGAATCGACGGCCATGAACTGGCTCACCGCCGCCAGCGCCTCGGCGCGATCGGCCTCGCCGCGCGGCGCGGCGAGCTCGCCCATGCGCTTGACATGGCGCGCCAGCGCCGTCAGATCACTCTTCGAGCGCCGCGCCGAAGCCAGTTTCGCGGCGGCGCATTCGATGGCCAGGCGATAATCGTAAATCGCCTCTATCGCCCGCAAGCCGCCGGCGAGGGATTTCCGCACGGCGCCGGCGTCGCGCTCCAATACGGTCAGCCCGCCCGCCGCGCCGCGCTTGCTGCGCACCAGGCCGTCGCCCTCCAATATCTTCACCGCGTCGCGCACGGTGGTGCGCGAGACGCCGAGCTGCTTGGCCAGTTCGCGCTCCGGCGGCAATTTATCGCCGGCGACAAAGCGGCCGAGATGGATCGCCCGGCGCAATTGCTCGACCACCAGCTCACAGGCCGAGGTCGGCCGTACCGGATCGATGACGGCATGGGCATGGCCCATGTTGCTTCCTCTCAACTATGCAATGGTCTAAATATCATACCTTAAGCGATCTTGTCAGCCGGGCCGGTAGGAAGGAGCGAGGCATGAGCGAGAGGGCAGGGGAAGCGGCTATGGCGTTCGATGCCGATCTCGGGCATTTGGCGCCCACCGGTCCGATTGCGGCACAGGGAGAATCGAGCTATCGGCGGGCGGCGCGGGCGCTCGACGCCGGGCGCTTCGAGGACGCCGCATCATTGGG
>CAJXFT010000308.1 GCA_913053235.1 uncultured Alphaproteobacteria bacterium
CATGCTCGCCCCACTCATAGAAGATGCTGGTGATCACGTCCCACAGGTCGACAAGGCCTTCCCTGGTGGCGAGTTCGACAAACTTGACCGCCTCGTCCTCGGGCTGGATGCCGTCGGCGCCGAGATAATGCGTCGTCGACATGCGGGTTGCGATGGCGGCGTCGTCCCCTACCGCGTCCTTCATCACTTCCAGCGTCTCGATCCAGAAGCGCGCCCGGTTCTCGAACGAACCGCCGTAATTGTCGGTGCGCTTGTTGTAGAATTTGGACAGGAACTGCTCGGGCAGTAAGCCGCCGGCGCCCATCATGTATATCACATCGAAGCCGGCCTGGACGGCGCGCTTCGACGCCTCGGCATAGGAATTCTGATAGCGCTTGATGTCGTCGATATCCATGGCGTGCGAGGTCGCGCCCATCATCCAGTCCGAGCTCGACGTCGAGGCCGAGGGCGAAGCGCTTCGCGTCGCCAGATTGTTGGCGGCGATACCCATATGATTGAACTCGACGCCGGCGAGCGAGTCCCATTTATGCACCTCGTCGCACATATGGCGGAGATTGATCATGTCGCCCTCGTCATAGAGGGCCGCGAGGGTGTTCGGCGTCAGCTCGTTCTCGTCGTCGATGGCGCATTGCTCGGTGCAGACGACGGCCCAGCCGCCCTCGGCCTTCATGCCGCGAAAAGCCGCCTGGGTGCCGGGAAAGATCGAACCCGCGCCGTTGCAATGGGGCACCTGGTAGAAGCGGTTGCGCATGGTCTTGGGGCCGATCCGGACCGGCTCGAAGAGAATGTCGTATTTTGCATCTCGCGCCATCGTTTCCCTCCTCAGGGACATTAGTCTTTTTGTCGATTGACCGCCTGGCCATGTCGGGGTGGTTTGAAATATTCAATTCGATTGTGATGCAATCTCGCCAGCGCCGCAATTCTCTCGCTCGTCCGGCAAACCGGCCCGATGCCGGGTTCGACAGAGAGGCGAAGCGTGATATTGTCGGCGCCAATAAATTCGCCACAAGAACCTTCGCGCTCATTAAGGACCCTGGCTTTGGACCGCCCCAATCTCCGCGCCTCGCTGTGGGCCGTGCTTTATACGCTGCTGGTGGTCATCGTCTGCGGCGTTATGATCGATGCGGGCATCTCCTTTTTCATCACCGTTCCGCTCGGCCTGTTCGCATTGCCTTTGCTGGCGAGCCTGCCGTTTCTGATTTGGCTGCGGGTCCCGAAAAGCGATGCGGGCGAGTAGCGCCGTGTTCGAGCACATCATCATATTCGCGGTCTGTGCGCCGTTACAGCTCGTGCTCGGAGTTTGGAACACGCGCAAGAAATGGCTCACCCCCGGCGAGGTCCGCTTTTGGGGCATGGCGATCTTCGTGACGGCCGAATTTATCTATCTGGGAGCGCTGTGATGCCGGCTGTTCGGCTTGAGAATCTAACCAAGCGGTTTCTCACCACCGCCGCCGTCGATTCCGTCAATCTCTCGATCGATAGCGGCGAGTTCGTCGTTCTCGTCGGCCCCTCGGGCTCGGGCAAGACCACTTGTCTCAGGATGATCGCCGGCCTTGAGACGGTCACGTCGGGAAGCATTTTTATCGGCGATCGCGATGTCGCCGATGTCCATGCCAAGGACCGCGACGTGGCGATGGTGTTCCAGTCATACGCGCTCTACCCGCATATGAGCGTGGCCGAGAATATGGGCTTTGCGCTGAAGATCAAAAAGGTGGCGAGCGCCGAAATCGAGCGCCGCGTGCGCGAAGTGGCGGCGACCCTCGACATCGTCGAGGAGCTGCCGCGCAAACCGAGGACACTGTCGGGCGGCCAGCAGCAGCGTGTCGCCCTCGGCCGGGCGATCGTGCGCGATCCGGCGGTCTTTCTGTTCGACGAGCCATTGTCCAATCTCGATGCCAAGCTGCGCATGGCGATGCGCAGCGAGCTGATCAAGCTGCACCACCGGCTCGACACGACGATGATCTATGTCACCCATGATCAGATCGAGGCGATGACCATGGGCGACCGTATCGTGGTGATGAACGAGGGCCGCATTCAACAGGTCGGCGCGCCGCTCGCCGTCTATGACGATCCCAGCAATGCCTTTGTCGCCGGCTTCATCGGCAGCCCGACCATGAACCTCCTCAATGGCACCGTGCGGCAGCGCCAGGGTGCGTTCGCCTTCAACACCGATGACCTCTCCTTCGACCTCCCGCCCTCCCATGTAGCGGCTGCGGGCGGCGCCATAACCATCGGCATCCGGCCCGAACTGTTGAGCCTCGAGGCGATTCCCGACGCGGTGGAAATGGCGGGCAAAATCGAGACGGTCGAGCATCTTGGCGCCGACACCATCCTTGAACTCTCGACCGCCGGGCCGGCGCTCGTCGCCAAGCTCGCCCGCAACGATCAGGTGCGTTATGGCGACAGCGTTCGGCTGTGGGTGGACGCGGAGAAGATCCTCGCCTTCGACGGCGCGACGGGCGAGCGCCTGCGCGCCCAGCCGCCGCTCAACCCTTGACGGCGCCGAAGGTCAGGCCCTGGACCAGCTTCTTTTGAATGAAGAAGATAAAGATGAGCACCGGTATGCTCTGCAGGATCGAGGCCGCCGCGACCTGACCCCAGAGCGTGCCGGTATGCAGCACCAGCGAGGGGATCATGACCGGCAGCGTCCTCGTCTCGCCGCCGGTGAGAATGAGCGAGAACAAAAGCTCATTCCACGAGAAGATCAGAACGAAGATCGAGACGGCGACAAGCCCGGGATAGGCCATCGGCAGCGCGATGCCCCAAAAAACCCGGAAATGGCCGCAGCCGTCGAGATAGGCGGCCTCCTCGACGGCGCGCGGCACGTCGTCGAAAAACGACCGCATCATCCACACGACGAGCACGAGATTGAAGGTGGAATGGGCCAGGATCACGGCGAAATGGGTGTTCACCAGCCCCAGCCAATTGAAGATCAGATACATCGGCAGGGCATAGGCGACCGGCGGCCCGAGCCGCGTCGCCAGGATGAAGAAGAACAGATGATTGCCCGCCGGAATGCGAAAGCGCGAAAAGCCGTAGGCCGCCATGGTGCCGACGAGCACAGTCAAGGCGGTGCTCGAAAAGCCGATAATCAGCGAGTTCAACAGATAGGTGTCGAAGCCGCGCTCGAAGATGTCGATGAAATTGATCATCGTCGGGTCGAAGACCCATTTCGGCTCCGCCGTGATCAGATCGACGCGCTCTTTGAAGCTCGCCAACAGAATCCAGATATAG
>CAJXFT010000309.1 GCA_913053235.1 uncultured Alphaproteobacteria bacterium
ACAGATTTTGTTCAATTCTGGAAAATCGCATTCCACTGACAACGTCAAACCCGCCGCAAACACAGGCAAGAGGAAGATCATGGAAAATCACAGGGCCCCGGCAGCCGCCTACAACCCCTACGCCGCGCAGTCGATCATGACGGCGTCGCCGAGCGCTTTGGTCGTCAAGCTTTATGATGCCGCGCTTCTCAATCTGCGCAAGACGATCAGTTGCATCGAGAAGGGCGATATCACCGGGCGCTGGCAGGCCAACCGCAAGACGTTCGACATCATCGAACATCTGACCCTGACCCTGAACCCGGAAAAGGGTGGAGAAGTCGCCGCGAACTTGGCCGAGCTCTACACATTTATCCTGCGCCAGTTGATTCTCATCGATGAGAAAAACGACGCCGAGACGGCACGGAATGTCATCGCCCTGCTGACGCCGCTGCACGAATCCTGGCGCGAGCTCGATCGGCAAATGTCGGCCGGAGAGCCTGCCTCCGACGACGAGGTTCGTCGAAGCGAACGTATCGCATCGACGGCTTGAGCGTGATGCGCGCGGCCGGCGTTCCCCCCGCCCGCTGGCTGCTGCGCATCACGCCTTGATTCCGAACGCCGGCGCCCATTCGGGCGCCGGCGTTCGGAATCTTCAGCTCGTGAAAACCGCGGTCACGCGGAAACCTGGCCGGCCAAAACATCCAACCCTTCAAAATTCCGCCGTGCCAGGTCGCGCAGTTTTGTACACATCTCCTCACTCTTGCCGCTCTCCTCGATGGGATCCTCGGCCAGAGCCTCACCGATCCGTTGCTTCAACTGCGCCTCGACATCGGCCGCCGATTGGTCGATCGGCGCTTGCTGGCCGACCAGCGACAGCATGCCCTCGACTTTCGGCGTGTTGCTGGTGAAGGCGATGCTCCGCGTACCCAGACAGGCGGCCGCGATGGTGTGATGGAAGCGTCCCGAAACCAGCGGCCTGGCGCCGCCGATGGTGCGCAGCCAGGCATCCTCGCTCAACGCATCGACCAACTCCCAGCCGCGCGGCACCGCCTCGCCGATGGCGGCGACGAAATTCTGGTCGTCCCGAGCCGGCTTCGCGGCGGCGCCGACGAGGACCGAAACCGGGATACCCTGGCGCACCAGTTGGTCGATCCGCGTCGCCAAAATCGGCACCATATCCCTGTCCCAGGCGACCGAGCCTGAAAACACCACCCCGCGTCCGCCCTCTTCCGCCCAGCTCGAGCTCCGCCCGGCAATAAAGAACGGCATGCAATCGAAGGCCTGCACGCAAGTCGCCTCCAACGCCCCGACAATATCGGCGCTGAGCGGCTCGCGCACGGCGATGAAATCCATGGCACCGTAAACCAGCTTATAGAGAGCTTTTGCGGCGCTGTTGGTGAGCGCCGCGCTGTCCTCCGGAAAACAGGAATGATTGATGATATGCACCGCCCGGCCGAGCCGCGTTTTCGCCACATAGGCGAGATAAAGAAGGGCGCGCGCCGGCGCTCCGGTGCCGTGCAGCGTGCCCTCGCCGTTGACGACGATCGCATCGGCGCTGGCGAGGCGTTTCATCAGCGCCAGGTTGGCGGCGCAAAAATTCTTGAAGAATTCCTCGTCGTTATAATCGGCGATCTTGTTGGGTGTCTCCTGGCAGCCATAGGTCTCGCTGATGGAGATCGGGTCGACGTCGAAACCGCGGGCGTTGATTTCGCTGCGCAGCCCGTAGCTGGTGCAGGTGCAGCCCCAATGATACCAGGCGCTGGTGTCGTTCAGGAGCGCGATATTGCGAATCGGCTTGCTCCCGGATTTGTTCGTCGATGCCATATTCATCCCGCCGCCACCTTCAGTTTTGCGCCGCCGATCATGTCTTGCAGGGCGTCCGAAAGCTCTCCCATGACCGGCGCCCAATCGCCCGGGCGGGCCTGGCGGAACAGTCTCACCGAGCCATACCAGATGCTGTCGTCGCGGCGCACACCCCAGCGCCAATCCGCCGGCTTGGGCAACAAAGCCCAGACCGGCCGGCCGAGCGCAGCGGCCATATGTACCGTCGCATTGTCGACCGAGACGATAAGATCGAGCGCCGCGACCTGAGCCGCGAAGCCGTCAAGGTCGGCGAGCGGATCGGCATCTTCCCAGTCGGCGATATCCAGGCCGTGCCGGCTTTTCGCCATCGCCAGCTCCTCGCCGCATTCGCCATATTGCAGATTCACGGCATGAAGCGAATCGCGGCGCAACAGGCGCGCCCAGCCATTCAATGCCAGCGAGCGCCGATGACGCACCAGCTCGCCGCCGCCGCCGCGCCACGAAATGCCGACCTTGAGGCCCGGCCCGAGAGCGCCATAGCGGGCCCGCCACATTTCGGTTTTCGCCGCATCGGCGATCAGATAAGAATCGGGTTGCAGGCATGCACCCGGCGCCACATCCCACAGCATTGCCGGCAAATCGCCGGCCTGAATCCACATATCGCAATCGCGATCGAGCAATTTCACCTGCTCCGGCTGGCGCCGCCAGCCGCGCACGGTGACGCCCGGGAAAGAGCGCGCGAACAAGGCTTGCAGGCGCGCCTCGCAGACCAGGGTGACATGGCCGGCAAGCTCGCAAAGGCGCGCCATGAAACCCGCGAACATGATCTCGTCGCCCACCCCCTGCTCGGCGAAAACCAGTATTCGCTGGCCGGCCGGAGATTGCCCGCGCCATTTCGCCAGCCGGCAGTTTTCGCGTACCGCAACGCCGGCGTCGAAGCGTGCCTCGTAGGCGGGCCAGCCGGCCGCGAAATCGCCGGCGGCAAGCAGGCCCATCGCCCGGTTCCAGGCCGCCATGGCGTAGTGCGGCGAAATCCGCATGGCTTTGCCGTAGCACCGGTTCGATGTTTCGAACGCGCCCTCGACCCGGAACACATCGCCAAGGTGATTCCATGCCGGCGCGTAATCGGGTGCGCGCGTCAATGCCTCGCCGTAACAGGCTTGTGCCTCGCCCATGCGGCCGAGGGCAAACCAGGCATTGCCCAACTGGTCATGCGCGCGCGCCAATTCGGGGTGGCGCGCCGCCGCTTCGCCGAGCGGGTGCAGCGCATCACCGTAGCGCGCCGAGCGCATCATGATGGCGCCGAGATTGCTGCGCGCCGGGTAGGAATCGGGATTGCGGTTGACGATGTCGCGCAATATTTCCTCGGCCTCGTCAAAGCGATGCAGGCGCAACAGCACCAAGGCCATCTCGTTCTTGATGTCGAG
>CAJXFT010000310.1 GCA_913053235.1 uncultured Alphaproteobacteria bacterium
ATGGCGGGCGCGCACGGTGTCGGGCGCATCGATATCGTCGAGAACCGCTTCGTCGGCATGAAGTCGCGCGGCGTTTACGAGACGCCGGGCGGCACCATCCTGCTGCAGGCGCACCGCGCCATCGAATCGCTGTGCCTCGACCGCGGCGCCGCCCATCTCAAGGACGAGCTGATGCCGCGTTACGCCGAGCTCATCTATAACGGCTTCTGGTTTTCGCCGGAGCGCGAAATGATGCAGGCCGCCATCGACGAAAGCCAGAAAACCGTCGAGGGTACGGTGCGCCTCAAGCTCTATAAGGGCGGCATCACCGTCGAAGGGCGGAAATCCCCGACCAGCCTTTACAGCGAGGACCACGCCACCTTCGAGGCCGATACGGTCTACGATCAGCGCGACGCCGAGGGCTTTATTAAGCTCAATGCGCTGCGTCTCAGGCTGCGCAACAAATAGGTTAGAGCGGGAGCGCGCTGAAGCCGATGACGTGCTCGTGGGCGAACAGCAACACCAGATAAAGCACCAGCGCCACGCCAATGCGGACCAAACCGATCTCTTTGAGGCTTGGCCGCGCCCGGCCTTGTAGGGCAGCGAGGAAGGGAATGGCCGAGCTGGTGGCCGATTTCTCGGCCCACGCCTCGGGCTCCTCGCGCCGCATCCTGGCATCGGCGAGCGGTTGATCGATCACCGCAAACAGGGCGAAAGCGCCGAACAACATCAGCGAGGCGGCGTCGCCATTGGGTGCGATATGCGCCGCCGCCCACAGCAAGACCGACCACAGCATGGGATGGCGGGTGATCTTCCGCATGCCGGGCGACCGCTCGCCGGCGACCAGCATTAGCGCGAGCGGTATGACCGCGAGGGGGATCAGCCAAGTCCAGCCGGGCGCGTCCCACAGCGCCACATAGGGCGCATCCATATGGGCGAAGACGATCCACACCAGGCCGCAAACCGCAATGAGGGAAAAGAGCCCGCGATAAGGCAGCCTGCCGAGCGCGCCGATCAGCGCCGCGCGCAGGCCCGGCACGGCAGGCGTCAGATGGATGCCGATAAAGATCGCCAGCGCGATCGCCAGGCTCCACAGGCTTCCGGTCATGTCATGCGCTCTTTCACCCGGCCATCACTCGGGCTCGGCCACGCCGGCCTGGCGGCAGGCCGCGGTGAGGGTGTTCTTGAGCAGGCAGGCGATGGTCATCGGGCCGACGCCGCCCGGCACCGGCGTGATGGCGCCGGCGGTCTCGACCGCTTCGTCGAAATTCACGTCGCCGACCAGACGCGTGCCGGATTTCGTGCTCGCGTCGTCGATGCGGTTGATACCGACATCGATCACCGTGGCGCCGGGCTTGATCCAATCGCCCCCGATCATGCGCGGACGCCCGACGGCGGCGATGACGATATCGGCGCGCCGGCACTCTCCGGCGAGGTCGCGGGTGCGCGAATGGGCGATGGTGACGGTGCAATGTTCCTTGAGCAGCAGCGCCGCCATCGGCTTGCCGACGATATTGGAGCGCCCGACGACGATCGCCTGCTTGCCGGTGAGATCGCCGACGACCTCTTTCAGCATGATCATGCAGCCGACCGGCGTGCACGGCGCCATGGCGTCCTGGCCGCTGGTGAGGCGCCCGACATTCAGGGTGTGGAAGCCGTCGACATCCTTGTCGGGGTCGATGGCATTCAGGATGGCGTCGGAATCGACCTGATCGGGCAGCGGCAGCTGCACCAGAATGCCGTGCACGCTGGCGTCATTGTTGAGCTCCTCGACCTTGGCCATGACCTCTTCGTGGCTGGCGTCGGGTGACAGCGTGTAGGTATCCGATTTCATGCCCGCCTCGAGCGTCGCCTTGCCCTTGTTGCGCACGTAAACCTGGCTCGCCGGATCCTCGCCGACGAGCACCACCGAGAGACCCGGCGTCAGGCCGTGGCGTTGCTTCAGCACCGCCACCCGGCGGCCGATATCGGCGCGTAGATTGGCGGCGAAGGCCTTGCCGTCGATTATTGTCGCTTGGCTCATTTTATTTCCCCACAAAAGAGTTCGAGACGTTTCTTGAGTTGCGCCGGATCGCCGGCGATCTGGATCGATTTTTGCCGTGCTTTGGCGCCCGATGCAATATGCATCGCCGAGGCCGGCAGGCGCAGCTCACGCGCCAACAGCTTGATCAGGGCGCGGTTGGCCTTGCCGCCCTCGGCCGGCGCCGTGACCCCGGCCTTGACGAAGGCGGCGCCGTCGGCGCCCTGGGCGATGCCGCTAAACCCGGCGCGCCCCGCCTTCGGCGTCAGCCGCACCGCCAGCCGGACGCCCCGATCGTTGGTGCCGTAAGGCAGGCTGCCGCCCATCGGAGTTGCCTCGACCGAGGTTGCCTCAACGGAGATTGTCGACGATCAGGTCGCGGATGAAATAGAGCGCGATAATCAGGATCATCGGCGACAGATCGATGCCGCCGAGCGGCGGAATGAGGCGCCTGAGCGGCCTCAGCGCCGGCTCGGTGATGCGGTAGAGAAAGCCGAGCAGCGAATAAATGAACTGATTCTGCGTGTTGAGGACGTTGAACTGAACCAGCCAGGACGAGATCACCGAGGCGAGCAACAGGATGATGTAGATCGTAAAGACGGTATCGATAAGGCTTGCGAGGGCGTTCATGGATATCTTTCGAAAATAATCAATGCTCGCTCCCGCGCGCGGCGCGGCGCGCGGGCGGCGGCAAGTATATCCAAAAGCGAAAAGAGGGCCAGCCTTTCTAAACGCCGGGCGCGGCGGGAAGTTGGCCGGTTTATGGCCGGCAAATCCCGCCGCTTCCCTTGACAGCGCGCGAAAAGCCGCCACATTACCCGCCACGGCGCCGGTTCCACCGCCGCCGCACCCGATATGCTGACGGGGCCGTAGCTCAGATGGGAGAGCGTCGCGTTCGCAATGCGAAGGTCAGGGGTTCGATTCCCCTCGGCTCCACCAGCACTTTCAACAAGTTACTTGCATGTGCCGAGAACGGCAGATGCTCGAATGTGTAGTTCCTGTGTAATTGCGTCAGGAATCCTGCGCTCCCGGCAGAGCGATTTGTTCGGTCTTCGTTTTCTCCCGTTCCATCTTTTCAATCGCCTGATCGACACGTTCATCACGGGCATGCGTGTATCTCATCAGCGCCGCCTACAACGCGATCATCCACGGCGACGGCGCCGTGTTCTGGAAGAG
>CAJXFT010000311.1 GCA_913053235.1 uncultured Alphaproteobacteria bacterium
GTGAAGGGGGATATGGTCGTGGCAGTGAGTTTCGAACGCCTTGATTTCTTAAGATATGGGAAAGACAAAAGTGGTAAAAGAATCTACAGATATGACGTCTTGCCGGACAGCGATATTCGGGCTATTCGGGCTTGTGTTCTAAGTAGCTTGGGCCTCGCGGCATTGACAAAACACCTGCCATGACTCATATTTGTGAAGAGTGCTGCTCTCCTTAGGATCAGCGTCTAAGTCCCTACCAAGGGCACGCCGCGCGAAGGACGAAGACAAGTCCAGCGCGGCGCGAGGAGTTAGGGCGCTATCGGAAACGGTAGCGCCCTTGCCATATCCACACCAAAAATTCAAGTTGCGGCACAATTGGACAACCCACCGCCTTGCGCCGGCCTTGGCCGTTCGGTCACAATCGGCGCCTTCGAATTAACCAGCCGGGACGGGATCGATCATGGGCCGGAGCCACCGCATCAGCCGTGAAAAGCGTCATACCTATTGGGACAATTCGCTCGCCCCGGTGCTGCATATCGCGCCCGGCGACGAGGTTTATTTCGAAACCCTGGACGCCTCCAACGGCCAGGTCACGCCGGACTCGACCGCCGAGGCGGTGCGTCATATCGATTTCGACGATATCAACCCGGTAACCGGGCCGGTCCATGTCGAGGGCGCCGAGCCCGGCGACGCCTTGAAAATCACCATCCTCGACTTCGCCCCCTCGGGCTGGGGCTGGTCGGCCAACATCCCGGATTTCGGCCTGCTCGCCGATGATTTTCCCGAGCCCTATATGCATCATTGGCATTATCCATCCGATTTGGCCGCGGCCGTTCCCTATGAAGGCAGCCATGCAAAGGTGCCGTTCAAGCCGATGATGGGCGCCATCGGCACGGCGCTCGCCGAGCCGGGGCGGCACAATATCCTGCCGCCGCGCGAGGCTGTCGGCGGCACCATGGATATCCGCGATTTGAGCCGGGGTACGGTGCTCTTCCTGCCGGTCCGGGTGGCCGGCGCGCTGCTCTCGATGGGCGACCCGCACGCCGCGCAGGGCGAAGGCGAGGTGTGCGGCACCGGGGTCGAGAGCCCGATCGATGTCAGCGCCAGGATCGAACTGGTCAAGGGCGCCGCCCCTTCGGCGCCGCGCTTCACGACGCCGGGCTCGACGACGGACCATCTCTCCGGCGCCGGCTATGAGGTGACCACCGGTATCGGCCCCGACCTGCTGGAAAACGCCCGCGCCGCGCTGCGCCGCATGGTCGAGCTGGTGAGCGCCGAGCAAAACTTGGCGCCGATCGATGTCTATCTGCTGTGCAGCGCCTGCGCCGATATGCGCCTCAGCCAGGTTGTCGACGACCCCAACTGGATCGTTTCCTGCTATTTTCCGCGCATCGTTTTTGAATATGAGTAACGGAGCCCGACCATGAGAAAAGCCATCGAGACCGGCATTCCGGCGCCGAAAGCGCCGTTGGAGTGGGCTGTCAGCGCCGACGGCGTGCTCTACACGGCGTTGATCGCCACCAAGCCGGACGGCAGCCAGGAGACCGGCGATATCACCGCCCAGACGGTGCGCACCCTCGATAATCTCAAGCAGGTTCTCGCCGCCGCCGGCGGCGGCATGGCGGACGTGACCCAGGTGCTGATCTATCTCACCGACGGCGCCGACGCCGCATTGATGAACGAGGTCTACCGCGGCTATTTCGAGGCGCCCTATCCCAACCGGGCGACGGTGGTCATCTCCGCCCTGCTGGTGCCCGGCGCCAATATCGAGATCGTCGTCCACGCCCATATCGGCGCCGCCGGCGCATCAAATTGATTTGAATGGCGCGGCGCCGGCGCTTTGCTTAGCTTGGCGTCACCGGCGGCCATAAATACATGTGAAAGGGAGACGGTATGGACATCGGCAACATAAAGGCGCTCACCTTCGATACCGGCGGCACCATACTCGATTGGCACAGCGGTTTTCGCGATTCGCTGGCCGCGCTCGGTGCCGAATACGGCGTCGAGGGGGATTGGGCCGCGCTCGCCAACGATATGCGCCGGGGCTCCCTCAAACGCATGCTCAATCTCGGCAAGGATGCGCCGCCGGCCTATAATTTCGACGGCGCCCATGCGGCGGCGCTCGACGATGTCCTGACCGCCTGCGGGCTCGGCGCGGCAACGCCCGAGCAGCGCCGCGCCATCTGGTGGGACAAGGTGCACAGCTTGCAATGCTGGCCCGATTTTCCCTCCGTGTTGCCGAAGCTGCGTGAAAAATATATCTGCGCCTCGTTCACCATCCTCTCCTTCCGCATCGTCATCGACACGGCGCGGCAAAACGGCATCGCCTGGGATTCGGTGATTTCCTGCGAAGCCTTCGGCAAATACAAGGTCCTGCCCGAGGCCTATCGGACGGCGGCCAAGCTTCTGCAACTCGATCCCGGCGAAATCTGCATGGTGGCGTGCCACAATTTCGACCTCGACGCCGCCAAGTCTTGCGGCTTCAACACCGCCTTCGTGCGCCGGCCGGATGAATGGGGCCCGGCGGGTCCGCCCGATCCCACCGCCAACCCGATCCATGATATCATCGTCGACAGCTTTCCCGAGATGGCCGGCGAACTCGGCGTCGATGCCTGAAATGGCGATGGGTCGCGATGAACAAGGCATTCACCAAGGAAACCGAGAGCGAAGAGGCGCTGCCTGAATTCGTCGATGCGCTGCCGCCCGGCACCAAGAACTATATGACGCCGGAGGGCGCGGCGCGGCTCAGGGGCGAGCTTGCCGAATTGCGCGACGTCGAGCGGCCCAGGCTGGTCAAGGCCGGGACCGAAGCGTCGAGCAAGAAGCGTCTGCGCGAGGTCGATCAGCGCATCCAATTCATCGTCAAGCGCCTGCAAATCACCGAAGTGGTCGATCAAAGCAAGCGTAAGAATCGCGAACAGGTCTTTTTCGGCGCCAGCGTCACCTATACGGACGGCGGTGGCGCCGAACATCTGGTGCGCATCGTCGGCGTCGACGAGGCGCGCCACGAAATGGGCGAGGTAAGCTGGGTCTCGCCGATCGCCCGCGCCCTCAACGGCGCCAGCGAAGGCGATGTGGTAAAACTGTTCCGCCCCACAGGCATCGAGGAAATCGAGATACTCAAGATCGAATATCTCTGAGGCGGATGGCGGCGCGATCCCGACCCTGTATAATCGGACAATACACAGCGA
>CAJXFT010000312.1 GCA_913053235.1 uncultured Alphaproteobacteria bacterium
TATGGCTGCAAAAGCAAGTTGGTCACCGCCCCCCATCCCGAAATCCGTCGTCCCGAAAGAAGCATTCGATGTCGGCATGCCGGAGACATGTGGAAAAATCGAGTTTGCCAAGGGCGATATCGAAATCAATGCCGACCGGCCAAGTCAAAAGATCGTCCTGGTCAATACCGGCGACCGGCCGATCCAGATCGGCGCGCATTATCATTTGGCCGAATGCAACAAGGCCATGGCGTTCGACCGTGAGGCGGCCTTCGGCATGCGGCTCGATGTGCCGAGCGGCTCGGCCGTGCGCTTCGAGCCCGGCCAAAGCAGAAAAGTGCAAATCACCGGCTATGCCGGCCGGCAAGTCGCCTACGGCATGAACAATATGACCAACGGCTCGATGCGCTCGGACATCATCAAACAGCAAACCATGCGGCGTTTGCGGGCCGAGGGCTATTGCTTTGAAGGCGAGCGATATCCGGTGCGGAAATCGCCGGATGCGAAATACGCCAAGAAGACAAAAGCCAAGTCGAAAAAGAAATAACGGAACGCGGCGCGCCGGCCAATTCACTGGACCCGCCGCGGCCGATACGGAGTGCTAGGCGATGAGCATGAAAATCAAACGGCCCGATTATGCGGCACAGTACGGCCCGACCACCGGAGACAAGGTCTATCTGGCGGATACCGGCCTGGTTGCCGAGATCGAGCATGATTACACAACCTATGGCGACGAGCTCGTGTTCGGCGGCGGCAAAACCATCCGCGACGGCATGGGCCAGGCTTCGAAGTGGAAGCAGAGCGATGGCGGCCTCGACATGGTCATCACCAACGCCCTGATCATCGATCCGCTTCTCGGCATCGTCAAAGGCGATATCGGCGTTCTCGACGGCAAGATCGTCGGCGTCGGCAAATCCGGCAATCCGGACACCATGAACATCACCCCCGGCCTGATCGTCTCGCCCAATACCGACATCCTCTCGGTCGAAGGCATGATCTGCACGCCCGGCTTCCTCGATATCCATCCGCATTTCGATTCCGTCCAGCAGCTCTACGAATATCAGAATGCCGGCTTTACCACCGTGATCGGCGGCGGCTCCGGGCCGAAGACCGTCGGCATCGAATGCCCCGGCGTGTTCAACATTCAGCGCATGCTCGAAGCGATGGCCGAAATACCGCTCAATTTCGGCAATTTCGGCAAGGGCAACGCGGCGACGACGGGATCGCTGGTCGAGCAGATTCTGGCCGGCGCGACGGGCCTTAAGATTCACGAGGACTGGTCGTCCTCCCCGGCCGCGATCGAGACCTGCATGGAATTGGCCGACGAGTATGATTTCCAGGTCCAGATTCACGCCGATACCCTGAACGAGACCGGCTATTACGAGGATACGGTGGCGGCGATCAATGGCCGCGTCATGCACATCTATCACTGCGAAGGCGCGGGCGGCGGCAATGCGCCCGACATGATGAAAATTACCGGCGAGCCAAACCTCCTGCCGAGCTCGACCAACCCGACCAATCCGTTTTCGATCAACACCTATGACGAAGAAATCGACATGTTGATCACATGTCACAATCTCAACAAAAACGTGCCCACCGATATCGCCTTCATCCAGGGCCGCGCGCGCGCCGAAACCATGCGCGCCGAGGATGTTCTGCATGACCGCGGCGCGATCAGCATGATCGGCTCCGACAGCCAGGGCGTCGGCCGCGCGGCGGAAAGCGCCCAGCGTTCGTTCCAGCTCGCGGCGGTCAACAAGGTGCGCTTCGGGCGGCTGCCCGAAGACGAGCCCGGCAACGATAATTTCCGCATCATGCGCTATCTCTCGAAAGTCACCATCAATCCGGCGATCTGCTTCGGCGTCGACAGCTATGTCGGCTCGATCACGCCGGGCAAGATCGCCGACCTGGTGTTCTGGCGGCCGGAATTCTTTATCGCCAAGCCCGAGGTGACGCTCAAGGGCGGCTTTATCTCGCACGCCGTCATGGGCGATCCGTCGGGCTCGCTGATGACCGGCCAGCCGCTCAAATACCGGCCGCAATATGGCTCGCTCGGCGCCAACCCGGCGCGGACGAGCATGTCCTTTGTCACCAAGGCGGCAATCGAGAACGGCCTTGAAAATCAGCTGCGCAGCCATCAGACCCTGGTGCCGGTCATGCGCACAAGAACGATCTCGAAGCGGGATATGGTGTATAATAGCTACATGCCGAACATCGAGATCGATCCGGAAACCTACAACGTCTATATCGACGGCGAGAGAATTACGGTAAATCCGGCCAAGACCCTGCCGCTCAGCCAGCTTTATTTCTTCCGCTGAAGGCGGCGGGCCAGCCCATCGCAAGCGCCATGAGCGTCATCACGGATGTGCTGGGGAACGTTGCCGATTTCAAAGATCGTATTCGCGAGCAAGACCCGCTTCTTCTCAACTCCGAGGAACGGGCGAGCCCGCACATGCTCGGCCATACGGAGGGCGGGCGCGATCTTCGCATCTCGATGCCGCGCGGAACCGAGCTTAATGACGGCGACGTGCTGGCGCTTGACGGCGATGTCGCGATCGTCGTGCAGGCGGCGGCGGAGGAGCTTTTTATCGTCTGCCCCAACGATGCCCTCAGCTGGGGCGTGGCCGGTTATCAACTCGGCAATTTGCACCGCCCGGTGCGGTTTCGCGAGGGTGCGATGCTGACACCGGCCGATGCGATGGTCGCCGACATGCTGGGCCGGCTTGATATCCCGTATGAGCGCAAGACAATGCCGTTTGTCGGCAAGCGCTACGGCTCCCATACGGGAGGTCACCATCATGAGCACTAACGCCGCCCGGCGCCTTCTTTATATGCTCCAGATATGCAACGCCTCTTTTCCGACAGGCGCGTTCAATCATTCCTATGGCTTTGAAACCTGGATCGATAGCGAACAGATAAACGACGCGCCGTCGTTCGAGATCGCCTGCCGGGATTGGCTCATCTATGGCGTTGCCGGCGCCGATGGCGCCGCCGTGGCACATGCCCACCGCGCCATGCAAGCCGGCGATATCGACGCATTGGTGGCGCTCGACGATATGGTCGGCGCGCTCAAGCTCAGCCGCGAGGCGCGCGAGGCCTCTGACAAGACGGGGCACGCGCTGCTCTCCGCCTTGCGCGACGTCTTTGAGCCGCGCCGGCTCAAGCAATTTGAAAATGCCATCGGGTC
>CAJXFT010000313.1 GCA_913053235.1 uncultured Alphaproteobacteria bacterium
TCAGGAAAAAACCCACCTTCCGCGCCTCGGCGGCGGTCCGCTTCGAGAGCTTCGAAAGCGCCGCCGAGGCCATCCGCGCGGTGGCGCAGGCCGAACTCTGGCCGTCCAATTGCCGCCTCGTCGATGCCGAGGAGGCCAAGCTCGCCGGCGCCGGCGACGGCAGCTTCCATCTCGTCGTGCTGGGCTTTGAATCCGCCGATCACCCGGTCGACGCCTGGATGGACAGGGCGCTCGAATGCGCGCGCGACCAGGGCGGCCGGTTCGATCAGGCGGGCGAGCGCGACGCCGTCGCCGACGCCTGGCGCCAGTCCTTCATCACCGCGCCGTTCAAGCGCGAGGGGCTGATATCCTGCGGCATCCTGCACGACACCTTCGAGACCGCGATCACCTGGGACCGCCTCGCCGATTTCCACGCCAATGTGAAGGCGGCGACGGAAGAGGTCATCCAACAGGCGACCGGCGCGCCGGGCCATGTGAGCTGCCGCTTCACCCATGCCTATACGGATGGCTGCGCGCCCTATTTCACCCTGCACGCCAAGGCGGCGCCGGGGCGCGAGTTGCAACAGTGGAAAGAGATCAAGCAGGCGGCGTCGGACGCGCTGATCCGCGAGGGCGGCACGATCACCCACCACCATGCGGTGGGGCGCGATCACATGCCGTGGTACGGCGCCCAGCGCCCGGCCCTGATCGGCGAAGCGCTGGCGGCGGTGAAAGCGCGGCTCGATCCCGGCGGCATGCTCAATCCGGGCGTCATCGTGCCGCACCAGCCATGACGGCACCGATTGCCCTCACCATGGGCGAGCCCGCCGGCATCGGCGGCGAGATCGCGCTCAAGGCTTGGCTCGGCCGCGCCGCGGGCGTGCCGCCCTTCTTCGCCATCGACAGCCCGGCGCGGCTCGACGCCCTGGCCGCCGCCTTGCATCTGGCGGTGCCACTGCGCGAGATCGATGACCCGGGAGAAGCCGCATCGCTGTTCGCGACGGCGCTGCCGGTCCTGCCGCTGACGCTCGCGGGCGAGGCCGAGCCGGGCAGGCTCGACAGCGCCAATGCCGGCGCGGTGATCGAATCCATCAGCCGTGCCGTGCAACTGACGCAAAGCGGCGCGGCCGGTGCCGTGGTGACCAACCCGATCCACAAATCCGCGCTCTACGCGGCCGGCTTCGCCCATCCCGGCCACACCGAATTCCTCGCCGAGCTCGCCGGCCCCGGCTACCGGGCGGTGATGATGCTGGCCTCTGCGGAGTTGCGCGTGGTCCCGGTAACGATCCACATCTCCCTCGCCGAAGCCGCGCGGAACTTAAGCGGCGATGCGATCCTGCGCTGCGCACGGGTGACGGCGCGGGCTCTGGCGCGCGATTTCGGCGTCGCCAGGCCGCGCCTCGCCGTCGCCGGGCTCAACCCGCACGCCGGCGAGGAAGGCGGCATGGGTGCCGAGGAAATCGACATCATCGGCCTGGCGCTGGAGCAATTGCGCGGCGAGGGCATCGACGCCGTTGGGCCGCTCTCGGCCGACACCATGTTCCACGCCGCGGCACGCAAAACCTATGACGCGGCGCTCTGCATGTATCACGACCAGGCGCTGATCCCGATCAAGACGCTGGATTTCGAAGGTGGCGTCAACACCACGCTCGGCCTGCCGTTCGTGCGCACCTCGCCCGACCACGGCACGGCGCTCGACATCGCCGGCCAGGGCGTCGCCAGCGCCACCAGCCTGATCGCGGCCCTCCGGCTGGCGGCTGAGATGGCGGCGCGGCGGGCGGCGTGGGATAAAGCGGCAAACAGAGGGAAACGAAAATGACCGGGTTCAGCATGGCTTCCCTGCTCGCACGGGTGGCCCGTTTCAAGGAGCTCAGATCGAGCTCCGAAGCATTCGTCGACACGCGAATACCGGAGTACCAACGTGAAATCTATAACATCATCGGGCGCGGCGTGACCGAGGATGCCGATCTCGAGCCGATGATCGCCGACAATCGCGATTTCAACCTGACGATGATGAAGGCCGACCCCGGCAAGGGATCGTCTCAACACGACCATGAGACGATCGAGTGCTTCGTCGCGCTGAGCGGAAGCTGGGCGGTCACATTGGGCATGGCGGGCGAGGAGGAAGTGTTTTTGGAGCCCTTCGACGTCTTCTCCGTGCCGCCGGGCGTCATGCGGGGCTTGCGCAACGCCGGCACCGAGCCGGCCCATATCCTCGCCATTCTCGGCGGCACCGACCCGGGCAAGGCGACATGGTCGCCGCATATCAACGAACGCGCCAAGCAGCTCGGCCTGTTCGTGAACGAGGACGGCGATCTGGTCGATACGCGGTGAACTGGCGCGCCTGGCCCAGCCACGGCGCCGCCAACGCAACCAGCCTCATCGCCACGCTCAGGCTGGCGGCCGCGATGGCTGCGAGGCGGGCGGTATGAGATGAGGGTGCGGTGTCACAGTTTTAACTTCATCTTCAAGAAGGCCAAAACTGGAATAATCCAGCCGAATTCACCCGGAAGACCAGCCGCCAAGGCCAACACATAGGCCGATCCGCCAAACAAGACGGCTTGCGTTGCCTTCCTGGTGAAATCCTCGATGCCCCCCAATGCCCCCCTCCGCGCCGCCGGCCCCGCGTCGCGCGCGAAGTCCACCAAGGGTGCCAACAATCCGGACAATATGTTGCCGACGCTGCGCAGGAGTTCCCGTTCGACGATTTGCGGCGGCCTGTCTTCCGGGTCGGCAGTCAATGGCTGCTCGGCAGCGACGGCAAGTTCACCGATGGCGTCCGAGAGATCGTCAGCGAAGAGTTCCGGCTCGTCACCGGTCGCACGCGCCGCTCCGATAGCGTCCTGAATGGCCTCGGACGAGGGTTCGCCAACCGCATCGGCGACGTATTCGAGCCAGCTATCGAACTGACGAATGAACAAACCGTGCGCGGCGGCAAGGGCCACCAACTCGGCCGCCGCATCTTCAAGCAATCGCGCATCGGCGCGGGCGGCATGGGCTTCGATCCGCGCGCCATGAACGCCGAGCGCGATGACGTTCATGGTGTCAAATATCGAGCCGAGAGCTTCCCGGTAGTTTTTTATCGCATGGCCAAGGGCGGGCGAACTGTTGCCGGGATTCAGCTCTTCAAGCGCCTCCAACTGTTTGGAATGCGCCGCCCA
>CAJXFT010000314.1 GCA_913053235.1 uncultured Alphaproteobacteria bacterium
GCCCCCGCGACCCGTCGGAGGGCGTCGGAAGGCCTTGCCGATGCGCCGCATCGCCGGCGGCCTCCCTCCTACCCGACGGGCCGCGGGGGCGATCCCACAAAATATCCCTGTGGGTCATTATCACCGCTCCTTGGTATAATATCGCGGCGCCGCTATATTCCCCTCATGATCATTGGCCTGGGCAGCGATCTTATCGATATAGAGCGCATCGAGCGCACGCTGGAGCGCTTCGGCGAACGCTTTACCCAGCGCATATTCACCGCCGGCGAGCGCGCCAAATCCGAGCGCCGCGCGGCGCGCGCCGAAAGCTATGCCCGGCGGTTCGCCGCCAAGGAGGCCTGCTCCAAGGCGCTCGGGACGGGTTTTCGCCAGGGCGTGTTCTGGCGCGATATGGAAGTCGTCAACCTGCCGTCGGGAAAACCGACCATGCGGCTCTCGGGCGGCGCGGCTGAACGCTTGCAATCCCTAACGCCTTCAGGCATGACCACACAGATCGACGTTTCTCTAACCGACGAACCGCCCACCGCCCAGGCCATCGTGATCATCACCGCCCTCGCCGCTCCGCAAGAGTGACGCGCGCGCGGCTCCCCGAGGCCCGGGAACTCCACCGCCAACCATAACCCTACGCCGCGAGCCCCATGGCAAGAACGAAGATCAGCGATAAATCGAGAAAGCGGAAATCCAGCGGCATTTGGGATACCATCCGCACCATCGCCTATGCGGTGATCGCGGCGATGGTGGTGCGCACGGTGGCGCTTGAGCCGTTCAATATTCCGTCCGGCTCGATGATCCCGACGCTTCTCGTCGGCGATTATCTGTTCGTCTCCAAATATGCCTATGGCTACAGCAAATATTCGCTGCCGTGGAGCCTGGACCTGTTCTCCGGGCGCCTGTTCGGCTCGCAGCCCGAGCGCGGCGATGTCGCCGTATTCAAGCTGCCGCGCGACAACGAGACCGATTACATCAAGCGCATCGTCGGCCTGCCGGGCGACCGCATTCAGGTCAGGGACGGCTCGCTATATGTCAATGACGTCTGGGTCGAGCGCCGCCCGGTCGAGAATTTCAGCTTCACCGACGTCTATGGCCGCACGCGCAGTATCGTCCAATATTCGGAAACCTTGCCCAACGGCGTCAACCACAACACACTCGACGCCAACCCGCGCGGGAATCTCGACAACACCGACGTCTATACCGTTCCCGAGGGGCATTATTTCGCCATGGGCGACAATCGCGACAATTCCCTGGACAGCCGCATCGACAATTCCTATTCGGGTGTCGGCTTCATCCCGGCCGAGAATCTGGTTGGCCGCGCCGAGTTTATTTTTTATTCGACCAATGGCGGCGCCGACATTTGGGAAATTTGGAAATGGGGCGAGGCGACCCGCTTCGAGCGCCTGTTCACCGCGGTGCGTTAGTGCCGCTGAATCGTGACAGGGGGCACTAATGCCCAGGCGGCGCACCGTCACGGCGGCCTTCGACGCGGCCGCGGTCGAGGCCATCGCCGAGGCTCTCGAGGCGAAACTCTTGCACCGCTTCGAAGACCGTCAATTGCTGGCCCGGGCGTTCGTCCATCCGAGCGCCGTGGCGGGCGATGTGCAATCCAATCAACGGCTCGAATTTCTCGGCGACCGCGTGCTCGGCCTGGCCGTCGCCGAAATGCTGCATGGCGAATATGCGGCTGAGTCCGAAGGCGCCCTGGCGCGCCGCTTTGCCGCGCTTGTTCGCCGCGAAGCGTTGGAACGGATCGCCCGGCATTTGTGCCTCGGCGATCATTTGATCCTGGCCAAGGGCGAAGAGGAGAGCGGCGGGCGCGATAATTCGGCCAATCTCGCCGACGCCTGCGAGGCCGTCATCGCCGCTCTGTTTGTCGATGCCGGCTACGCGGCGGCGGCGCGTTTCATCCGCCATTACTGGGCGGCGCCGATGGCCGAGGACAAAAGCCCGCCGCGCGACGCCAAATCGGCGCTACAGGAATGGGCGCAGGCGCATCACGGCGTGCTGCCGGTCTATCGCCTCATTCAGCGCCACGGCCCGGCCCATGCACCGCATTTCGAAATCGAGGCACAGGTGGCGGATTTGCCGGCCGCCGAGGCCGCCGGCGCCAGCAAACAGGCGGCCGAGCAGGCGGCGGCGCAAATCCTGCTGCATCGCCTGGCTATGCGTGATGGCTGAACCGGCGGATCGTCGGCGCGCCGGTTTCGTCGCCATTCTGGGCGCCCCCAATGTCGGCAAATCCACCCTCGTCAACCGCCTGGTCGGCGCCAAGGTTTCGATCGTATCGCCGAAAGTGCAGACCACGCGCTCGCGCGTGCGCGGAATTCGCGTCGTCGGCGCGGCACAGCTCGTACTCGTCGATACGCCGGGAATTTTCGATGGCGCCAAGCGCCGTCTCGAGCGCGCCATGGTCCACGCGGCGTGGAGCGGCGCCCAGGACGCCGACGCCATTCTGCTTCTCGTCGATGCCCTCAAGGGCCTCGATTCGGACACCAGGCGAATCCGCGACAGCTTCGCCAAATCGGGACGCAAGGCGCTGGTCGCCATCAACAAGATCGACCGCGTGCCGCATGACAGCCTGTTGCCGCTGGCCGCCGCATTGGATGACGGCGCCTCTTTGATGCGCATCTTCATGATTTCGGCGCTCGACGGCCAGGGTGTCGATGATTTGCTGAACCATCTTCTCGGATTGCTTCCCGAGGGGCCGTGGCTCTACCCCGAGGACCAGCTCAGCGACATCTCGGAACGCCTGCTGGCGGCGGAAATCACGCGCGAAAAGCTGTTCCTGCAACTGCATCAGGAACTGCCCTATTCGCTCACCGTGGAGACCGAGAGCTGGCGCCAGCTAAAGGATGGTTCGCTCAGAATCGAACAGATCGTCTATGTCTCGCGCGCCAACCACAAGGCCATGGTGCTGGGAAAAGGCGGCCAGCGCGTCAAGGCGGTCGGCCAGGAATCGCGCCTCGAACTCGAAGACTTGCTGGCGCGGCGCGTGCATTTATTTATCTTCGTAAAGGTACGTGAAAGCTGGCAGGACGATCCCGAACGCTACCGCGATCTCGGCCTCGAATTCGAAAGCTAGACCCTTTTCGAGATTGAATGAATCAAATTAGGTCGAAGGGGATTCCCCTTT
>CAJXFT010000315.1 GCA_913053235.1 uncultured Alphaproteobacteria bacterium
CCGGTGTCATCGGCGAGAGCCGCTTTCTCTACGACATGTGGGGCGATACGGTGAACGTGGCGAGCCGGATGGAGAGCCTCGGCGAAGCCGGCAAGATCCAGGTCAGCGACGAGGCGCGCCAAAAATTGCGACATAGTCACGTCCTGGAACCGCGCGGCATCGTATCGGTCAAGGGCCGGGGCGACATGCAAACCTGGTGGTTGACCGGCCGCGCATGAGCCGCCGGATCGCCGCCACACCATCCCGCCGGGGGCGCCGGGGAAGCCTCCGCGCGCGCACGAATTATCGTTTTATTTCAAATTCTTAACTGATTCGCACGCGGCGCTTGGCGGAAAAACGCGAAGCCCCCCTGTTGAAACACTTGAATCGTAACCCAATTCGGTGTTAGCACTCCTTCTCAACGAGTGCTAACAGCGCTCGAACAATCGAATTTCCACCACTGAACGCATCAATTGGAGGTCACCATGAAATTTCGGCCACTGCATGACAGGGTCGTCGTTCGCCGCATTAGCGAGAGCGAGAAAACCGCCGGCGGCATCATCATCCCCGACTCGGCCCAGGAGAAACCCCAGGAGGGCGAAATCGTCTCCGTCGGTCCCGGTGTGCGCGGTTCGGACGGCGAGGTCCATGCGCTGGACGTGAAGGCGGGCGACCGCATTCTGTTCGGCAAATGGTCCGGCACTGAAGTCACCATCGACGGCGAAGAGCTGTTGATCATGAAAGAATCCGACGTCATGGCGGTGCTCGAAGGCAAGGCGAAAGCCAGGAAGAAGGCCGCCTAGGCCACGCGCTTATGCGCGGATTCAACATCATCAAACGCTTCGGCGTAACGAAACAAAAGTAAGGAATCACGAAACATGGCTGCAAAAGACGTAGTATTTTCATCCGATGCCCGCACGCGCATGCTGCGTGGCGTCGATATCCTGGCCGAGGCGGTCGGGGTGACACTGGGGCCCAAGGGCCGCAACGTCGTGCTCGATAAATCTTTCGGCGCGCCGCGCATCACCAAGGACGGCGTCACCGTCGCCAAGGAAATCGACCTCAAGGACAAGTTCGAAAACATGGGCGCCCAGCTCATCCGCGAGGTCGCCAGCAAGACCAATGACGAGGCCGGAGACGGCACCACCACCGCCACCGTGTTGGCCCAGGGCATCGTCCGCGAAGGCTCCAAATCGGTCGCCGCCGGCATGAACCCGATGGACGTCAAGCGCGGTATCGATCTTGCCGTGCGCTCCGTCGTCGCCGACATCCAGAAGCGTTCCAAGCCGGTCAAGACGAGCGAGGAAATCGGCCAGGTCGGCACCATCTCGGCCAATGGCGAGGCCCATGTCGGCCAGATGATCTCGCAGGCCATGGAGAAGGTCGGCAAGGAAGGCGTTATCACGGTCGAGGAAGCCAAGGGCCTGGATACCGAGCTCGATGTCGTCGAGGGCATGCAGTTCGACCGCGGCTATCAGTCGCCCTATTTCATCACCAATGCCGACAAGATGACCTGCGACCTGGAGGATCCGCTCATTCTCCTGCATGAGAAGAAACTCTCCAACATGCAGGCGATGATCCCGCTTCTGGAGAGCGTCGTGCAGTCGAGCCGGCCGCTCCTCATCATCGCCGAAGAGGTCGAGGGCGAAGCCCTTGCCACGCTGGTGGTGAACAAGCTCAGAGGCGGCCTCAAGGTCTCCGCCGTCAAGGCGCCCGGCTTCGGCGACCGCCGCAAAGCCATGCTCGAAGACATCGCCACGCTGACCGGTGGTCAGGTGGTGAGCGAGGATCTCGGCATCAAGCTCGAGAACGTCACCATCGACATGCTCGGCACCGCCAAGCGCGTCAACATCACCAAGGAAGAGACGACGGTCGTCGGCGGCGCCGGCAAGAAGGGCGACATCACCGGACGCTGCAACCAGATCCGCGCCCAGATCGAGGAAACCTCCTCCGACTACGATCGCGAAAAACTGCAAGAGCGGCTCGCCAAGCTGGCCGGCGGCGTCGCCGTGATCAAGGTCGGCGGGGCCACCGAGATCGAGGTCAAGGAGAGCAAGGACCTGGTCGAGGACGCGCTCAATTCGACCCGCGCCGCGGTCGAGGAAGGCATCGTGCCGGGCGGCGGCATCGCGCTGCTGTACGCCACCAAGGCGCTGGCCAAGCTCGAAGGCGACAATGCCGATCAGAATGTCGGCGTTGAGGTGGTGCGCAAGGCGCTGCGCATGCCGGCCCGCCTGATCGTCGAAAATGCCGGCGTCGACGGCTCCCTGGTAATCGGCAAACTTCTCGAGCAGAAGAGCGCCACCTGGGGCTTCGATGCGCAGAAGGAAGGCTATTGCGACATGATCAAGTCGGGCATTATCGATCCCGCCAAGGTCGTGCGCACGGCGCTTCAGGACGCGTCTTCGGTCGCCGGTCTGATGATCACCACCGAAGCGATGATCGCCGAGCGGCCCGAGCCCAAAGAAGCCGCGGCTGCCCCCGACATGGGCGGCATGGGCGGCATGGGAATGTAATCCCAACCCAATAACGTTCGAGACAAGAGGCCGCCTCCGGGCGGCCTCTTTTTTTTTAACGCGATAAGCCCTTCTTCCCAGAGAGCAAGAGGCGCCTGAGGAGAAGAGGGAAACCAAGCGCGCATTTTCGATTTTTCTGACACTGATGTCCGTTACCCAGCGGAGAGCAGACCAAGATCAGGTTGGCTGAAAACAGCCGTTCGTGACCCGGAACGGACTTTACCGGGTGCTCGGATAGAGGTGTCGCCAATGCTTGCCCTCAGGTCTCGCGCATGTCCCGTAACAATCGGATTTGCGCGGAACTCATAGGAAATCATTAAGACCTTCTTAATGGAATCTCCCCAAAATTGCCGGAGGCTGCATTAATTCGCAAAACTAGATGCCCAACATTCGCCGGTCCTCAAGGCCATAGGCGAAAAACCGCGTGGCGCTCAAGGCGCCGAAAAACAGCGACCTAGAACCGGCGCCGGGTAAAACTGATTCGGAGCGTGTTGGATGATCGAAAGAATGTTGGCAGCGCAAATGCAGGGCCGCAGCGCCAGGAATTCAGCGTGAGTATCGAACAGGGAAAATACATATTCGCCTCCACGTCGC
>CAJXFT010000316.1 GCA_913053235.1 uncultured Alphaproteobacteria bacterium
GACCGAACCTGGAGCCTAACGCCGCCTTGACAAACAACACAGATGCTTCTTCCCCTCCGGGAAGAAGGGCTTATTCCGGATGATGCGTCGCTTTATGGACCTGGCGCCCGTAGCGCGCCATCACCTGCATGAGTTCGCCATGATCGATGGCGGCGACGAAATTGCCGTCGCGCCCGGTCATGTCCTCGGCCGCGACCATGGCGTTGATGACCGCCTCGTTGACGCTTTCCACCACGGCGCTGAAGACCGGGTCGAGCAGCTCATGCGGCACATAGTCGTGGCGCCGAAGAGTGCCCGCCGCGCCGCCCTCACCCTCGGGCCTGGCATTGGCGGTCGAGAAGGCGAGGAAGATATCGCCCGAATTGTTGCCCGACAGCGTGCCGGCGCGGCCGACCCCGATCGAGATGCGCCGCGCCAGGCGTTGCATCTGGATCGGCAGCAGCGGCATATCGGTGCCGATGACGGCGATGATCGAGCCATGCTCGCGCGGCCATAGCAGATTCTCGCTCATATGCCGGCCGACCGGGGCGCCGCATATGTTGAGCCATTCGCGCATGCCGTGATTGGCCTGCACCAGCGCCCCCACCGTGTAGGTACCGCCGGCGACCTCGATCACGCGCGAGGCGGTGCCGGTGCCGCCCTTGAACTCGTAGCAGATCATGCCGGTACCGCCGCCGACATTGCCTTCCTGAAGCGGCCCGCCGGTGGCGCCGTCGAGCGCCGCCATGACATGCTCCTCGCGGACATGAAAGCCGTTCATGTCGTTGAGATGGATATCGCAGGTTTCCGCCACCACCGGCATCGCCCAGGCATATTCGCCGAACGCGGTGCCGTATTGCTTGAGCATCCAGCGCGTGCTCGCCTCGTGCACGGCGCCGATGCCATGCGTGTTGGTGATGCAGATCGGGCCTACAAAATAGCCCGCCTCGTTGATCCAGTGCGTACCCGTCATCTCGCCATTGCCGTTCAACGAAAACATCGCCGCCCATACCGGCGGCAGCTCGGCCGTGTGGCCGCGCGGCAGGATGGCGGTGACGCCGGTGCGCACCGGCCCTTCGCCGACAACGAGATCGCCTTCCCCTTCGATCAAAGTGGTGAAGCCGACTTCGACGCCCGGCACGTCGGTGATCGCGTTGTCGGCGCCGCAATTGGCGGCAAAGGGCAGGCCGAGGCCGCGCCCGCGCGGACGTCCGTCCGCCAGAACAAGTGTCGTATCCATCCTCGCCTCCTCGCTCAGCTTCGCTCGAACCACAGGAATTCTTAACCAATCACACTTAACCTCGTCAGGGCTAAGGGAAAAGCGCCAACGGTGCGGCCGTGGGGCCGGAGAAAGAGATATTCGATGCTGGCGATTCTGGGCGCGATGGAAGAGGAAGTGGCGCTGCTGCGCAGCGAGATGGGCGCCGGCAGCGAGGCCGTGCATGCCGGTATTACAGTGATCCGCGGCGATTTCAGGGGCACCGAGATCGCGCTCGCGCAATGCGGCATCGGCAAGGTCAACGCCGCCATCTGCACCCAGATGCTGGTCAACCTCTACCGGCCGGACGGGCTGATATTCAGCGGCGTCGCCGGCGGGTTGCTGCCCAACATGCGGGTCGGCGACCTGATCGCCGCCAGCCACCTGATCCAGTTCGATATCGACCTCACCGCCTTCGGCCGCCGCCATGGCGAGCTGCCCGACCGCGACCGCATGATCCAGTCCGACGCCACCATGGTGAGCCAGGTCGCCGACGCCTTCGACGAGGTCTACGACGGCGCGGACGAAGCGCCCAACCTGATGATCGGCACCGTGGTTTCCGGCGACCGCTTCATCGAGGATACCGAAACCCTGCGCTGGCTGCAGCGCGAGTTCGGCGCGCTGGCCACCGAAATGGAAGGCGCCGCCGTCGGCTATACCTGCCAGATCAATGATTTACCGTTCGTCGTCATCCGCACCCTCTCCGACACGGCGGACGAAAGCGCGCCGGACGACTACCGCACCAACCTCACCACCGTCTGCCGGCACAGTTTTCGTTTGATGGAAGAACTGATCCCGCAGGTCGGCAACAACCTAAAAGCCGCCGCCTAGCTCCCGCCCTGCCCGGCTTCGGGCGAAGTAATCTCGACCAGGCCCGACACCTCGAAAGCGCTCTCGCGGGGCAGGCAGAACATGTTTTGCGACAGCAGTTCGCCGAATTCATTGTCGCCGTTGGCGAAGAAATTGTCCGGGTTGTAGAGCGGTGGGCGGTGCCAGAACAGGCGGTAGTCGGCGGCCAGGAGATGGGTGATCAGGCGCGCCGAGTTTTCCTGGTGGTCGTTCTCGATATAGAGCGCCGGGCGGTGCCGGGCGATGGTGTCTTCGGCGCCCCGAAGCACCTCATATTCCATGCCCTCGACGTCGATCTTGATCAGATGGCATGCCTCGAGCGGCATTGAATCGAGGGCGGTGATCGGTACCGTCTCGTTGGCCGCCGCGTCGATCAGGGTGACGCCGCCGAAATTGCCGCCGGCGCCATAGTCGATGTTGGGCAGCGCCGCCGTCCCGGAGCCGGACCCGGCACCCATATTGAGCGCGTGCACGTTGGCGATCGCATTGAGCGCGATATTGGCGCACAGATTCTGATAGACGACGCGCTGCGGCTCGAAGGCGATCACGGCGCCCTTGTCGCCGACCAGGCGCGCCATCGCCAGCGTGTGGCAGCCGATATTGGCGCCGACATCGATGGCCACCATGCCCGGGCGCAGCACGCGCTCGAACAGGTCCGCTTCGCCGTAGGAATATTCGCCGTAAAGATCGAGCGAGCGGCCGATATAGATATCGCTCATGTTGTAAAGCATGAGCCCGTGGCGGCAGCGCTTGACGCGCATATGCTGCTCGCCGGCCAGTACCGTGTCTTCGTTCATGAGCCTGCGCCCCGTTCCGACAACCGAGATTGCTACACTAGGCGAGGGGAATGTGCCAAACCATTGTTAATAATCGGTAAACAGGATTAAGTGGAACCCGCTAAGATTCACCCAAACGGCACCCCCCCGGAATGCGTCTCTTGCATTCCGGCAAGCGCCAAGCCAAGGGGGCGGACGCCGCCCTACTCCGTCGCAGCC
>CAJXFT010000317.1 GCA_913053235.1 uncultured Alphaproteobacteria bacterium
GAGGACCCGGTGCGCGGTTTCATGCCTTCGGTGGGCCGGCTGGTGCGCTACCGCGAGCCGGCGCCGAGCGCCACGGTGCGTGTCGATACGGGCGTCTTCGAAGGCGGCGAAATCTCGATCTATTACGACCCCTTGATCGCCAAACTGGTCAGCCATGGGGCCGAGCGCAAGGCTGCCATCGCGGCAATGCTGGAGGCGCTCGACAATTATCAACTGCATGGCGTCGCGCATAATCTGACTTTCCTCTCCGCCATCCTCAGCCATCCCCGCTTTGCCGAGGGACGCTTGAGCACGGCCTTTATCGAGGAGGAATATAGGAGCGGCTTTTCGGCCCGGGCGGGGACGGCCGAATTGGCGGTGCTGGTGCCCGTCGCCGCGGCGATCGAGTACCGCCTGAGCGCGCGGCGGTCGGGCGAACGCAGCGGCGGCGGAACGTATGAGTTCGTGGTTTCCCTCGACGGCACCGATCACGCCGTCACCCTGGCGCCCTCCGGCGCCGCCTTCAAAATAGCGTGGAACGGCACCGAATGCCTGGTCGAGAGCGATTGGCGGCCCGGCCAGGCGCTCTTTCACGCCACCCTGGACGGCACCGCCGTCAGCGTCCAAGTGGTGCAAAGCGGCACCCGCCTGCTGCTCTCCTGGCGCGGCGCCGAAGCGCAACTGACGGTCAGGAGCCCGCGCGCGGCGGAACTTGCGGCGCGCATGCCGAAGCGCGCGCCCGCCGACCTGTCGCGCTTTCTGCTGTCGCCGATGCCGGGCATGGTGATTTCCCTGGCCGTCGAGGAGGGCGAAGAGGTCACGGCCGGGCAGGCGCTGGCGGTGGTCGATGCGATGAAGATGGAGAATGTGCTGCGCGCCGGGCGCGACGGCGTGGTCGCAAATATCAAGGTTGCCCAGGGCGACTCCCTAAGCGTCGACCAGGTGATTATGGAATTCGCTTAGTGGTTACCGAAGATGACGGGTCTGAGATCGCCCGCCTGGTGCGTATTACCGGCCGGGTCCAGGGCGTCTGGTATCGCGGCTGGACCGGCGACGAGGCGGCGCGGCGCGGGCTGAGGGGATGGGTGCGCAATCGCCGCGACGGCAGCGTCGAGGCGCTGTTTGGCGGCCCGGCGGCGGCGGTCGAGGAGATGATAAACGCTTGCCGGCGAGGGCCGCCCTCGGCCGAGGTTGTCAATGTCGAGGTCGAGGCGGCGAAAGCGCCGGGGCAGGCGGGTTTCGAACAGCGTCCGACTGAGTGACCTAATCGCCAAACAGAGTTTGGAATTTTTCCTTCAAGACCGCATCGACCGCCGCCATATCCGCATGCACGCCGAGCGCTTCGAGCGAGGTGACGCCATGCTCGGGCACGCCGCAGGCGATGATGCCCCGATAATGGCTGAGGTCGGGCGCGACATTCAGCGACACGCCGTGGAACGTCACCCAACGGCGCACGCGGATGCCGAGCGCCGCGATCTTCGCCTCCTCGCCACCGCCGAGCGATACCCATACGCCGACCCGGCCCTGGCGGCGTTCTCCGGCGACGCCGAATTCGGCCAGGCTGTCGATCAGCCATTGCTCCAGATTGCGCACGAACCGATGCAGGTCGGGACCGCGCCGCTCGAGATCGAGCATCACATAGACGACCCTCTGGCCGGGGCCGTGATAGGTATATTGCCCGCCGCGCCCGCTGCGGTGCACCGGAAACGCCCCGGCATCGAGCAGATCGCTTTTCTGGGCGCTGGCGCCTGCCGTGTATAGCGCCGGGTGCTCCAACAGCCAGACCAGTTCCGGCGCGCCGGCGCCGCGAATTTGCGCCACCCGCGCTTCCATCTCGGCCACCGCATATTCGTAGGCCACCGGCGCCGCGCTCGATTTCCATTCGAGGGCGGGCGGTGCGGCCGTGTGTCGGTCGGTCTGGGGCACGAAAATATCTTTCTTCAGCGAAAGGAACTGTAAAGCAGCCCGCCATCTGGCACTATCGCCAATTCGACTTGCCAATTCGCCACAGGGAAATCCGATGACCGATTATTTCGAGCGTTCGCTGGTTTTGCACCAACATCTGCGCGGCAAAATCAGCGTTCACAACAGGCTCCCCATCGGCAGCCGCGAGGATCTTTCGCTGGCCTATACGCCGGGCGTCGCGCGGCCTTGCGAGGTTATCGCGGTGGACCCCGACCAGGCGCGCAAGCTCACCATCAAGGGCAATGCCGTGGCCGTCGTCAGCGACGGCTCGGCGGTGCTCGGCCTCGGCGATATCGGCCCCATGGCGGCGCTTCCGGTGATGGAAGGCAAGGCCCTGCTGTTCCGCGAATTCGCCAAGATCGATGCCTGGCCGATCTGCCTCAACACCAAGGACCCGCAAAAGATCATCGAAACCTGCCGGCTCATCGAGCCGGTCTTCGGCGGCATCAATCTGGAGGATATTTCGGCGCCGCGCTGCTTCGAGATCGAGGATGCATTGCAGGATCTCGGCATTCCCGTCTTTCATGACGACCAGCACGGCACGGCCATCGTCCTCTTGGCCGCCCTGATCAACGCGGCAAAAGTGACGGGCAGGAAATTGTCCGACCTCCAGGTGGTCATCAACGGCGCCGGCGCGGCGGGCACGGCGATCGCCAAGCTCATCCTCGGCGTCGGCGCTCCGGCCAGCGATATCGAGCCGGTGGCGAATGTCATCATATGCGACAGCAAGGGTGCGATCAGCGGCGAGCGGAACGATCTCAATTCCGCCAAACAGGGCCTCTTGGAATATAGCAACGGCGATAATCGCTCCGGCAAGCTCAAGGATGTGATGAAGGGAAAGGACGTCTTTATCGGCGTCTCGCGCGGCGACATCATCGGCGCCGAGGATGTGAAAACCATGAATAGGGACGCCATCATTATCGCCATGGCCAACCCGACGCCGGAAATCATGCCGGACGAGGCGCTGAAGGGCGGTGCCGCGGTGGTCGGCACCGGGCGCAGCGATTTTCCCAACCAGGTGAACAATGTGCTGGTGTTCCCCGGCATCTTTCGCGGCGCCCTCGACGCCGGCTCGCCGGTCATCGACGGCGAGATGAAAATCGCCGCCGCCATCGCGCTGGCGGACGCCGTCG
>CAJXFT010000318.1 GCA_913053235.1 uncultured Alphaproteobacteria bacterium
GGCTGGGCACGGCCGGCGCTGCGATCGTTGAGGTCTCCGCGCCAACCATGCCCGGAAAACCACTCGGCAACATGGTCAATGCTATTTGCAGAAGATTCTGGACATAACTAAAAAAAACCGCGCGGATGCCTCTCCGGCGTTTGTGAGCGCGCTCCGCGCGCTTAGTTTGCCCCTTCTCCCCAACCCCTCTTCCCCTCGGGGAAGAAGGGCTTATTCATGGCGCTGCGCGCACCGGCCGGAACGGCGGGGGCAGGAGTAGAAGATAGAATTTTACGCCGCGCGCGTTTGCCGACGGGCCGCGCTTCATAGACTTCCTTTTCGGCTTCGATCAGCAGCACGCCGGCGAACGGGCGGGCGAAGCGGTGGCCCAGTTTTTGCCACAGACCGGATATTCTGAGCACCATGCGCGAGCGCGTCGGCGGCACGTAGAGCGTCATTTTCTGGTGCAGCGGAACGAAGCCATGGTCGCGCAACAGGCGCGTCAACTGGCCGCCGGTAAACGGGTGGCCATGGCCGAACGGCGTGCCTTCGATTCTGGCCCACAAGCCGCGCCGGTTGGGCACCACCGCGAGGAGGCGCCCCTGCGGGCGCAGCACCCGCCAAATCTCGTCCATCATCGGATGCAGCTCCTCGCTCAGTTCGAGCGCATGGAGAAGCAGAATGCGATCGAACGAATTATCGGCGAGCGGCAAATCGGGCTCCTCCGCCACGGCGACCAGCCGCTTGCCTTCGCCGGGCCAGGCGATGACGCCCTGGCTGGCCGGCATCAGCGCCACCACGCGCTCGGCCTCCTCGCGGTAAATGCCGAGGCAGGGGGTGGCGTAGCCGAGGCCAAGGAGAGCCTCGTCGGTGATCTTCGGCCACATGGCGCGGATGGCGCGGCGAATGACGCGGCGCGCGGTTTGGCCGCGCCGGGTGGCGTAAAATTCCTTAAGCTCGAGGACATGAGGCCGCATGGTGGCGCATGATAGCATGGCAATTGAGAGCGAGGCCGGGGAGGGCGAGACTGGTGGCGATTTCAGCGCAACAGGTAATTGAATTGTTGGAACTCGAGCCGCACCCGGAGGGCGGGCATTACCGCGAGACCTGGCGCGGCAAGGCGCGTGAAGGCGAGCGCGGCGCCGGCACGGCGATCTATTATCTGCTGCGCGCCGGCGAGCGTTCGCATTGGCACCGCGTCGATGCGGTGGAGATCTGGCATTATTATGCCGGCGCCGGCCTGGCGCTTTCCGTGCACGCCGGCGCCGGTGAGACCGAGCATCTCCGCCTCGGCGCCGATTTGGCGTCGGGAGAGCGCCCGCAAGCGATCGTGCCCAAAGGCGCCTGGCAAAGCGCCGGCACATGCGGCGCCTGGACGCTGGTCGGCTGCACGGTAGCGCCGGCTTTCGAATTCGCCGGCTTCGAGCTCGCGCCGCCCGGCTGGTCGCCCGAATAAACCGACACCTGCCCCGGCCTCAATACATATGCGTGCCGCCGTTCATGGTGATCGTCGAGCCCGTCGTCCAGGCCGATTTTTCATCGACCAGGAAGGTCACCGCATGGCCGATTTCGGCTTCCGTGCCGAGCCGGTGGATGGGCGATTTGCCGATGATCTTGGCGAGAATGCGTTCCGGCATGTTGCGCATGAGGTAGGTATCGACATAGCCCGGCGCCACGGTGTTGACCGTGATGCCATGTTTGGCGCCTTCCAGCGCCAGCGCCTTGGTGAAGCCGTGCATGCCGGACTTGGCGGCGACGTAATTGACCTGGTTGAGCTGGCCGGCCTGTCCGTTCATCGAGCCGATATTGACGATGCGGCCCCATTTATTTGCCATCATGTCGGGATAGACCTGTTGGCACATGTGAAACAGCGAATCCAGATTGACGCGCAGCACGCGGTGCCACTGCGCCTCATCCATATTCTCGAACTTATTGTCGGAAACGGTGCCGGCATTGTTGATGAGAATTTCGACCGCGCCATGCTGGCGGCGCACATCTTCGATGCCGGCCTTGCAGGCGTCGAAATCGCTGACATCCCATTTGAATACCGGGATGCCGCTTGCGGCTTCGAAGTCGCGGGCGACCGCGTCGGCGCTGAAGTAATTCACCACCACCCGGTAGCCCGCCTCTTTCAGGGCGCGCGCGATGCCGGCGCCGATGCCTCTCGTTCCGCCGGTTACCAAAGCCAAGCGCGGCATTTTTGCATCCTCATTTCATTTCGCCTCGTGGGCGCTAATACATATGGTGGCCGCCATTGACCGAAATCGTCGAGCCGGTGATGAAGTCGGCGTCGTCGGCGATGAGGAACTTCACCGTGCGCGCGATATCGCCGGCGCGGCCGAGGCGGCCGACCGGAATGCTGGCGATGATCTTTTCCAGGACGTTCTCCGGCACCGCGCGCACCATGTCGGTATCGACATAGCCCGGCGCCACGGCGTTGACGGTGATGCCGAACTTGGCGCCTTCCTGCGCCAGCGCCTTGGTAAAACCGTGTATGCCGGATTTGGCGGCGGCATAATTGACCTGGCCATATTGGCCGGCCTGGCCGTTGATCGAACCGATATTGACGATTCTGCCGAATTTGCCGGCGCGCATGGTTTCGATGACGCACCGGCACATGTTGAAACAGGAGCCGAGATTGGTGTCGAGAACATCCTGCCATTGTTCCGCCGCCATGCGGTGCAAGGTACCGTCGCGCGTGATGCCGGCATTGTTGACGAGGATTTCGACGCGCCCGATCTCCGCCTCGACGCGGGCGATGCCGTCCTGGCATTGCTTGAAATCGCCGACATCCCATTTGTAGACGGCGACACCGCTTTGCTCACGGAAGCGTTCGGCGGCTTCGTCGTCGCGGGCGTACACGGCAGCCACCCGATAGCCATCACCGTGCAGTGAACTTGCGATGGCGGCGCCGATTCCGCGCGTGCCACCGGTGACCAGCGCCACTCGTGTCATGGATATCTCCTCATGTGAATTTTCTCGCCGACAGATATGGCGTGCGGCGCGGGCGAATGCAAGCTAGTGCCGCCACATTTCAGCCCCCATTTCCCAGATGAAACCGATATTTCATGCGGCGGCAACATGCTTCTGCTATAA
>CAJXFT010000319.1 GCA_913053235.1 uncultured Alphaproteobacteria bacterium
GGCTGGACCAAGCCCATCGTCATCGGCCGCCATGCCTTCGGCGACCAGTACCGGGCCACCGATTTCGTCGTTCCGGGCAAGGGCAAGCTGACCGTCCGCTTCGAGCCCGACAGCGGCGGCGCACCGATCGAGCATGAGGTCTTCGATTTCCCCGGCGGCGGCGTCGCGATGGCGATGTACAATCTCGACGATTCGATACGCGATTTCGCGCGCGCCTGCATGAGCTTCGCGCTGGGGCGCGGCTGGCCGCTCTATATGTCGACCAAGAACACCATCCTCAAAGCCTATGACGGACGCTTCAAGGATCTCTTCGCCGAGATCTTCGAAAGCGAATATAAGGCCGAGTTCGACGCCGCCGGCATCATCTATGAGCACCGCCTGATCGACGATATGGTGGCGGCGGCGATGAAATGGGAAGGCGGCTACGTCTGGGCGTGCAAGAATTATGACGGCGACGTGCAGTCCGATACGGTGGCCCAGGGCTTCGGCTCGCTCGGGCTCATGACCTCGGTGCTGGCGACGCCGGACGGCACGACGGTCGAAGCAGAAGCGGCGCATGGCACGGTGACGCGGCATTACCGCGCCTATCAGCGCGGCGAGGAAACCTCGACCAACCCGATCGCCTCGATTTTCGCCTGGACGCGTGGGCTCAGCCACCGCGCCAAGCTCGATGAAAACGACGCCCTGGCGCGCTTCGCCGAAACCCTCGAGCAGACCTGCGTCGCCACCGTCGAGGGCGGCGAGATGACCAAGGACCTGGCGCTCCTCGTGCCGGGCAAGCCGCGGCATCTGAACTCCAAGGATTTTCTTGAGGCGATCGCCAGCAAGCTCGAAGCGGCGATGGGGTGAAAACTAAGCCAGGTTTTTCAAGGCCGTTTCGATAGCCTGCAGGGCGGCGTCGGCGTTGGCGCCGTCCGGGCCGCCGGCCTGGGCCATGTCGGGCCGCCCGCCGCCACCCTTGCCGCCGAGCGCCGCGGCACCGGCGCGCGCCAGGTCGACGGCGCTGATGCGCGCCGTCAAATCCTCGCTGACCCCGACCACCAGGGCGGCCTTGCCGTCGCCGACGGCGACGATGGCGCAGACGCCCGAGCCCAGCTTCTTTTTCAATCCATCGACCATGGGGCGCAATTCGCGCGGCGGCGTGCCGTCGAGGCGGCGCGGCAGATACTGGATGCCGCCGACCTCGCGCGTCTCCATATCACCGCCGCCACCGCCGCCGACAGCGAGCTGCTTGCGCAAATCGCCGAGCTCGCGCTCGAGTTGGCGGCGCTCTTCCAGCAGCGCCCCGATACGCGGCGCGAGCTCGGCGGATGTCGATTTGATGGCGCTGTTGGCGGCGGCGAGAAAACCGTCCCGCTCGCGGCCGTAAGCCCGCGCGGCTTCGCCGGTGAGCGCCTCGATGCGGCGCACGCCGGCCGCCACGGCGGCCTCGGAAATGAGCGTAAACATGCCGATATCGCCGCTGCGCCGGACATGGGTGCCGCCGCAGAGCTCGACCGAATAGGCATTACCGCCATCTTCGCCCATCGAAACGACGCGCACTTCCTCGCCGTATTTTTCACCGAACAGCGCCAGGGCGCCGTTCTCGACCGCTTCGTCCGGTGTCATCAGATGTGTCACCAAGGCCGAATTTTCGCGGATCCGCTGATTGACCTCGGCTTCGACCGCATCGCGCTCTTCCGCGCTGACCGCCTTGGGATGGCTGATATCGAAGCGCAGACGGTCGGGCGCCACCAGCGAGCCTTTCTGCGTCACATGCTCGCCGAGTTGGCGGCGCAAGGCCGCGTGCAGCAGGTGCGTCGCCGAATGATTGGCGCGCAAGGCTTGGCGGCGCGGCGCGTCAACGGCAAGCGTCAGCGCATCGCCGACGCGAAAGGCGCCGCCTTCCACGCGACCCATATGCACGATCAAATCGCCGGCGTGCTTGTGCGTGTCGCTGACGATGAAGCGGGCGCCTTCGGCGGAGACAATCACACCGCTATCGCCCATCTGGCCGCCGGATTCAGCGTAGAACGGGGTCTGATTTACGACCAGGGCGGCGTCCGCGCCGGCCTCGATGGCGCTAACCGGCGTGCCGCCTTTTACCAGCGCCAGGACGACGCCCTCGGCGCTCTCCATTTCATAGCCGAGAAATTCGCTTGCCCCGGTCTCCTCGCGGATTTCGAACCAAACTCGCTCCGTCGCCGCGTCGCCCGAGCCTGCCCAGGCTTTGCGTGCCTCGGCGCGCTGGCGCTCCATGGCGCTGTCGAAGCCGGCGATATCGACGGCGCGTCCCTCACGGCGCAACGCGTCCTCGGTCAGGTCGAGTGGGAAGCCATAAGTATCGTAAAGCTGAAAGGCGACCTCTCCCGCCAGCGCTTCGCCATCACCGAGTTTCGCCGTCGCCTCGCTGAGCAATTTCAGACCACGCACCAAAGTCTGTTTGAAGCGGCTTTCCTCGAGCTTGAGGGTTTCGCCGATCAGCGCCTCGGCGCGCGCCAATTCGGAAAACGCCTGCCCCATTTCGCCGACCAGCGTCGGCACCAAACGCCACATCAACGGATCCTTGCAGCCCATCAGATGGACGTAACGCATGGCGCGGCGCATGATGCGGCGCAGCACATAGCCGCGCCCCTCGTTCGAGGGCATCACGCCATCGGCGATGAGGAAGGCGCTGGCGCGCAGATGATCGGCGACGACGCGGTGCGACGCCGCATGTTCGCCCGCCGCCGGCATGCCGGAGAATTCGACGCTGGCGGCGATCAGGCTGCGAAACAGATCGGTTTCGTAATTGTCGTTCTCGCCCTGCAGGATGGCGGCGACGCGCTCCAGCCCCATACCGGTATCGATGGAGGGCTTGGGCAACTCGATACGCTCCTCCGGTGTCACCTGCTCGAACTGCATGAACACCAGGTTCCAGATCTCGACGAAGCGGTCGCCGTCCTCATCGTCGCTGCCCGGCGGGCCGCCGGCGATTTCCGGGCCGTGATCGTAGAATATTTCAGAGCATGGGCCGCACGGGCCGGTATCGCCCATGGCCCCGAAATTGTCCGATGTCGGAATGAGG
>CAJXFT010000320.1 GCA_913053235.1 uncultured Alphaproteobacteria bacterium
ATCTTAAGAAATCAAGGCGTTCGAAACTCACTGCCACGACCATATCCCCCTTCACCCAATTTGCCTTGCTATCGAAGGGAGGTGGCAGGGCCGGTTGAATATCAATCAACTCATGGTGATAGGGCATTTCCAAATGGGGCGCCTCTGAGCCAATTGGAACTACAGTACACAGCCGGTGGCGAACGGAAATCTTGGGACTAATAACCACCACGGGTCTCGTTTTTACCATCTCCGGCACCCTGAACCCGGAGTCGAATTTGCATCGCAGAATTGTACCCGTTGGAGGGTGTTCATGAATTGCCATTAGGGCGCCTCTTGTAAGGCCCGCGTTTCTTTGGGGTTGGGCTCTCTTGCGTCGATAAATTCAGCAACATCGCTCATTCCCAAAGCCTGCACGGACATCGTGTATGGCGCTTTTCACGGCTGATGCGGTGGCTCCGGCCCATGATCGATCCCGTCCCGGCTGGTTAATTCGAAGGCGCCGATTGTGACCGAATGGCCAAGGCCGGCGCAAGGCGGCACAGCTGCTTGGTACAAAACGGCCACAATCGGGTAGATTTCCGCCTGTCGGGCGTAGACCCGGGGCAATGGGTGCGGAATATGGCGAAGCAACCGGGCGACGAGCGCCTGATACATATCGAATTCGACGAAGGCGCCGGCGTCCATCCGAGCCCGGATGTCGAACAGGAACGCCGCATCGCCATTTATGACCTGGTGGAAAACAACGTCTTCACCCCGTCATGCGGCGGCCAGCGCGGGCCGTATAACATGCGCCTGAAAATCGCCGACAACCGCCTGATCCTGGCGCTCGCCACGGCGGGTGGCGAGGCGGTGCAGGAGATCCCGCTTTCGATGAGCCCCTTCCGCGCCCTGATGAAGGATTACGCCACCGTCTGCAAGAGCTATCTGGAGGCGATCAAGACGGCGCCGCGCATGCGTATCGAGGCCATCGATATGGGCCGGCGCGCTCTCCATGACGAGGGCTCGGAACTGCTGCGCGAGCGTCTGAAGGGCGAGGCCGAGCTCGATTTCGATACCGCGCGGCGCCTCTTTACCCTGATCTACGTGCTGCATATGCGCGGCTGAGACCGGGCAGCGGTGATGGTGGAATTGCCCTCCAGCGTTCTCTTTGCCTGCACCTGGAATTCGGTGCGCTCGCCGATGGCCGAGGGCATCATGAAGAATCTCGTCGGTACCCGCATGTTCGTTGATTCGGTCGGCGTCAGGAAAGGCCAGCCCGACGGCTTCACCATCGCCGTGTTGGACGAGATCGGCGTCGATTTGAACAATCACCGGCCCAAGACTTTCGAGGAATTGGAGGATGAATCCTTCGATCTGGTGATCTCGCTGTCGCCGGAAGCCCAGCACAAGGCGGTGGAAATGACGCGTACCTCGCATTGCGAGGTGGAGTTTTGGCATACCATGGACCCGAGCATCGTCGAAGGCAGCCGCGAGACGCGCCTGCACGCCTATCGCGACATGCGCGATCAATTGCATGAAAGGCTGCGCCAGCGCTTCGCTTCGGCGCACCCGCCGATCGTTTAACAAACATACGCGCCATCGCATTTTTTACCGTTTCATGTAAAGAGGGTGCGGCGCGCAACGAGAAAGGACAGCGCTTGCCCGAACCGACTTCACCGCCCCAGCGGCCCCACTTCGTCCTCGCCTCGGCCTCGGTGCGCCGGCGCGAGTTGCTGGCGCAAATCGGCATCACCCCGGATGAGGTCGACCCGGCGGATATCGACGAGACGCCGCGCCCGGGCGAGACGCCGCGCAGCCTCGCCGAGCGCCTGGCCGGCGAAAAAGCCGACGCCGTCGCCGCCCGCCACCCGCAAGCCCTGGTGCTGGCGGCGGACACGGTGGTCGCGTGCGGCCGGCGTATCCTGCCCAAGGCGGAGACCGAAGAGGTGGCACGGCAATGTTTGCGCCTGCTCTCGGGGCGCCGCCACCGGGTGCTGAGCGCGGTTTGCCTGGTGCTGCCCGGCGGCGCGGTGCGGACTCGCACCGTCGAGACCGTGGCCCGCTTCAAACGCCTTGAAGCGGGCGAAATCGATTCCTACATCAAGGGAGGCGAATGGCGCGGCAAGGCCGGCGGATACGCCATCCAGGGCAGCGCCGCCATCTTCGTCGCCTCGATCAACGGCTCTTATTCGAATGTGGTCGGACTTCCCCTCTTCGAAACATATGCTTTGCTCAACAGCGCCGGGCGCGCCGGTGATTGATCAATTGCTGGTCTCGGCGACGCCCTACGGCGTGCGCACGGCGGCGATCGCCGGCGCCACTGTATGCGCCTTCAACGCCGACATCTCGGGGGATGTGCTGGGAAATATCTATCTGGCGGCGCCCGGGCGGCGCGGCGGCGGGTTGCGCTTCGTATCGATTGGCGAAGACCAGAACGCCTTCCTGCAGGAAAGCGGCGACGGCGGCGGCGGCGGCAATCAGATCGTTCAGGTCACCCGCGGCGCATGGGGCGGCAAGGCGCCCCGGGTCAGCGCCCAGCCGGCGCTGTCCGGGCGCTATGTGGTTTTTTCGCCGGGCGGAGACGGCGCCAATGTGGCGCGGCGCATCGCCGCCGAGGCGGATCGCGCGCGCCTCCTGGCGCTGGCGCGCGACCTCGCCGGCGAAGGCGGTGGCATCATCATCCGGAGCGCCGCCGCCGGCGCGGCGGAGCAGGATATTCGCGCCGAGGCGGCGCAACATCGCCGGCGCTGGTCGGAAATTACCGCCAAGCGCGATCGGATTGGCGCTCCCGCCCTGCTCGCACGCGGCCCCGGCATGGCCGAACGGCTGATGCGCGATATCCTGGCGCCGGGCGCGCGCATCCTGACCGACGACAGGGAAATGCACGCCCGCCTCGGCGATTACGCCGGCCAATGGGCGCCTGAATTCACCGCCCGCCTGGATCTCGTCGGCGGCGCGCTGTTCGAGCGCCATGACGCGGCGGGCGCGCTGGCGGCGGCGCTGGCGCCCGAGGTGGCGCTCGCCGGCGGCGGCCGCCTCAGCATCGAGCCGACGCAG
>CAJXFT010000321.1 GCA_913053235.1 uncultured Alphaproteobacteria bacterium
TTTCTCGCCCGCCATCGTTTTCGACATGGGCGGCAAATTCGACAAATCCTTCAACGAAGCCGCCTATAACGGGGCCGAGAAATTCAAGGCCGAAAGCGGCATCGAATACCGCGAATTCGAAGTGACCAATCCGTCGCAGCGCGAACAGGCGATGCGCAACATGGCGCGGCGCGGCGCCACCGTCATCATCGCCATGGGCTTCGCCCAGGCGGCGGCGGTGGAAACCGTGGCCAAGGAATTCCCCGACACCAAATTCACCCTCATCGACATGGTCGTCGACCTGCCCAACGTGCAGTCGGTGATCTTCAAGGAGCATGAGGGCTCGTTCCTGGTCGGCATGGCGGCGGCGATGGCCTCCGAGACCGGCAAGGTCGGCTTCATCGGCGGCATGGATATCCCGTTGATCCGCAAATTCGCGCTCGGTTACGTCGAAGGCGCCAAATATGTCAATGCCGACATCGAGGTGTTTCAGAACATGACCGGCACGACGCCGTCGGCGTGGAACGATCCGACCAAGGGCGGCGAGCTGGCGCGCAGCCAGTTTGACCGCGGCGCCGACGTCGTCTACGCGGCGGCCGGCGGCACCGGCGTCGGTGTCTATCAGGCAGCCAAGGATGCCGGCAAACTCGCCATCGGCGTCGACAGCAACCAGAACTACATTCACCCCGGCACCATGCTGACCTCGATGGTCAAGCGCGTCGACGTCGCCGTTTATGACGCCTTCATGTCGGCCAAGAACGGCACCTGGCAGGGCGGCTTCAAGATTCTCGGCCTCGCCGAGGACGGCGTCGGCTTCGCCATCGACGAACATAACCGCGATCTCGTCTCGTCCGATATGGAAGCCGAGATCGAGGCGGCGCGTCAGGCCATCATCAGCGGCAAGCTCCAGGTGACGGATTATATGGCGCAGTAGGCCGAGGCGCCGCAAACCTGAGAGCGGAGCGCGGCGCTCCCGGGCGGTCGGAAAGAGACAAGGAGCAACCGATGACGGCGTCGGAAGAGGGGCGAGGGGCCTCGCCCCCTTCCGCCGCCGTACCGCCCGCCCTTGAGACCATCGCTATCGAAAAATGGTTCGGTAGCGTTCACGCCAACGCCGATGTTTCGGTGCGCGTAGCACCAGGCACCATCCACGGCATCATCGGCGAAAACGGCGCCGGCAAATCGACCCTGATGAGCGTCGTCTACGGCTATTATCAGGCCGATAGCGGCGAAATCCGCGTCAATGGCGAAGCGGTGCAGATCAAGGGCCCCGAGCATGCCATCGCGCACGGCATCGGCATGGTGCATCAGCATTTCATGCTGGTCGATACCTTTACCGTGTTGGAGAATATCGTGCTCGGCGTCGAAAGCGGCCGCATGCTGGCGCCCAGCCTGGCGGCGGCGCGCGGCGAACTGGAGCGCCTCGAGCGCGATTACAATCTCGAGGTCGATCCCGACGCCATCGTCGGCGAGCTTCCGGTCGGCGTGCAGCAACGCGTCGAAATCCTCAAGGCGCTTTACCGCGGCGCCGATATCCTCATTCTCGACGAACCCACCGGCGTCCTCACGCCGCAGGAGGTCGATCACCTGTTTCGCATCCTGGCGGCGCTTAGGGAACAGGGCAAGACGATCATCCTGATCACCCACAAGCTGCGCGAAATCATGGCGCTGACCGACGAGGTGACGGTGATGCGCGGCGGCGCCGTCGTCGCCCAGGTCAATACCGCCGCGACCACGCGCGAGAAGCTGGCCGCCATGATGGTCGGGCGCACCGTCCTGTTGCGGGTCGAGAAGGGCGAGGCCCATCCCGGCGAGGTGCTGTTGGAGGTCGAGGATTTGAACGTCGACGACCGCTCCGGATTGCGCCGCGTGCGGGGTGTCAGCTTCGCGGTGCGGGCCGGCGAAATCCTCGGCATCGCCGGCGTCGCCGGCAACGGCCAATCGGAGCTGTTGGAGGCGCTCGCCGGAATCCTGGCGCCGCGATCGGGCCATATCCGCATCAAGGGCGAGGAAATCGCCGGCTCGACGGCGCGCGGCGCACGCAATGTGCGTGCCGCCGGCGTCGGGCATGTGCCGGAAGACCGCCAGCGCATGGGCCTGGTGACCTCGTTCGAGGCCTGGGAAAGCGGTATCCTCGGCTATCACCGGGACGAGAAATATAACGGCAGAATTCTCATGAATCATGGCGCCGCGGTCGCCGATGTCGGCCGCCAGATGAAGGCCTATGACGTGCGCCCGCCGCTGCCGCGCCTGCGCACCGGCGCCTTCTCCGGCGGCAACCAGCAGAAGATCGTGCTCGGCCGCGAGATGTACCGCGACCCGGATATCCTGCTCGTCGGCCAGCCGACGCGCGGCGTCGATATCGGCGCCATCGAGTTCATCCACCGCCGCCTGGTGGCGATGCGCGATTCCGGCAAGGCGGTGCTGCTGGTCTCGGTCGAGCTCGACGAGATCATGTCTCTCGCCGACCGCATCCTGGTGATGTTCAACGGCGAGATCGTCGGCGAGATCGCCGCCGATGAGGCCGACGAACAGACGCTCGGCCTGATGATGGCGGGTGAGCGCCAGGCCGCGCCCAAGGCATCATCGCCCCAGGCAAGCACGCCGTGAGCGGCTTGGGCGCCCCCACCGAAGCGCCGCGCTGGGTAACCCACGCGCTGGTGCCGCTGATCAATCTGGCGCTGGCGCTGTTTATTTCCGGGCTGTTGATCCTGGCGCTCGGCGAGGATCCCTTCGAAGCGATTTCGATTCTCGCTTACGGCGCCTTCGGCTATCCGGAAGCGATCGGCTACACGCTCTACTACACCACCAATTTCATCTTTACCGGGCTCGCCGTCGCGATGGCCTTTCACTGCTTCCTGTTCAACATCGGCGGCGAGGGTCAGGCCTATCTGGGTGGCCTCGGCGCCGGGCTGGTCGGTCTCGCCCTCGGCCATTGGCCGGCCCCCATCACCCTCATTCTCGCCATCCTGGCGGCGGCTGTGTTCGGCGGCTTCTGGGGCTTCATCCCGGGCTGGCTGCAAGCCAAGCGCGGCA
>CAJXFT010000322.1 GCA_913053235.1 uncultured Alphaproteobacteria bacterium
CCGGGGCCCGAGGGATCGGCGCGCGCCTTGTCGCCGTTGATCTTGGCGCCGGTGACGCTGATCACCAATAGCGCCGCCAATGCCATCTTGAGCCAGAACCCGAGACCCATATCGAGCGGCGCCCAGCCGGCCGAGTAGATCAAGCCGACGCCGCTCAGGACCAACAACAGGACGGCAATGGGGGCGATGATCGCCGCCTTGCTGGCCATCGCCATGAAGCGGCCGGCTTCCTCGGGCGCCAGGCGCTCGGCGTATATCGACTGAACGGCCAGGGTGATTGACATGCCGATGCCCGCCGCCAGGGCGAGGAAATGGATGATCAACAGGGCTTCGTACAGAAGCGCCTCCAGCCGCCCGCATGGGCGCCGCCCTTCGCCGGTCTCAAGTGATGCCGAGCATTCTGCGGTTGCCGGCCTGGTCGTCCTCGGCGGCGATGAAATCGTCAAACGCCTTTTCGGTGACGCGGATGATGTTGCGCCGGATGACCTCGGCACCCTCGCGCGCGCCGTCTTCCGGATGCTTCAGGCAGCACTCCCATTCGAGCACCGCCCAGCCGGCGAAATCGTAGGCCGCCAGCTTGGAGAAGATGGCGCTGAAATCGACCTGGCCGTCTTCGAGCGAGCGGAACCGTCCGGCCCTATCGACCCATGCCTGGAAGCCGCCATAGACGCCCTGGCGGCCGCTCGGGTTGAACTCGGCGTCCTTGACGTGAAACGCCTTGATGCGCTCATGGTAGATGTCGATGAAGGCGAGATAGTCGAGCTGCTGCAGCAACAGGTGGCTGGGGTCGTAGAGAATGCAGCAGTTGGGGTGATTGTCGACGCGTTCGAGGAACATCTCGTAGGTCACGCCGTCGTGCAAATCCTCCGACGGATGGATTTCGAAGCACAGATTCACCCCGGCGTCCTTATTGCTGTCGAGGATCGGCCGCCAGCGCTTGGCCAGCTCGTCGAATGCGCCCTCGACCAGCCCCGGCGGGCGTTGCGGCCAGGGATAGAGATAGGGCCAGGCCAGGGCGCCCGGGAAACTGGCCTGCTCGGTCAGCCCCAAATTGCCCGACGCCTTGGCCGCCAGATGCAATTGGTCGACCGCCCATTCCTGGCGCGCCTTCGGGTTGCCGCGCACTTCCGGCGGGGCAAACACATCGAAGGGCTCGTCATAGGCCGGGTGAACGGCGACCAGCTGGCCTTGCAGATGGGTCGACAGTTCCGAAATCGCGATGCCTTTTTCGCCGGCGATGCCGTTGAGCTCGTCGCAATAATCCTTGCTCTCGGCGGCCTTTGCGAGATCGATCAGGCGGCCGTCCCAGGACGGCAGCTGGACGCCCTCATAACCCAGGGAGGCGGCCCATTCGGAGATGTTGGCGAGATTGTCGAACGGCTTCTCATCGGCAACGAACTGGGCCAGGAAAATGGCCGGTCCCTTGATTGTCTTCATCGCTTTGTTCTCCCTTGTCGGTGCCGGATCGCGAGCACGCTTAAGCCGCGCCGCCGGCCGCCTTTTCGTCCAACGCGCGCAGGATTGCCTCCGGCGTCACGGGAATCTCGGTGATCTCGACGTCAAGCGCATCGTTGATGGCGCTGACGATCGCCGGAATCGGGCTGTTGACGACCATTTCGCCGATGCCCTTGACGCCGAAGGGGCCGGATTCGGAAGGGTGTTCGAGAACCTCCAAGACCGTCTCCGGCATCTCGGCGGCGCCCGGCATGATATAATTGTTGAAATCGCCCGGCGCGCTATCGGTCGTCGGATAGTAGGGCGCCGTGGTCTCGTAAAGCGCGTGGCTCAGCCCCATCCAGGCGCCGCCCATTATCTGGCCCCGTACCAGCGCCGGATTGATCTGGCGCCCGACCTCGGTGGCGATTTTGAGGCTCAATACCTCGACCTCGCCGGTCTCGGTATCGATTTCGACTTCGGCCACCGCGCAGGCATGGGCCTGGGTGTCGAAGGGATCGCCTTCGCCGGTCTCGGGGTCTTGCGAGCCCGGCGGGACGAGGAAGATGCCGCGCCCGGCGATCGCCCTGCCGAGCTCGAACTGCGCCGCCCCGGCGGCTTCGCCGACCGTGATCGATTTCTCCTTGACGCCCTTGACGTGGATATTGCCCGCGCCGTCGGTGACCAGATCCTCGGCGTTCACTTCGAGCTTCTCGCTGGCCACATCGAGCAGCGCCCGGCGCGCTTCCTCGGCCGCCATGATCACCGCATTGCCGGCGCGGTGGGTGGCGCGGCTGGCGCCTGAGCCGCCGCAATGCGGGCCGGTATCGGTGTCGCCGGTATCGACGATCACGGTCTCCAGCGGCACGCCGAGGGTTTCCGCCGCGATCTGCGCCAGCACGGTCTTCAGCCCCTGGCCGAGATCGACGCTCGCCATGGTGACCACGAAACCGCCCGAGGTGGTGACGTGAACCAGGGCTTGCGTCGGGTCGCCGCCCAAATGCACGCCGGTCGGATAACTGACCGCCGCTATTCCGCTGCCACGTAGTTTTGCCATGTCAACCTGCCTCCCGGTCCCACGATGTCATTGCCTTGCAGTCGTCGGCCAGATCGTTGTTGGAAATCCGCGCCGCCGCCTGGATCGTCTCGACCAGCGCCGCGTCCTTGACCGGCCGGCGATGCGCCCGTTCGTCGCCATGGCGATAGGCATTGAGCAGGCGAAGGCGCCAAGGGTCCATGCCGATCAGCTTGGCGATCTTGTTCATCTGCATCTCGATCGCAAACGACGCCGGCATGATGGCATATCCGCGCATGGCGCTCGACGGCGTGCGGTTGGTGAACACGACCTTGATATCGGCCCACACATTGGGGACGGTATAGGGGCCGGGCAGGTGGGCCGATTGCTTCATCGCGCCGTACGAGCTGAAGCGCAAATAGGCGCCCGAATCCTTGAAGCTGGTGATCTTGCGGGCGATAACGCGGCCGTCATTCATCACCCCGTCCTTGACATAGAGGCGCCATGCCGCCCTGGTCGAGGAGATTTTCATCTCCTCCTCGCGGGTG
>CAJXFT010000323.1 GCA_913053235.1 uncultured Alphaproteobacteria bacterium
GCTTAGAAGGATCAACAGATATTGTTATCCCTCATGAACTTTCCGGACGGACACTTAGAGATTGATTTTGGCGGCCTGTAGATTCTTGGTGCGGTCGCCGTTGCCGACCAACACCTCCACCGCACCCTCGGCATTTCGCGCGAAAAACAGAACCGGCTGGAAGGCCAGCCATTGGGCACCTTGCGGCGCCGCGGTGAACAGATCCGGCAGCACCGGCCCCAGCGTAAAATCGGCGCGGCCCAGCTCGCCCTGAATTTGAAGCCGGAGGGTTTGGTCGTCGGCGCGGATCACGAAATCGGCTTTCAGCTCATCGCTTCGATAGGTCCCGACATAGGCTTCAATTTCGCCGGGTTGCCAGCCCTCCGAAACCTTCCGATACACTGCCTTGTTGCCCGAAATCACGGCCTCGATTGCGGCGCCGTCGGCGGCAAAGGAGAGCCGCATATCGACGACGGGGTGCATATACGTGAACCAGCCTGGCACCTGTGGCACGAGGCGGAATTTGGCGCCGTAGGCGCCGCCCATCAGCTCGCCGTCCTCGACGCTGATCTCGAACAGCTCGCCGCTTTCGCTATCGTGATAAAGGCCGGTCTTATCCGCCAACCCGGTCACCTCAATTGCGGGCGGCGGCGGCGCGAGGATGTCGGAGAGGTGGATGTCGGCGATTCTCCGCGCCATCGCGGCGGGCTCGATGGCGTCGACGTTGGCGATCACGATCACCGCGAAATCCTGATCGGGAAAGAGCAATATCTCGGTCCTAAAGCCGGGTAAGAGGCCGCCATGGCAGATCGTCCATTGCCCGCGATACTCACATCCCAAGAGGCCCAGCCCATAGATGCCGCGCGTCTTGTTGGTATGGATGGCAGGCGTCGCCATCTCGGAAAATATCTCCGCCGTTCCGACCTTGGGATTCGCCAGGTTGCGCGCCCAGATCACCATATCGTCGAGCGTCGAGATCATGCCGCCCTCGAGGCTGAGCGGCACGCCGAACACCGGTTTCGACAGGGTGCCGTCGGCCGCCTGCAAATAGGGCGACGCCATGCGCGCGACGATATCCCGGTCGGTCCGCGCCAGGCGCGTATTGCCCATGTCGAGCGGCTCGAGGATGCGTTGGCGCAGGAGCGAAGCGATATCCTGACCGCTTATTTGCTCGGTGATTTGACTGGCGATGAGAAAGCCCGAATTGCAATACATCAGCCTGGCGCCGGGCGGGAAGTTTAATACCCGCTGCGAAAATATCAGCGCCATCAGGTCGTCGGTGGTGACCGGGCGCTCCATGCCGGCGCCGCAAAAATCGAGAAGTTCGAGAAAGTCGCGCACGCCGCTGGTATTGCTCAGCACGTGGCGAAGCGTAATCGGGGCGCCGTAATCGGGAAAGGCCGGCACATGCGCCGCCACCTCGTCGTCGAGTTTGAGGCGCCCTTCCTCGGCCAGCAGCATGATCAGGGTGACGAGAAACTGTTTGCTGACCGAGGCGATGCGGTAGGCGATATCGGGGCCGTTGGCGATGCCGTGCTCGATATTCGCCATGCCGTAGCCGCGCCGGTGAACGACCTCGCCGCCTTTGATCACCGCGACGACGGCGCCCGGCCTATCGGTATTGTTCCATTCGGCAAACAAGTCATCGACGGACTCGGCAAAACCGCTACCCGCCGCCGTCATGTTTTTTTCAGTCATCTAACCCTCGTCCGCTGCTGGTTGCGATGGCGATACGAAATGGCAAGCCACCCAATGGCCCGGCATATGTTCCCGATATGCCGGTTCTTCTCCCCGGCAAATTGCTTCGGCCCGCGAACAGCGGGGATGGAACCGGCAACCGGGCGGCGGGTCGATCGGGCTCGGGATTTCGCCCTCGATCATCATCAATCGCCGGCGGCTTTTTATCGTCGGTTCGGGAATCGCCGAGAGCAGGGTCTGGGTATAGGGATGCAGCGGCTTGCTGAACAGATTATCGGTCGCGGCCAGCTCGACAAGCTCGCCGAGATACATCACGCCGACGCGGTCGCAGACGAAGCGCACCACCGACAGATCGTGCGAGATGAAAAGAATGCTGAGTTTGAAGCGGCTTTGAATTTCCCGCATCAGGTCGAGAATCTGCGCCTGCACCGAGACGTCGAGCGCCGAGACCGGCTCATCGGCGATCAGCAGTTTGGGGTTCAGTGCCAGCGCCCGCGCCAGGCCGATGCGCTGGCGCTGGCCGCCGCTGAACTGATGCGGAAAGCGCTGGGCATGCGAGGGATCGAGCCCGACGGCACCGAGCAGTTCCGCCACCCGGCGCGGCAGCTCGCGCGACGGCGCGACCCGATGCGTCACCAGCGGCTCGGCGACAATGCTATGCACCGTCCAGCGCGGATCGAGCGAGGCATAGGGATTCTGAAAGATCATCTGGACGTCTTTGCGGTGTTGGCGCAGCTCCCGGCCGGACAGCGCCAGCCAATCCAGGCCGTTGAATTTGACCTTGCCGGCGGTGGCGCCAATCAGGCGCGCAAGCACCTTGCCGGTGGTCGATTTGCCGCTGCCGCTCTCGCCCACCAGGCCGAATGTCTCTTCCGTTCCGATCGAGAAGGAGACGCCGTCAACCGCGTGCACAACGCGGCGGTGGCCTCTAAGCTCGGAAAAAAGATTCTGCCGCACCGGAAAATGCTTGGTCAGCGCCTCGACCTCGAGCAGAACGGTCATGGCGCCGTCTCGCCATAGAGGTGGCATGCGGCCTGATGGGCATCGCCGACGCCGCGCGGCGCCGGCCGCTCGGTGCGGCAAATATCGCTGGCCTTCGCGCAACGGGGATGGAACTTGCAGCCGGGCGGCGGCCGGACGGCATCGGCGACCATGCCCGGGATCGGCGTCAGCGCCTGCTGCGACCGGTCGAGCCGGGGAATGGCGTTGATCAGACCGACGGTGTAAGGGTGCTTGGGGTTTTCCAAGACCTGCTCGGCCGAACCCTGCTCGACGATAT
>CAJXFT010000324.1 GCA_913053235.1 uncultured Alphaproteobacteria bacterium
CGGGCCAAACGGCCACGGCAAATCCACTCTCTTGCGGACGATTTCCGGCCTCGTGCAGCCGATGAGCGGTGAAGTGCGCTTCGACGGGCAATCGCTTCGCGGCCGCAAGGTTCACGATATCGTCGCGCTCGGCGTGGTACACATTCCGCAAGGCGATCTGATCTTTCCCGATATGACAGTGCGTGACAACCTGCTTATGGGCGCCTATCTGCCCGACGCGCATGCCGAAGCCGAAACGCGCATTGCGGATATATTTTCGCTTTTGCCGAAGCTCGAAGAGCGCCAGAACCAGATCGCACGCACCCTGTCGGGCGGCGAGCGCCGTATGCTCGGTATCGGACGCGGCTTGATGACAGGCGGGCGGATATTGCTGGTCGACGAGCCGTCACTCGGTCTCGCGCCCATCGTGATCGATCAAATCTATGCGGTCATCACGCGTCTCAGAGACGAGGGCCGGACAATCCTTCTGGTCGAGGAGAATGTCAGCCGAGTGTCCGAGATCGCCGAATCCATCCACCTGCTCGACAATGGCAGCTTTGTCTGGCGGGGAGCGCCTGAAGAATTGCGGCTGCACCAGGAAATTTTGGAAACCTACCTCGGGGGATAGGCTTGGATACGGCCATTCAAATTTTGGTCAGCGGTCTCACTCTGGGTGCGATGTACGGAGTGAGCACCATTGGCTTGTCACTCGTGTGGGGAGCCATGGGCATGCTCAACATGGCACACGGCGCCTTGCTCACGATCGGCGGCTATGCCTCTTATGCGGCGGTCATAAGTTTGGGTCTACCCATGTGGGTGGGCTTGCCGGCGGCAATGTTGGTGAGCTTCGTCGCCGGGATGATCATCTATTTCGCGATCATTCGCTTCATGTACCACCTCGAAGCATTCGAGACGAACATCATTGTCGTGACAATCGGACTCGCAATCTTCCTTGAAAACGCGGTGCTCAAGATATTCGGTGCCTATCCATTCGGGCAACCGTTTGCACTGGAAGAAGGATTCTACATTGGCATCGTCTATGTGCGTTACCAGACGCCGCTCATTCTCGCGATTGCCGTGATTCTGATGCTGGCCATTGCATGGCTGCTAAACAAAACGCGGACGGGACGGGCCATCCGCGCGACCGCGCAGGGTCGTGTCGCGGCTCAACTCATGGGCGTCAACGTTGGCCGCATATTCGCCCAAGTGATGGCGCTCGGTGGCCTCGTAGCCGGCGTCTCCGGGGTCATGATCAGTTCAATCACCACGCTTGCCCCGACCATGGGCTACGATCCGATGCTCAAGGCTTTCATCATTTGCGTCATTGCCGGGCTCGGTAATATCACAGGCGCGCTTTACGCCGCGTTTATCCTCGGTATCTTCGAGGTCAGCATTCAATTTTTCTTTGGCGTCCGCTTCGGTTTCCCGGCCTTGCTCGCGCTTGTAATATTAGCGCTCATCTGGCGCCCGTACGGCGTGTTCGGGCGGCGCGTGGTAACGCGCGCATGAACGTCGCGCAAGCAGCCAGGGCTCCCTGGCGACGCGACGTTTCCATGGGCATCACTGTCCTTGCCGCCGCCGTCATCATTCCGCAAATCTCTGGCGACCGCTACCTCATTACCCAGCTCACACTGTTCTTTCTGTGGACCACGATTGTTACCCAGTGGAACCTGGTGTTCGGCGTTGCCGGCATCTTCTCACTCGGTCACATGGCATTGTTCGCTTTTGGAGGCTTTACCACCGGCATGATGGGCCTCTATCTCGATTGGTCGCTATGGTACGCCCTGCCCCTTGCCGGGTTCGGCACGGTGCTGTTCAGCCTGCTGATTGCCCTCGCTTGCCTGCGCTTGCGAGGCGCCTATGTGGCGCTGCTCACACTAGCAATCGCGCAAGCCATGTACCTGCTGATCATCACGGATACCGAATGCTTCTACATGGACGGCGTCACGTGCAGAAATTTAACCGGCGGAACGCGCGGCCTCACCAAATATGGCGATTTTGGATTCCGCGCGATCCTCGGCCGCGACTGGATCGTCGGCGATTACTATCTCACGCTCGGCCTGCTGGCTCTGGCGACGTTTTTTTCAATCGCCATCATCCGCAGCCCTCTCGGCATGGCCTTCCGGGCCCTGCGAGATGGTCGGACCTATGCGATTTCGCGAGGCGTTAGCCAGTTTAAGTACCAGCTTATCGTGTTCGCTTCTTCGGCATTCTTCACCGGGCTCGCGGGCGGAGTTTACGCCGGCCATTTCAAGGTGATGGGCGCCAATACACTCATACTTCCACTCATGCTTTTTCTGCTTTGCATGATGGTAGTTGGCGGACTCGGGCGCGCCTGGGGTCCGCTCCTCGGAGCGGCACTGCTTATGCTCGCGGACGAAATTCTCAAAGACTTCGTCGATTACCGCAACATGGGCATCGGCTTGATCATTGTGTTGTTTGGCATGTTGTGGCCGAAGGGTGTGGTAGGCGCTATCGAAGCCGCCTATGAGCGCGTCGGCCGAATAATGCGGCGGCGGCACGAAGCTTCTAACCAGCCCGAACGAGGCGGTGCCGGCGATTGAGCCACGCGAATGGCTGGGCGCTTTCAAAAGCACGCCCAGTGAATTTTATATGCTGAAATTTATCCGCTAGATACCAGGCCGCTTGCCACGCCACGGCGCGATTGCCTCGAAGGCCGCGGCCGCCCGAAACACGCGTTGGTCATCGAACGGCCGGGCTACGATTTGCATGCCGGTGGGCACGCCGTTGGCTGCATGGCCGGTCGGCACGCTCATCACCGGGCATTGGCTCACCAGGTTGAAGCCATGGGTCAGCACCCAGCCAACATAGGCCTGGACGCGTTTGCCGTTGATGCAAAAATCAGGATCGGCGTCGTCGTGGTCCGCCTTTACGGCCGGCACGGCGAGGGTCGGGCAGATCAGCACTTCGTAGCGTTTGAGAATGGGCTGCAGGGCGCG
>CAJXFT010000325.1 GCA_913053235.1 uncultured Alphaproteobacteria bacterium
AGAAATTATATTCGCCATGACGGATATGCGTAAATCAATATCAAAATTAGGCTAGCACACCGCCACTCCCACGGCTCGACGAATGTCCCCCGCCACATTCCCCGCCGCCGGCCATTCTTTGATCCGCATCAATAAACTTCGAGAAGACATCGATTATGACCAGGATCGACATCTCGCGGAGCAGGGAATTTCATGGATTTACCGAGCATTGGCCACAACCGCGCCGGCCTCGTCATCGAGGTCGAACTGAGATTGTTTAATTCGCTGGCGCGCCACAACGGCATGGCGCTGGCGCCGCAAACGATGCGCATCGCCGCCGACGGCACGCTCGGCGATCTGCTGCGCCAGATCGAGCTGCCGGCGGCGCGGGTTCATATGGCCCTGGTAAACGGGCGCGACGTGACGCCCGGCCTGGACGGCGGCATCGAAACCGCACATCCCCTGCAAGACGGCGACGTGGTGGCGCTCTCGGGGCCGATCCCCTATAGCTGGGGCTATGGCTCGCCGGTGGTCTGAAGGCTGCCGATGCGCGGTTATTTGGGTGGCTGGATAAATTCCACGGTGACGCCGTCGCCGTCGCGCGTGTAAACCACCCGGCCGCCCTTGTTGGGCCCGCGGTCGAGGTCCTGCGGCGGCCCGAGCGGCATGAATCCGGCGTTCTCGGAGGCGGCGATAACGGCGTCGATATCATCGACATCGAGGGCGAGATGGGCGAACCCGGCGTCGCAGGGGCGTGAATCCACCCGCTTGCGGCCATCCGGCGCGCGATATTCGATCAATTCCAGCCGGTGGCCCGGCGCCTGGATATAGGCGACCTCGATATCGGCGCCGGCAATCGCCACGACGCGCTCGATGAAGGCGGGATCGCGCGGGCCCCGGTTCAGCAGCTCGAAGCCGAGCACATCGCAGAAATAGGCCAGCGAGCGATCGAGATCGGACACCGTGAAGCTGGTGTGGTTGGTCGCCGTTATGGTGAAGCCGGTCATTATTGTCCCCCTATTCGTCTGATATCCCGCTCGGCGCCTGGTTCATGTCGCGCGCCACCCCGGCGCCGCAGCCGGCTTGACAATTTGCCCTCAGGCCAGGGCTGAAAAACCGGCAAACATCCTGCCCCAGCCGCTGACCCGCGCGGTATCGACGCCGGCCAGCTTCAACGCCGCCCACAGCGAGGCTGAAATGCTGTCGATCAGCGGGATTCCGGTTTCGCGCTCCATCGGCTCGGCCAGCGATGCGCCGCCGATATTGGTGCACATGGTGGTGATCGCCTGCGGCCGGCTGCCGGCGACCTCGCGGATGAGGCCGCTCCAGATATCGTCGGCGATGGCGGCGTAGGCGAAGCCATCGTCGCGCCCGAGATGCGCCTCGCCGACGCATTCGAATCCGGCGTCCGAATATTTGGCGACGATCTGGCGCTGTATATCGTCCATATAGGGCGTGACCAGGCCGAATCTGGTGACCCCGGCCTGGCGGAACAAGCCGGTTACGGCCTGGGTGGCGCTGGTTACAGGCACGCCGACCGCGTCGCTGATCGCGGCGCACAGCGCCGCGTCCTTTTCGATGCCGAGCCAGCCGCCGGCGGTGCCGTTCCAGCATATGGCATCCATGTTGGCGTCCATCAACAGGCGCGCCGCCTCGATCATCGGTTCGGGCGCGAACTGGCCGTCGGAATCCCCGTCGAGCGAAATATGGGTGACGCGGACGCGGCTGAAATGGGCGCTCACATCGGTTAGGTCGCTCAGCAGCCGATAGGTCACCGGCTCCAACAGCGTGTTGAGCGACGGCGTGATCATTCCGATGCGAGTTGTCATTGGCCCCCCTCCCTTCCTGCATCCGATACCAAGCTATAACATAGCAAACATGCCGGCCCAGCGCTTTGCGCATTTTTTTAACGGATGGAGCAGACATGTCTCTCAATCTCACGACTTTCTCCATAACCGCGCGCGATGCCGGGAACGGCACGCTCGGCGTCGCGGTCTCCACCAAGGTTCCCGCCGTCGGCGGCCTGTGCCCGTTTATTCGCTTCCCAGCCGGCGCCGTTTCCACCCAGGCCTGGGTCAATCCCGGCCTCGGCCCGCTGATCCTCGATCGCCTGCAACAGGGTGAGAGCGCGCAAGCGGCGCTCGACCATGTGATGGCGCGGGAAACCGACGCTGAAATCCGCCAACTGGGCGTCGTCGACGCCAATGGCAGCTCGGCCGCTTATACTGGAAGCGCTACCGACCCTTGGGCGGGGCACAGAACCGGCCCCGATTACAGCGTGCAGGGCAATATGCTGGTCGGCGAAGACACCATCGCGGCGATGGAAGCGGCATTTCTGTCGGCTCAGGCGCAAGACCTCGCCGAATGCCTTCTGACGGCGCTCGAAGCCGGTCAGGCGGCCGGCGGCGACCGCCGCGGCCGCCAATCCGCCGCCTTGATCGTGCGCGGCGCGCAAGTGTTTCCGCTGGTCGACCTTCGAGTCGATGAGCATCCCGACCCGGTGAAGGAATTGCGGCGCATTTTCGAGGTCGCCAAAATCGAACTTTTTCCGTTGGTAAAGGCGCTTCCCACGGCGCAAAATCCGCGCGGCGATTTCGCCTCCATCCGCGCCGCCATGGCGCCGAAGGACTGAGCTCCGGCGGAAGTTTTCGCGGCCGCGCAGCTATCGACAATTTCACGCAAGATGGAAAAAATATATAAAATCCAATGGTCGGAATAACTCAGTCTTGAATATTGGAGCGAATCATTGGATGATTCGCTTCGTGGAAAATAATTGCGGAGCGTAAATTCATGAGCAACCAAGAACCGGATTCTTCATCCGATTATGGCTGGCGCGAATCCGACGGCGCGTCCCAACCTCGTCGTTCGGCCTCACACAATCTGATCGCAGCAATTATTGTGATCGGCCTTATAAGCTTACTCTTTTGGCTGAAAGCCGTTGTTTGATTGAGGCTTTAG
>CAJXFT010000326.1 GCA_913053235.1 uncultured Alphaproteobacteria bacterium
TGATGCCGGCCGAGGATGCCGACGCGGCCGAGATCGAGGCGGTGTTCGCCCGCCTCGAGAGCGAGGCGCGCTCCTTGCTCGCCAAGGAGGGCGTGCCGGCGGCCGACATGGTGATGCAACGCACCATCGATATGATGTATCGCGGCCAGTGGCGCTCGCTCGGCGTCGCGGCGCCGTCGCCGTTCAAATTGGTCGACGAGGCGGTCGCTTTGTTTCATGTCGGGCATGAGCGCGAATATAATTACCGGCGCGACGGCGCGCCGGTCGAATTCTACCGGCTCAACCTCACCGCCATCGGTACGACGCCCAAGGCGGCGTTGCCCGAGCACGCGCCGAGCGGTGCCGCTTTCGAGCCGCGCGCCAAGCGCCAGGTGCTGTTCGACGAATTGGACGAGCCGGTCGAGACGCCGGTCTTCTGGCGCGATGACTTGCCCGCCGGCGCCGCCTTTGAAGGCCCCGCCATCGTCGAGCAGGTCGATTCCACCACCGTGGTTCCGCCCGGCGTGCGCGCCGAGATCGACCGTTGGCTCAACATACGCATGAACATAACGGAGGCCAGCCGATGAGCGCAGAACGCCCGAGCTACACGCTCGATCCGGTCACCTTCGAGGTGCTCAAGAACTCCTTCATCACCATCGTCGACCAGATGGCCGAGCAGATCCTCAGGACCTGCCATTCCTTCGTCATCTACAACCGCGACTTCTCCTCGGCGCTCAACGATGCCGAGGGCAATTCCATCGCCCAGGGCAACCAGGACATCGCGGTTCATGTCGGCACGCTGCACTATACCTGCAAGGCGGTGATCGAGGCCTTCAAGGATGACATGCATCAGGGCGATGTGTTCATCATCAACGACCCCTATGTCGGCGGCACGCATTTCAACGATGTCCGTATCATCCGGCCGATCTTCGTCGGCGACGAGATCATCGCCTACAGCCAATCGAACGGCCATTGGGCCGATATCGGCGGCAGCACGCCGGGCTCGTTCGACGTCGCCGCCAAGGAGATGTTCCGCGAGGGCCTGCGCATCACCGCGACGCGGCTGTGGTCGAAGGGCAAGTTCATCGAGGACGTCGCCAATCTGATCGCTCACAATTCGCGCGCGCCGGACGACATCATCGGCGACATGCACGCCCAGTCCGAGGCGACCCGCGTCGCCGAGCGCGAGATCCTGCGCCTCGTCGATAAATACGGCAAAGACACCGTGATGACCGGCTTCAAGGAGGTGCAGGACTATGTCGAGCAGGCGACCCGCCAGCGCCTCGCGGCGATGCCCGACGGCGTCTGGGAGAGCGTCGATTTCATCGACCGCGACCCGGTCGGCGAGGAGGGTCTGGTTCCGATCAAGATCAAGATGACGATCGCCGGCGATCAGGTCACCTACGACTTCAGCGGCAGCCACCCGACCATCGGCACGCTCTATAACTCGACCTTCAGCAGCACCTTCTCCGGCGTGGTCGCCGGCATGAAGACATTTTTCCCCGACCTGCCGCTCAATTCCGGCTTCTACCGGACGATCACGCTCGACCTGCCGGAAGACACCGTGGTCTACGCCCGCTGGCCGGTCGCGGTGACCGGCTACCTGATGGTGTTCGAGAAGATCATGAACGGCATCTATGAGATCTGGTCGGGCCTGATGCCCGAGCGCGCCATGGCGTGTACCTTCAACATCGAATATCTGCTCACCGGCGGCCGCGATTTGCGCTCACCGGAAAATTCGATCTTCATGTTCTACGACTGGCTGCCCGGCGGCTGGGGCGGGCGCAACGGCAAGGATGGCTGCAATGTCACCACGGCGTGCTTCGGCGTCGGCCTGATGTCGCAGCCGGTGGAGGGCCAGGAGCGGCTCAATCCGATCCTCGCCAACCAGTACGAGATCCAGACCGATTCGGCGGGCCCCGGAAAATATCGCGGCGGCGTCGGCCTCAACAAGGCGAGCACGCTCAACCAGGCCGCCAATACCGTGATCTCCTACGTCTGCGACCGCGAGCGCGCGGTGGTCTGGGGCATCGAAGGCGGCTTGCCCTCGATGCCGCACGGCTTCTGGCTCAAGCGCGAGGGCGAAAACGAGGCGGTGTGGCTGGGCTCGATTTTTTCCGACGTGGAGATCCACCCCGGCGACCAATTCAGCCGCCCGACCGCCGGCGGCGGCGGCCTCGGTGACCCGCTCGAGCGCGACCCGGAGGCGGTGTGCGAGGATGTTGCCGACGATTACGTTTCGGTGGCGCGCGCCGCCCGCGACTATGGCGTGGTGATCCGCGAGATCGACGCCGAGCTGGCCGAGTATGAGGTCGACCGGGAAGCCACCAAGGCGGCGCGCGCGGCGCTTGCCATGGAACGCCAGGGCTGGATCAAGGAGGACCCGAAGGCGGTCGCCGAGCGCTACCGCAAGGGCGAGATCGATTCCCTCGACATGGTGCGGCGTTACGCGGTGATCGTCGATTGGGGCAGCGGCGAGCTGATGGAGAAATCGACGCGCCAGTTCCGCGAAACTTTCCTCAGACGCTCGGTGGCTCATTGGCCAACCTCGCCGGCCGACTAGGCGGCGGCGGACCCGGCCCTGATAGCGTGACAGGACAAGATATGGCCGCGAAAGCCAAAGCCAGGGACGCCGTCGACCCGATCACCTTCTCGGTCATTCTCAACCGCTTCTCGACGATCGCCAGCGAGATGACGCTGACCATGGAAAAGACCGCCTGGACCTCGATCATCGCGCTGGCGCGCGATTTCTCCTGCGCCATCTATGATGCCAAGGCGCGCCAGGTTTGCATGCAGGATGCCTTGCCGATCCATACCAATTCGATGCATGTCGTGCTGCGTGAGATCGCCCGCGTCTTCGAGGGCAATATCCATGACGGCGATGTCATCGTCTGCAACCACGCCTATAGCGGCAACACCCATATCGGCGATTTCGTCACCGCTTGCCCGG
>CAJXFT010000327.1 GCA_913053235.1 uncultured Alphaproteobacteria bacterium
GATCGACAATGTGGTAGCGCGCACAGGCGCCGGCGCACCGCAATTGGCGCTCAACGGCCATGTCGACACGGTGGGTGCGGGGGCGCGCGCGGACTGGCGCACGGACCCGCTCCAGGCGGTGCTCGAAAACGGCGCGATCTATGGTTTGGGTGCCAATAACTGCAAGGGCTCGACTGCGCTGCATATTTGGCTCGGCGAGGAGATCATGCGCGCCGGCGGCCCGCGGCGCGGCGAAATCGTCTTCACGTTCACCGGCGACGAGGAACGGCTTGGCCCGGACGGCATGCGCTTCTTGCGCGAATGCGGCGCGCTCAAGCCCGATATCATGCTGGTCGGCGGACCGACCGCAAACGATCTCATCGCGGCGGAGCGGGGCGTGCTGTTTCTACGCATTACGGCTTCGGGCCGGGCCGCACATGGCGGCGATCCTGAGGCGGGCGACAATGCGATCCTGCGCGTGATGCGCCTTGTCGCCCATCTTAGCGCCGAATTGGAGCCCCGCCTGGCGGCGCGCGTCAGCGGCGAAATGCGCTCGACCATGAATATCGGCCGCATCCAGGGTGGGCATAACATTAACGTAGTGCCAAGTTCGTGCACGCTGGAGATCGACCGCCGCCTGCTGCCCGGCGAAGAGGTGATGGACGCCTACCGGGAAATGGAGGAAATTCTCGCCGCCGCGGGTGAGCCGCCCGGCAGCTTCGAGGTCGAATTCATCACCGGCACAAACGGCTTTTCAGGGCCTGTCGACGGGCCCGGCATTTCGGCCCTCACCGCCGCGATCATGGCGCGCACCGGACGGGTGCCGGAGTTCGTCAACGCCTTGGGCGTGAGCGAGGGACGCTATTTCGCCGATGACAAGATCGAGATCGTCAGTTTCGGCGCCGGCGACGGCACCACCAGCCATGCCGCCAACGAACATATCCCCGTCGCTGAAATGGTGGATGCCGCAGTCATCCTGCGCGACACGGTTGAGCGCCTGCTCGGGCTCGAATGAGCAGCATGGAGCCGGGATGCGCCACCGTCGTCTCGGCCTGCCTCTCTCCTACCACCAGGGTTCGAGGCAATCCCGACATAGCCATGGCCCTTGCCGGGCAATTGTGAAACATTGATAGTTCAGCGTTTGATTTTGATCGCGGCATTTAGGACAGTTATCGACACAATCACAAAGAAAAGGCCACGGCAACCGGGCATTTGGATCGGTCGGGATCGAACGCCCGACCGGCGGACATGGCCGGTCAAGCCATGGGGAGGCGGTATGAGTGACATCGCTGTCGATCTGGTTAATGTAACCAAGAGGTTTGGCGGCAATATTCTGGCTGTCGATGATGTGACGCTCCGGATTGAACAGGGCGAATATATCTCAATCATAGGCCCGTCAGGTTGCGGCAAAACGACTGCGTTGCGCATGGTCTCGGGATTCGATGAACCGACAACCGGGCAGATTCTCATCGCCGGACGCGACTGTACGCACCTTGAGCCGCACCAACGCAACACCGCCATGGTGTTCCAACATTTCGCGCTTTTTCCCCACATGTCCGTCGTTCAAAATGTTGAGTTCGGCCTGCGCATGCGCAAGGTGCCTGGCGCCGAACGCACCAGTCGCGCGCTTGAGATGCTGCGTGCGGTGGATATTGAAAATCTCGCCGACCGGTCGGTCCAGCAGCTCTCCGGCGGCCAGCAGCAACGCGTCGGTCTTGCCCGGGCTCTGGTGACGCGCCCGGACGTGCTCCTGCTCGACGAGCCGTTGGGTTCGTTGGACGCAAACCTTCGGCTCCGGATGCAAAGGGAGCTGCGCCGCCTGAACACCGAATTCGGTGTCGCCTTTCTGCATGTCACCCATACCCAAACCGAGGCCTTCGCCGTTTCCGACCGGGTAATGATCATGAACCAAGGCCGTATTGAGCAGATCGGGCCGCCCCAGGAAGTGACACATCATCCACAGAATCTTTTTGTCGCGCAGTTCGTCGGTAAGAATAATATTTTCAAAGGTGAAATAAGCGGTGTGGAAAACGGGATCGCCACCATCGTAGGTCCGTCCGGCACATTTCGCGCCCGACTGTCTTCACCCGAACCCGAGCGCAAGGACTGCCATATCGTGGTGCGCTCGAACCTTACCAATCTTTTAGGCGACGGTGAGGTACTGGACAACATGGTGGACGGCAAGCTCGAATTTTCAATTTTCGAGAGCTCGCAAATCGAATTCAATATCAGCATAGCAGGTGGCGCCACTCTGCGCGTGGACGAGTATGAACCAAAACCCGAGGTAAGAGACTTGAGCTTTGGCGCCAATGTCAAGGTCGGTTGGAACGTGAATGATTCGATGGTGATATTCGATTAAGGGTCGCGGCGCGCGATTTGTTTCTCGGTAATTGATTTTGGACAGGAGGTAAGCTTTGCCATCGGATCGACGTCAATGAGCACTGTCGACGAACAACGCCTGCCAGCCGCGCGGCCAGCGGAGCGCATGACGCTGACTGCAAAGCGTCGGCGCCGGGCGCTCGCACTGATAAGCGTGCCGACAGTCCTGGTTGCCCTTTTCTGCGGAATTCCCCTGGTCTCCGTGGTGATTTACAGCTTCTACAAACCGTGGGCCTACGGCATGAAGCCGGACTTTGTGCTCGATAGCTATATTGAGTTCTTCACCACCGCGACTTATTTGCAGACACTCGGATTCACGTTTCTTATCGCCGCCATCGTTCTGCCGCTGATGGTGGTGCTGTGCTATCCGATCGCCTATTTTATCGCCTTCTATGTAAGAAGTGAGCGGCTGAAACTTTACCTCCTGCTTCTTTGCATCGTGCCGTTTTGGACCAGCGCGCTGATCCGCATGGTGGCGTGGTTGCCGCTGCTCGGCCGCAAAGGGCTGTTTAATCAGATCTTGATGGGCCTCGAAATCATCGACGAGCCCGCTGATATCCTGCTT
>CAJXFT010000328.1 GCA_913053235.1 uncultured Alphaproteobacteria bacterium
CCGGTCGCCCCCGCGACCCGTCGGAGGGCGTCGGAAGGCCTTGCCGATGGGCCGCATCGCCCGCGGCCTCCCTCCTACCCGACGGGCCGCGGGGGCGATCCCTATGGGTCATTATCACCGCTTCTTGGTATGACAGGGCGATCCGCATTAGCCGAATGGTTTGACGGTCCCCAGCGGGGAGAACGGGATATGCAAAAAATCATCACAGCCCTATTCATTGCGCTCACTCTCGCACTCGCCCAGCCGTTGGCGGCGCAGGAATCGGACGGCGAAACGCTGGAATGGTCGGGCGCGCACAGTTCGCGGGCCGAATATTCGGTGGTTGTGGCGCGCGGCGAAGAGGCGTGGCGGGAGTTATGGGCGGGGCTGTCAAAATCGCCGCCGGTCGCGCTCGACAGCGATTCACAGATCGCCATCGCCGTGTTTCTCGGCATGCGCCGGACCGGCGGCTTCGCCGTCGAGATCACCGCCGTCGAGGACGGCCCGGTGTTTTATACCGTCGACGTGGGGGAGATAAAACCGGCGCCCGGCGCCATGGTTACACAGGCCCTCACCGCGCCTTACGTCATCCGCATCCTGCCGCACAGCGACCGGCCGCTAATGTTTCGCTGGGCCGACGCGGCGTCCGGGCAGGTTCACACGACCGAGGCTGAACTCGAAATCACCGCAGCCTGGGTTACCGATCTGTGGCAGGCGCTGCAAGAGGCGCGCCAGGAAAATCAACAGCTCAAATACATCGTCGATGAGGCCGAGCGCCAAATCGAGCAACTCCACCGCGAGCTAAGGGAACGCTGCGACCCATGCGGTGTCACCCCAAATTAGACACCAAGAATAATACCAAGGAGCGGTGGCAAAAACCCTGTCCAGGCCCTCAGCCGTCTCTGTCGCTCAGCATCGTATAGAATTTGATATCGATCTCGCCCTCCACGAGCTCGTCTTTTCTGGCGAAGAACGCCTTCAGATAGGGCTCCTCGAAATGCTTCTCGAGATCCGCCATCTCGCGCCAGTTCTCGTAGACGACGATGGCGGCGGGGTCGTCATTGCTTTGATGAAGATGGTAGTCGATGCAGCCCTCTTCCTCGCGTGAGGGTCCGACCAGGGCCGTCATCGTCCTCACCAGTTCCTGCTCCATGCCCGGCTTGGCGCGGAGATGCGCCACCAGGCTCAACATGTCCGGCATTTGTTATGCTCCCACGATTGTTGGCACCGCTCCCTCAATCCCGCACCTAGCCTAAGGTTATGGCCGCCTGGGTGACAAGCCCCTCCAGCGCCGTTCAGGTAATTCCCTTGGCGATCTCCAGGATGGCTTGCTCGGTGATATCGACGCAATGGTCGATCTGGTCGCGGGTCGCGGTGTAGGCGGGGGCGAATTCTATGGCGGTGCCCTCCTCGCAGCCGAGCACGCCAAGCTCGGCCATGCGCTCGGCGACGTCCCTTACGGTATTGTCCTTGAACGGTTCCTTGGTCTTTTTGTCGGCGGCGAAATCGACGCAGGTCCACATGCCGAGGCCGCGCACATCGCCGACGATCGGCAGTTCGCGCAGGCGCTGCATGCGCTCGAGGAAATAGGCGCCGTTCTCGGTGGCGCGGGTGAGCAGGTCCTCTTCTTCCAGAATGGCGATGGTCTCCAACGCCGCGGCACAGCCGCCGGGGTGGCCGTTATAGGTCTGGACATGGACATATTGCGACAGCGCATCATGCACCTCGGCCGAAACGGTAGAGACGCCGAGCGGGAAATAGCCGGCCGAGATGGCCTTGCCGATCGACATGATATCGCCGTCGATGCCCCAATGCTCCATGGCGAACCATTTGCCGGTGCGGCCAAAGCCGGTGATCACCTCGTCGGCTATAAAGAGCACGTCGTATTTGTCGCAAATAGAGCGCACGCGGGCGAAATAATCGTCCGGCGGCACCTGCACGCCGTCGCCCTGCATAACCGGCTCGGCGATGAAGGCGGCGACATATTCCGGGCCTTCATGGAGAATCTGCTGCTCGAGATAATCGGCGCAGAATTCGCTCACCTCCGAGGCGTCCATGCCGAACGGCGTGCGGTAGAGATAAGGCGCCGGGATATGGCTGTAGCCGGGCACGCCGGGCTCGGTGATATGGCGGGTGCCGAGATAATCGGTGGCGGCGAGCGCCCCCATGGTGGCGCCGTGATAGGCGTTCCAGCGCGCGATGATCTTGTGCGCGCGCGGTTTGTCGCCCTTCAGCAGGTGATATTGCTTGGCCGCCTTGAACGACATCTCGTTGGCTTCCGAGCCCGAGCCGGCGAACACCGAAGCGGTCAAGGAGCCCGGCGCCAGCTCGGCGATCTTGGCGGCGAGGCGCACCGTCACATCGACGACATTGGCGAAGGTGCCGCCGTAATGGAGACCGACAAGCTGATCGTAGATCGCCTTGGCGATGCGGTCCTGGCCGTAGCCGAGCGAGGAAGCGCGGGTCTGGGTGCTCATCATGTCGAGATAGGTTTTTCCGGCCGCATCGGTGATCTCCAGGCCCTCGGCGGAGACGAAGATATTGGCGCCGTCGGTGCGCATTTCCGAGCGCGGCGCCAGCGGAAAGAGATAATGATCGAGCGCGTCGCGCGTCAGCGTATCGATATTCGGCAATGTCATGTTGCGGCCCTCCTATGATTTGGGCTGATCTTGCGGCTTTGCCGGATTATTCTCAAGGGCGACAAAGAGGAGTGGAAAATCATGGCCGCCGTCCGCTGGGGTATCTTGAGCAGCTCGAGTTTTGCCGTCGCGCATATCGTTCCGGCGCTGTTGCAGTGCGAGGGCATCGAGCTCGCCGCGATCTCGAGCCGCAACGGAGATACGGCGCGAGCGCTGGCGGCGAAGTTCGGCATTCCACGCGCGCACGGCTCCTATCGGGAGTTGGTCGAGGATACCGGCATCG
>CAJXFT010000329.1 GCA_913053235.1 uncultured Alphaproteobacteria bacterium
AGCGCTTCATCCGGCCCCGGCCGGCCCAGCGGCACCGGGGCGATATTGTGGATCGCCAGCGGTGTCTCGGCGAGGCCGTAATGCCGCTGCATATATCCCGCGCGCTCGCTGTTGGCGGCAATTATCAGCGCCGCCCTCGGCAAGGTCAGCTTCTCAAGCCGATAAAACAAAGCTTCGCGCCGGCCCATTTTGATTCCCTCTTCGGGAATGATCAGTTCATGCGCATCATAGATCAGCACCCCGCCGGTCAGGGCGGCGCATATTCTCGATGGCCAGGCGGTAAAATAATCATGCGCGTAGATGACGTGCGGGCGCCGGCGAAGCGCCGCGATCACCAGCACCGCGCAAAAATAGGCGTATCGCAATAAGCCGCTTTGCCCGAGCCATGACAGGGTGACGGTGCGCAATCTATAAAGCGGGTTGCTTTATCCGAGGTGGGAATTGACGGCAAACAGCGTCACGTCATGCGCCGCGCCAAGGCACTCGGCGGCGCGCTGCACCCTTCCGTCATAATCTATTTCATTATAGACGGACATGAATATTCGTTTATTTCTTTGCAACGGAATATTCCTCCCGTTACCCGTTGGCCTTATGAGCGGGATAATTCCATGCGATCGTTGCGCTAGATTTTTGTACGGCAATATTCATGCGGGCGGGCAAAAAGCATAGATGATTAAACAGAGCTTTCAACCGCGCTTCTCGGGCAGCGTTTTCGAACGCGCCGGGCGCCGGGCTTTGGCCGCCGGCCGGCGCGCCAGGGACCGATTGGCTGAGACCTATCTGCCCGATGCCTCCGCTGCACCGGGCCAGCGCTATTTTCAGCCGCTCGAAATCGAGCGCTATGACGGCTGGGAATCGACTTTCTCGGAACTCGGCGAAAATTACATTGGCCACAGATTCGACATCCTCGGCTCGGGCTGGACCAATGTTCACCACGGCATGTCGTGCCCGGGCGTCGAAGGCAATCGTTACGAGGCCGCGCCGGCTCTGCCGGACGGCCGGCAGGCGGCGCATTTGACCGGCCGGCTCAATGCCTCGAACCGCCGGGCGGCGCTGAATATCCGGGCGCTTATCGATGAGGATTTCACGCCGATCGATTGGCATCTCGATTTCAAGTCGGGCTATCGCTGGCGCGAATCCGTTTGGTACCGCGATATCCGTTACCGCGGCGTGCCGGGCGCCGACGCCAAGCTGCCGTGGGAATTGGCGCGCATGCACCACCTTGCCCAGCTCGCCCTGGCCCATGGGTTGGCCGCGGCCAAGCGGCCGGGCTTTCGCGGCGGCGGCGACTATGCGCGCGAATTCCGCAATCAGGCGCTGGATTTCATCGCCGCCAACCCGCCGCGCTACGGCATCAATTGGTGCTGCACCATGGATGTCGCCATTCGCGCCGCCAATCTGCTGGTGGCGCATGACCTGTTCGGCGCCACCGGCCACGCCTTCGACGCGGCTTTCGAAAATATTTTCTGGCGCTCGATGCGCGAGCATGGCCGCCATATCGCGGCGAATCTCGAACGCCACGGCGCCATGCGAAACAATCATTACCTCGCCAATATCGCCGGCCTGCTCTTTGTCGGCGCCTATTTGCCGGCCGGCGGAGAGGCCGATCCCTGGCTCGCCTTCGCCGCCCGCGAATTATTGGCCGAGAGCGAATATCAGTTCCTCGGCGACGGCGCCAATTTCGAATCCTCGACCAGTTATCACCGGCTGAGCGCCGAAATGATGCTCTATGGCACCGCCCTGCTGCTCGCCATCCCCGAAGCGCGCGGCATCGCACCCCTACCCGACCAATTGAGCGCGCGGCTGGCGGCGATGGCCGAGTTCTCGATCGCCATCACCACGCCGGCCGGCCGCATCGTCCAAATCGGCGACAATGACAGCGGCCGGTTTCTAAAGCTGTTTCCGCTGTTCGAAAATGAAGCGCTTACGCGCGAAGCTCATCTCGATCATCGCCATCTGGTGGCCGCTATCTCGGCTTTGTCCGACGACCCGAGCCTGACCTCGTTCACCGGCGCCGATCATCCGGAACGCGAGCTGGTATCGGCATTGGCGCGCGGCAAAAAGCTGCCGCCAACCGTGAGAGCGGAAATCACGGACCACGGCACCGGCGAGGCAAGCGAACTCGGCGAATTTCTCGAAACATGGAAAACAGCAGCGCCGGCGAACAGGCAATTCGCCCGCTTCGCGCTCGCCGAACCATTCGATGCCGCTCGCATCGCATTCCACTCTTATGCCGAATTCGGCTTGTACATCCTGCGGGCGCCCGAATTCTATCTCGCCATTCGCTGCGGCGGCGAAAACGCGGGCCGCCCACGCGGCCACGCCCATAACGATCAGTTATCGGTCGAGCTTTGGATCGGCGGAGAATGCCTGCTGGCCGACCCGGGCAGCTATCTCTATACGCCGCTGCCAGAGCGCCGCAACGCCTACCGTTCGGTGCGCGCCCATTTCGCACCGCAAATCGAAGGCGCCGAGCCCGCCTCGCTCGACCTCGGACTGTTCGCCCTCGGCCCGCCCAGCGGCGCCGAGTGCCGCTATTTCGGCGCCGCCGGTTTCCTCGGCTGCCATTCGGCCTACGGCACACCGCTGTGGCGCGCCATCGCCATAACGGCCGAGGCCGTGGAGATTTCCGATATGGCGGAATCGCCCGAACATATCCTGCTGGCAAACGAAACAATTCTCGCCAACCAACCGCCCTATTCGCCCGGCTACGGTATTCGCTAGGCGCGACCTCGCGTCCGCCGATTGGCGGAACCCACAAAGATTCTGTCAAACGGCACACCTCCGGAATGCGTCTCTTGCATTCCGGCAAGCGCGACCGCGCGCCCGAGTTAATACGAGGTAGCCAAGGGGGCGGATGCCCCCGCCCGGCGT
>CAJXFT010000330.1 GCA_913053235.1 uncultured Alphaproteobacteria bacterium
CGGCAAGGCCGGTATATGCCTGAGCAATCCTGCTATCGAGGACGATTGCCCTAAGATAATATTTTCGCGCCTCCGCGAGGCCATCCCTGTCCATATCCGATTCATGCGCCCGCGCCCGCATGCACAATTCATAAGCATCGAGACTGTCGGGCCGTTTGCGCCGCGCCCGTTCTATCTCGGAAAGGATCACGTTGGGCCCGATCGCGGCGATCACCTTGATCGTGATCTCGTCCTGAAGATCGAAAATATCCTCGAACTTGCCGTCATATTTATCGGCCCAAACATGCTTGCCGGTCTCGGCGTCGATCAGCCGCACGATGACGCGAAGCCGCTCGCCGGCCCTTCTCACGCCACCTTCGAGGACGTATCGCACACCAAGCTCGTGGCCGACCTGCTTGATGTCGGTGGCGCCGCCCTTATAGGTGAAGGAGGTGTTGCGGGCGATGACGAAGAGATCGCCGCTCTGCGAAAGCCCGGTGATGATTTCGTCGGCGATGCCGTCCGAGAAGTACTCCTGCTCCGCATCGCCGCTCATATTGTCGAACGGCAGCACCGCGATGGAGGGTTTCGAGGGCAGCGGCAGCGCATCGTCAGCAGCGATTTCCATAGCTGCCCCTGACTCGGTCTTGATTCTCTCATATAGCTCACGCGTCGCGCCGTCCGGCTCGATGCCCAATTCCTCGCCCAATATCTCACGGCATTTGTCATATTGCCGGAGCGCAAGATCGCGCCGCCCGGCGACGGCATGAAGTTGCATCAGCGCCCGGTGCGCCTCCTCGCTGGCGGCGTCAAGCGCCAGGATGCGGTCGGCCGCGTCCGCGGCGCTTTCGGGCGCGGCTTCGAGATGCGCGCGCATGATCTCGTGCAGGCCGGCGACGGCGCGCTCGCGCAGGCGCTCGCGTTCGCCGCGCAGCCATTCGTCGAAGCCTTCCTGATTGGCCTCCTGGCCGGCCAGCAATTCGCCGGTATGGAGCGTGGCGGCCTCCGGATCGCCGGCGTCCATTCCGTGCTCGAAATTGGCGACATCGACATCGAACAGGCCTGCCTCCAGCGCCACGCTCTCCGCTTCGAGAACAAAGCCGTCCTGGATATCCTCCGGGAACAGCCCGCGCAGGCGGTAAAGCTCCTGGCTCAGGCTGCGCCGCGCCTGGGCGTCGCCGCGATCGCCCCACAACAGCGCCGCCAGTTCATCGCGGCCCACCTGCTGGCCCTGGGCAAGCGCCAGATAGGCCAGCAGGCAGCGGCCCTTTTTCGAGCGTACCGCGATCGCGGAACCTTGACCGTCCCTCAGGTCAAAGCCCCCGAACAGGTTCAGACTGTACGATGACACCGGACGATCCTCCCCAGTGGCGCAGGCACAAACCGAATCGCCCTATCTAGGCACTCGACCGCTTCTTCTGGCCGGCCGGCGCGAGCCAGGAACGAGCCGAGACCATAATGGGCGAACGCATAGCTTGGGTTGAGGTCAATGGAGATCTGTAGTTCGTCGATGGTCGCATCGTAGTCACCAGCCATGGCGTAGGCCCAACCCATTGCGGCGTGAGCAAACGGGTCCTTGTCGTCGAGTGATACGGCCTTTTGTGCCGCTGCCAGCGCATGCGCCGCGCGGTCAGGCGAAATCTCTCCGTACCCCAGGTTGCTGTCATAGAAGAGGATGAGTACCTGCGCGGCGTAGGCTGGCCCAAAGCTTGGGTCCAGTTCCACCGCCTGCCCGAACAGGCGGCGCGCCACATTTATGTCATCAGGCGTGTTTTCGTGGAGATACCAAAGACCACGGTGATAGCACTCCCAGGCATCGAGACTGTCGGGATGTTTACGTCTTGCGCGTTCACCCTCGCTAGCGACGAGCTCGGGCTCGATTTGGGCCACGATCGTTTCCGTTATCTCGTCCTGGATTGCAAAGATATCCTCGAGGTCGCGGTCATAGCGCTCGGCCCATAAGTGTGCTCCACCTGATGTTTCTATCAATTGAGCCGTGATCCGAACGCGTTTGCCCGTCTTACGTACGCTACCCTCAAGCACATAACGGGCGCCGAGTTCGCGACCGATTTCCTTGACATCAAGGGCTCGGCCCCTGAAGGCGAAGCTCGAGTTGCGGGCGATGACCAGGAGCCATCGGCTTCGCGCGAGTGCGGTAGTCAGGTCCTCCGCAATGCCATCAGCGAAATGAGCCTGCTCCGGGTCGCCGCTCATATTTTCGAACGGCAGCACCGCGATAGAGGGCTTTGACGGCAGCGGCAGCGCGTCGTCATGGCGGACTTTGTCGGTATCGGGCTGGGTGGCCGGCGCGTCCGACTTGACCTTCTCGTAAAGCGCCTGCGTCGTTCCATCCGGCTCGATGCCCAGTTCCCGCGCCAGAACCTCGCGGCACTTGTCATATTGCCGAAGCGCCAAATCGCGCCGCCCGGCGTTGGCATGAAGCTGCATCAGCGCCCGGTGCGCCGCTTCGCTGGCGGCGTCGAGCGCGAGCACGCTGTTGGCCGCGTTCGCGGCGTTTTCGGGCGCGGCTTCGAGATGCGCGCGCATGATCTCGTGTAGGCCGGCGATGGCGCGCTCGCGCAGGCGCTCGCGTTCGCCGCGCAGCCATTCGTCGAAGCCTTCCTGATTGGCCTCCTGGCCGGCCAGCAATTCGCCGGTATGGAGCGTGGCGGCCTCCGGATCGCCGGCGTCCATTCCGTGCTCGAAATTGGCGACATCGACATCGAACAGGCCTGCCTCCAGCGCCACGCTCTCCGCTTCGAGAACAAAGCCGTCCTGGATATCCTCCGGGAACAGCCCGCGCAGGCGGTAAAGCTCCTGGCTCAGGCTGCGCCGCGCCTGGG
>CAJXFT010000331.1 GCA_913053235.1 uncultured Alphaproteobacteria bacterium
TCTACATCTACGGCTATCTCAACCGGGTTCAGTCGAGCCGCCGGCCAAATCGATGCGCGAAGAGGCCAGTGCCTGACGGCGGGCCAGGGAGGTAAGGCATGGAACGCAAGCGCGTGAAAGTCGGCGATCACGAGGTCATGACCTATAGCGTCGGCGCCGGCACGGAGGTGTTGCTGGTGATGCATGGCGGCCCCGGCGCGCCCTGTTCCTATGTCAGGGACGCGCACACATGTTACGCCGAGCGGGGCTTCCGCGTGGTGTCGTGGGATCAACTCGGCTGCGGCGAATCGGATCAGCCAGACGACACGTCGCTATGGACGGTGCCGCGTTACGTCGAGGAAGTCGAGACCGTGCGCACCAGCCTCGGCCTCGGCCGCGTATTTCTGCTCGGCAATTCCTGGGGCGGCATGCTCGGGCTCGAATATTGCATCGCCTATCCCGAAAATGTGGTGTGCTTCGTCGCCGGCAATATCGGCTTCGACATGGCGCTCTTGCAGCAGGGCTTCGTGCGCGTCAAGCGCGCCCTCGGCGAGGAGACCCAGCGCATGATGGCGCTGCGCGAATCGGAGGGCACGATCGAGCATCCCGAATATCAGGCGGCGGCGACGATTCTGCTCTATCGCCATATGTGCCGCACCGAAATATGGCCGCAACCGGTAATCGATTCGATGAACAATATCGGCCACGGCCCGTGGGACACCATGTTCGGCCCGCAAATGTTCAACTGCACCGGAAGTCTGCGCAATTATAACCGCATCGAGGATCTGCCCAACGTCCACACGCCGACCCTGATCACCGCCAGCGAGCATGATTACCTGCTGCCGGAAATTGTCGTCATATCGCGCGACTATATGCCGAACGCGGAATATACCGTCTTCCGCGGCTGCGCGCATATGCCGTTTTGGGAAGACCCCGAGACCTACCACAGGGCGGTCGGCGGCTTCCTCGAAAAGCATCGCCAGGTATAGCGTGCCCGGCGCTGTCAGATCAGGTGACAGGCGGCGAAATGCGCGGTCTGGATTTCCCGCATCATCGGCTCTTCGGCCTTGCAGCGCTCCTCGGCCAGCGGGCAGCGCGGGTGAAAGCGGCACCCCGAGGGCGGGCGGATGGCGCTTGACACCTCGCCCCTGGCGACCGCCGAACGCGCACGCTTGAGGCGCGGGTCGGGCGCCGGAACCGATTGCATCAGGGCTTGCGTATAGGGATGCAGCGCCTGCGTCAGCACCGCGTGCTTGGCGCCGATCTCAACCAGCTTGCCGAGATACATCACGGCGATGCGGTGGCTGATATGGCCGACCACGGCAATGTCGTGCGAAATGAACAGATAGGCGAGGCCGAGCTCGGCCTGCAAATCGGCAAACAGATTAATCGCCTGTGCTTGAACCGAAACGTCGAGCGCCGAAACCGGCTCATCGGCGACGATCAGTTGCGGGCTGAGAGCGAGCGCACGGGCGATGCCGATGCGTTGGCGCTGGCCGCCCGAAAACTCGTGCGGATAGCGGCTCATCTGCTCGCGCCTGAGCCCCACCCTGTCGAACAGCTCACCGACCCGCTGCTTGATTTCGGCGCCCTTTGCCAGGCCGTGAACGATGAACGGCTCGCCGACAAAAGCGCCCGCCGTCATGCGCGGATTGAGCGACGAATAGGGATCCTGAAACACGATTTGCACGTCGCGGCGGTATGATTTGAGCGCCGCCGCCTTGAGCTCCGCGACATTCCGCCCGTGCAGGTACAAGGCGCCCGATGTCGGCTTCAACAGCCGCACGATGAGCCGCCCGACGGTCGACTTGCCGCAGCCGCTTTCGCCGACCAGGCCGAGCGTCTCTCCGGCCTCGAGCGAAAACGAGACGCCGTCGACGGCGCGCGTGAACAGCTTGACGGCGCGCAGGAATTTTGCTTCCGCCGGGAAATGCTTGTGCAGATCGCGCACCTCGAGGAGCGGATTTTCGGGCGCTGGGGATTGGCCGGTCATGAACCCGGCGCCCGCACCCAGCAAGCCACCAGATGATCGTCGGCGAGCGCCGCGAGCGGCGGCTCGGCGCTCCGGCATTGCTCCGTCGCCAGCGGGCAACGCGGCGCAAAGGCGCAGCCCGGCGGGCGGCCGTAGATCGACGGCACGATGCCCGGCATCTCGCTGAGCCGATCCTCGCCGGCGCCGCGCGACAGCCGGTCGAGGCGCGGCAAAGCGCGTAGCAGGCCCTCGGTGTAGGGATGGCGCGGCGCATCGAACAGATCATTCACCGGCGCCTGCTCGACGATCTTGCCGGCATACATGATGACCACCCGATCCGCCATCTGCGCGACCACCCCAAGGTCGTGGGTGATGAGGATGATCGCGGTGCCCAGACGATCCTGGAGATCCGCCATGAGGTCGAGGATCTGCGCCTGGATCGTCACATCGAGCGCCGTCGTCGGTTCGTCGGCGATCAACACGCGCGGCTCGCAGGACAGCGCCATGGCGATCATGACGCGCTGGCGCATGCCGCCCGAGAGCTGATGGGGATATTGCTTGAGGCGCGATTCGCCTTCCGAAATCTGCACCAGGTCAAGCATTTCGAGGGCGCGCTCGCGGGCTTCGCGGCGCGACATGCCGAGATGGAACTGCAAGGCTTCGGTGAGCTGGCGGCCGATGGTGAGCACCGGATTGAGCGACGTCATCGGCTCCTGGAAGATCATCGATATTTTGTTGCCGCGAATTTGGTAGAGCGAGCGCTCGTTCATGTCCAACAGGCTCTGCCCTTCGAAATCGATCGATCCGCTGTCGATGCGTCCCGGCGGCGACGGAATGAGGCG
>CAJXFT010000332.1 GCA_913053235.1 uncultured Alphaproteobacteria bacterium
ATTGGTCGGAGTGAGAGGATTTGAACCTCCGGCCCCTGCCTCCCGAAGACAGTGCTCTACCAGGCTGAGCTACACTCCGATACCGGGATATAAGATAGGCTTGGCGGTTGCGCCGCCGGCGGCGGCTTTATAACGCCATCGCCGCGGCGCGGCAAGCCGGCCTCGCGCCACGATGATTCAAAAATCGTGGCTGCCGAGCCATTCGGCGTAGGCGCGCATGCCCTTTTCGAGCGGCCATTGCGGGCGCCAGCCGAGGGTCTCGCGCGCCGCCGAGATATCCATCGGCGCATGGTGGAGGTCGGCGCCCTCTCCGCCCTGGTTGGTGATTTCCGCGCCCGGCAGCACGGCGCGCACGGCGGCGGCGAGATCGTCGAAGCTGCTGCGCGTGCCGGCGGTGATGTTGAAGGCGCGCGCCCCCACATCGGCGCTGTCATAGGCGGCGATGCAGGCATCGACGACGTCCTCGATATAGACATATTGGCGGGCGAAACCGGGGCCGAAGGCGTGCCGCCCGGTGCGGCCCTGCAGCGCATCCTGGAGCATCTCGCGGATCAGGCATTCGGTGCGCCGGCGCGGGCCATAGACCCAGGAAAAGCGCAACGCCACCGCGTCCAGGCCGTGCTGCGCGGCATAGGCGCGGGCCAAAATATCGCCGCCCGCCTTGGTCGCGCCATAGACGTCGACGGCGTTCAGCGCCACCGCCTCGCTGCATATCTCCAGACCCTCGGGGTTCTCGCCGTAAGCCGAGGTCGACGAGCAATAGACGGTGCGGCGCAATTTGCGCTGGCGCGCCGCCTCGAAAATATTGGCGCTGCCGACGAGGTTGGATTCGACGATGGCGCGCGGATTGTCGGTGAGCAGCATCGGCCCCGAAACGGCGCCGCAATGGATGATGCCGCCGGCGCCGCGGTCGAGCGCTTCATAGAGCTTGTGCACATCGGAGAGATCGGCGGCGATAAACGGAAAATCATAATCCTCGCCCGGCTCGACGCGGTCCATGCCGATAACGGCGCGCCCGCATCGATGCAGCCGCGCCGCCAAAGTGAAGCCGATCAAGCCGGCGGCGCCGGTCACCAAGACGGCCGTGTCGGTCATCGCCGATAGCCGCTCAGTGGGCCCGGCGGATGCAGAAATCGATGACGTCGAGCAGGCACTTCTTCTCGTCGCAAACCGGGAATATGGCGAGCGCATCGCGCGCCACGGCGCCGTAGTGACGGGCGCGCTCGAGGGTGTCGCGGATCGCCCCGTGGCGCTCGATCAACATCACGGCGCGCTCGAAATCCTCTTGCCCCTGCTCGCCTTCTTCCATGGTGCGGCGCCAGAATTTGCGCTCCTCCTCGCCGCCGCGGCGGAACGACAGCACCACCGGCAGCGTGATCTTGCCTTCGCGGAAATCGTCGCCGATGGATTTTCCCAGCACCTTCTCGCGCGCCGAATAATCGAGCGCGTCATCGACGAGCTGATAGGCGACGCCGAGATTGATGCCGTAATTCCTCAAGCCCTCTTCCTCGTTGGCCGGACGCTCGGCGACGACGCCGCCCAACTGGCAGGCGGCGGCGAACAGAGTCGCCGTCTTGGCGGTGATAACATCGAGATAGGCGGCCTCGCTGGTTTCGGTATCGTTCGAGGTCAACAGCTGCATCACCTCGCCTTCGGCGAGGACGGCCGAGGTGTTGGCCAGGATCGCCAGCACCTTGAGCGAGCCGTCGGCGACCGAAAGCTGAAAAGCGCGCGAGAACAGAAAATCGCCGACCAGAACGCTCGGCTTGTTGCCCCACACCGCATTGGCGGTCGCCGCGCCGCGCCTGAGGTCGCTCTCATCGACGACATCGTCATGCAGCAGCGTCGCCGTGTGGATGAACTCGACACAGGCGGCCAGGCTGATATGCCGGGTCCCCGAATAGCCGCACATTCTGGCCACCGCGAGGGTCAATATGGGGCGCAGCCGTTTGCCGCCGGAGGCGATGATATGGCCGGCCAGCGTCGGGATCAGCGCCACATCGCTGTTCATATATTCGAGGATGACGCGGTTTACCTCGCGCAAATCCTCGGCCACGAGGGCCTGCAACTGGTCGAGCGTCGCGTCTTCCTCGGGCGCCGCCGGGGCCTCGCTGTCGAATTGAATGATCTCGCCCAATCTACCCTCTTCCTGATGCCGCCGGCCTATCGGCGCTGGCCCCGTCTCGCCACCGCGCGCGCCTTGACGCGGCGCGCGCCAGCGGCAAGCATGATGGCGCCGCGCCGAAGGGCATTATTAATAACGTTTGGGCGCACCAATGCACGCATTTTTTGCGGCGGCGGCGAAGCTGTTTGAAGAGTGGCGGAATTGCCGCGGAGTTGCCATGGTGGAATTGTTAAGATTGAACGATCCGGTCAAATTGTCTTTCCTGGAGGCACTATTGCGCGATGACGGCATCGAAAGCTTTGTTCTGGATCAACATATGAGCGTCCTCGAGGGCAGCGCCTCGGCCATCCCGCGCCGCCTGATGGTGCTTGACGAAGATGCCGAGCGGGCGCGCCATATCTTGCGTGAAGCGGGAGAGTTCGATGGCGCTGCCTGAAAAAGTCACGCGCGACGCCCTGTTGGGCGGCCAGGTGACGCTGCGCCAGTACGCCGCCGGATACCGCGTCGCCATGGACCCGGTGCTGTTGGCGGCGAGCGTGCCGGCGGCGCCGGGCGAAACGGTGCTCGATGTCGGCACCGGCGTCGGCGCCGCCATGCTGTGCCTGGCCTGGCGCGTCCCCGCGATCAAGATCACCGGCGTCGAGGTGCAGCGCGAG
>CAJXFT010000333.1 GCA_913053235.1 uncultured Alphaproteobacteria bacterium
TTAATACGAGGTAGCCAAGGGAGCGGATGCGACCGCCCGGCGCTTGAGGGGCCAACAAAAAGAGCGCGCTCGGGGATGGTGCCGTTTGCGAGAATCATTGTGGGTTCCGGAGCTCGCTGGGCTGGGGCCGGGTGGGGCATCCGCGCGGGTCTCTTTTGTTTGTTCCCTCAATCGCCGGGCGGTCGCATCCGCCCCCTTGGCTACCTCGTATTAACTCGGGCGCGCAGTCGCGCTTGCCGGAATGCAAGAGACGCATTCCGGAGGTGTGCCGTTTGGACGAGTCTTTTTGTGATCCGCCAATCTTCGGGCCTTGTCGGCTCAGCGCTATCTGCTCTTTACCGCCCGAATGGTGGCCGAGGCGATATAGGTTTCGATGCCGCGCCCGGGCGCCCAATCGGCGATAAAGGCGCGGCTCTCTTCCTTGACATCGACCTCGGGCGCATCGAAACCGGCCGCTTTCAATCCGGCGACCAGCGCATCGACATGAACGGCGCCGCCGATGCAACTCGACACCATGCCCATGTCGTTTTTCAAATCGGCGGGCAATTCCTCGGTGGCGACGATATCGGAAATGCACAGCCGCCCGCCCGGGCGCAACACGCGAAAAGCGTCGCGGAAGACGGCGTTCTTGTCGGGCGCGAGGTTGATGACGCAGTTGGAGATGATCACATCCACGGTGGCGTCGGCGAGCGGCAGATGCTCGATCTCGCCGAGCCGGAACTCGACATTTTCCGCCCCCGACTTCTCTGCGTTGGCGCGCGCCTTCTCGAGCATTTCGGGCGTCATATCGACGCCGATCACGCGGCCCGAGGCGCCCACCCTGGGCGCCGCGAGGAAGCAATCGAAGCCGGCGCCACTGCCCAAATCCAATACCGTCTCGCCCTCGGCCAACTCGGCGAGGGCGGTCGGATTGCCGCAGCCGAGGCCGAGATTGCTGCCTTCGGGAACCGCCGCCAGCTCATCCTCGCCGTAGCCGAGCACGCGGCCGTCGGTCGGCGCACTGGCGCCGGGCGCCGGGCAACAGGACGTACTCGCGCTGGCGCTGAGGCCGCCAACGTCGCTTGCGGTCTCGACCGCCGCGGCATAGGCGTGGCGTACGCTAGTGCGGATTTCGTCGTTTGATCTCACGCTCGTCATCTTTGTTCTCCCATGGTCTTGTCATGCGCTTCGGCGAACGCCGCCAACTCGGATGCGTCGCCGCCGGCAAAGTGAAAAAATTCGGATAGCCGCGCCAGCGCCTCCGGGTCGGCCCAGCATTCGACATGCTGCCCGGCCCGCTTCATGTGAATGAGGCCGGCATGGCGCAGCTCCTTCAGGTGATGCGATATGGTGGAGGGGGCAAGCCCCAGCCCGTCGCCCAACTCGCCGACGCAAGCCCGCATGCTCGGCGCGCAAGCCTGCCCCGGCCGGCAGCAACGCGCCAGCCCGATGAAAATCTTCAGCCGGTGCGGGTTGGACAGCGCCTTGAACAGGGCGGCCAGTTCCTCGGCGTCATTAATTGGATAATTCGACATGTTTCGAAATATAGAAACTATCGCCGCAAAAATCAAGAGGCCAATTCAGTTTTCTCTCGTTTGCCGGCCGCGGTGGCGCGAATCCGGCCGCGGGCGCACCCCGATACGCCGACTAGAGCATGTCAGGTTCGCTTGCGCTCACCCGCCACGCTCTATCTCTTTGGGTGCAAGCAAATGCGTCGTCGCAGGTGATTCCACCTGCTCGGGATTTGCTCTAATGACTTCGATTCGGGGGAGCCGGCCGGTGGCTGAATTAGCGCCGCGCCCGTTCGACGATCATGCGGAAGCGAAATGGCGAATCTATGCTGCCCAGCTGCACGCCGTTGTCGCCGAAATTCAGCGAGGCTTCATCTTCCTGCTCGAAATAAGCCACCCGAACGCCGTTCACCAATGTGCCCAAATGGCTGCCCAGATCGCGGGCGACCAGAAATCCATTATGGTCCTCGATTATCACATGCTTGCCGCTTACCTGAAAATTGCCCGGCGAACGGATAAGAAGCTCCGCCGGCGCCAGGTTGGTGCGGTGGTCGGCAATGGTGTGACAGCCGATCACGTATGGCAGATCGGTAATTTCGATTCCTCGGCTGCCAATTTGGGTCTCGATCATATGTGAATCGGGAAGCAGAAGTATCTTGCCGACTTTCTTGATGGCGGTGCCGGTCACGGGATTTTGCCGCTCAAGCAGATGTTCGTCCGCTTCCATCAGGCGGCCGCAGAGCATGCGCAACAGCCGCAACGCCAGGGAATCCTTCTCGCCACCGAAAGCATTCAGGAAATCAGGCTTGGAGAGCACGATCATCTTGGTCTCTTGCAAGGCACGAACCGTGGTCGAACGCGGCTTGTCGCGAAGCACACCCATTTCACCGAAAATCGAGCCCCGGCTCAGCACGGCGAGGCGCACGGCCTTGCCGTCGGTCTCGCGCAATATTTCAACTTCGCCCTCTTGGATGACAAATACCGCGTCGCCGGGATCGCCCTCGCGGTATATCACGCCACCGGCTTCGATCTGGCGCTCATTCTTCGATTTGCTTTGTGTCACGCGTCCAGTCTCCCAGACAAACCCGATCGGTTAATAAAGGATCGCATATTTCCACCTCCGGCGCAGGTCGAATCGCCGTCCATGCTTCACTATTTGCCGCCACATCACCTCACTGACAGGCAGCGAGGCCGAGGCTCAAGCCTGGTCGTCGAGAGCCTCGCGCACTTTCTCGGCCAGCTCTCTCTTATTGTATGGCTTGTTCAGGATATTGTCC
>CAJXFT010000334.1 GCA_913053235.1 uncultured Alphaproteobacteria bacterium
CCCTCAATCGCCGGGCGGGGGCATCCGCCCCCTTGGCTACCTCGTATTAACTCGGGCGCTCAGTCGCTTGCCGGAATGCAAGAAAGTGCATTCCGGGGGGTGTGCCGTTTGAGAGAGTCTTTGTGGGTTCCGGTCAAACGCCAGGCGGGGGCCGGATGGGCATCCGCAGCCCGCCATCGCGCGAAAGCGTCAGCTTTCTTCGAGTTCGGAATCCCAGTAGAGATAGTCGCGCCAGCTCTGATGCAGAAAGCGCGGCGGGAATTCGCGGCCGGCATCATGCAGGTCGTAGGTGGTCGGCGGGCGCGGCGCGTGGCGCGGATGCAGGCCGCATTCGTTGGGCAGGCGGCTGCCCTTGGCGAGATTGCAGATGGTGCAGGCCGTCACCACATTGTCCCAACTCGTGTAGCCGCCGCGCGAGCGCGGCACCACATGGTCAAAGGTCAGATCCTCGACGGCAAAGCGGCCGCTGCAATATTGGCAGGAAAAGCGGTCGCGCAGGAAGACGTTGAAGCGGGTAAAGGCCGGGCGCCTGGCGAGCGGCACATATTGCTTGAGCGCGATGACGCTGGGCAGGCGAATTTCGCAACTCGGCGAATGCACGGCAAGGTCATATTCCGAGACGATATTGACGCGCTCGAGAAAGGCCGCCTTGACCGCGTCCTGCCAGTGCCACAGCGACAGCGGGAAATAGCTGAGCGGCCGGTAATCGGCGTTCAGCACCAATGCGTGACATGACTCAAGCGGTGTCGACACGCTGCCTTCCTCCATCGCGATACGCTTTCCAACGAAGCGCGTTATTGCCTTTGTTTGCGTCCCTTAGCGCCGCGCAGCGACGCGGCGGTTCAATATCGCCTGACATCATAAGCACCGCGGGATGGCAGGCAAGCACCAAGTGAAACGCGATTTCCCGTCAGTGAATATCTTCCGCCTCGGCGAGCGCCTTGGCGATCAGATCGACCGAAAAATCGCCGCTCTTGCAGGCATCCAATATCGGTTTTTCGCGCCGCATGCAGAGCCTGGCGGCGGCCGCCACCTGGCGCGCCACGCCATGCGGGATGATGACGGCGCCGTGGCGGTCGGCATGGACCAAATCGCCCGAGCAGGTCAGCATGCCGTGCACGTTGACCTCAGTGCCGCAATCGACCAGATGCACCCAGCCATGCGACGGGCTGACCGAGCCGGAGAGCAGTTGAAAGCCCTCGGCGATCACATCGAGGTCGCGCATTGAGCCGCTGGTGACGACGCCGAGCGCTCCCAGCGCGCGGTGCACATTGGAATGCACCTCGCCCCACCACGAGCCGAAGCCGGGCGGCGTGTCGATATCCTCGATCACCATGACGGTCGGGCCGGGCGCATCCTCGATATAGCGGTAATAGGCGAGGCGCCGGGCGGTCTGATCCTGGTTGCCGGCCGCCGGCGGCGCCGCCGCGCGCACCCGCGCCGTGCGCGCATAGCCGACCATCGGCGCGAGGGCGGGAAAAGCGCAATGCAGATGGCGCACCGTGAAGCCGAGGGCGCGCCGCTCGGGACAAACAATTTCCAGCGCGTTGCAGATTGTGGGTGTATCGAACTCGCCGAGCAGCGATAATTCCTGATCGTTCAACGGGGCATCGGTCACGGGGCAAGCCTCTCCGGTTGACTGGGGTTCCATATTATTTCACAAGGTGAGACAAGAAAAGCGTGGCGGAAAAATTAAGAATGGGCGTGGCCGGGGTCGGCCATTTCGGCAAGTTCCACGCCGCCAAGATCGCCGCCTCGCCGCGCGCCGAGCTGGTCGCGGTGGCCGACAGCGACGCTGCGCGGGCGCGCGACGTGGCGGCGGCGCACGGCGTCACCGGCTTCTCGGATGGGCGCGACATGGTCGGCCAAATCGACGCCGTCACCATCGCCGTCCCGACGCGGGCGCATTTTGAAGTGGCGCGGGCATTTCTCGAAGCCGGCGTGCATGTGCTGCTCGAAAAACCGATCGCCGATGATCTCGATGACGCCGGGCGGCTGATCGCGCTGGCGGACGAGAAAGAGCTGGTATTGCAGATCGGGCATTTGCCGCGCTTTTCCGGCGCCGCCGAATTCCTCCGCCGCCGCCTCGACAATCCGCTGTTTATCGAGAGTCTCCGCATCGCGCCGTTCAAGCCGCGCGGCACCGATGTCAGCGTCGTTCTCGACCTGATGATCCACGATCTCGATTTTATCCTCTCTCTCGTGCATGCGCCGATCGCCTCTATTGACGCCGCCGGCGCCCCGGTTTTTTCGGACTCCGAAGACATCGCCAACGCCCGGGTTAAATTCGAAAACGGCTGCATCGCCAACATCACCGCCAGCCGCATCAGCCTGAAGACCGAGCGCCAGATGCGCATCTTCCAGTCCGACGCCTATATCGCCGTCGATTTCGACAAGCGCAAGACGCGCATCGTCGGCAAGAAAAGCGCCGGACCGATCGCCGGCCTCGCCGACGTCGCCATGCAGGAGGAGAGCTACGAGGAAGTCGACGAGTTGGAGCGCGAGATCGAAGCCTTCATCGCGGCGGTCAAGAACGGCACCCCGCCGGCGGTCAGCGGCGAGGACGGCCGGCGCGCCCTCGAAGCCGCCTTGAACGTCACCGACAGCCTGCGCGCCAATTGGGATATCGTGCAGGCCGCGGGTGGCGGCTAACTTTCCGTCGTGGCGAAGTCCGCCGGACTTGTCACTTCGAGCAGTTCGAGATCTTGCGAATGGCCGAGCACCGCATGGCGGATGGCGGGCGGCTG
>CAJXFT010000335.1 GCA_913053235.1 uncultured Alphaproteobacteria bacterium
CGTTGCCTTGGCACCGCATACGCCGGGGATCACGGCCGAGGGATTGCCGCCCCTGCCGGTAACGCGTTCGGTGCAGGGCGATCTCGGCATGCGCTGGAGTGCTTCGGGAGTCTATGAAGCGGACGGCGATTGGCTCGACGGCGAAACCACGGCGCGCAACTGGCCGCGCGGTCGCGCCGCCGAGGCTGCGCGCCGGCGCCGCGACGATCCGGATTTCATGCCGCAAGACGCCGGCGAGGAGGCGCTTGACCGGCTGTTCGCCATTTCCTGCATTACCCACGCATTGCGCCGCCATTGCGGGCGCCTTCGCACCGTCTATGTGCCCGGCCAGGGAACCAGTTTTTTTCAGCACGGATTGGATCTGCGCGAGGTCCCGCGCATCATCGGCACCGGCGGCATGTTGGTGCATGACACGGCCGCCGGCGAAACCCTTGGCGGCGCACTCGAACGCCGCGCGGAAGGTTCGCTGGTGCCGACCGGAGCGTCCGTTCTGCTCGACAAGCATTATGTGTTGGCCGCCGCCGGGCTGCTGGCGACGCGCGACAGCAACGCCGCTTACGCCCTCCTGAAAAAGGAACTTGGCTTCGACGCTTAAGCCGAAGACTGCTTCCCCAGCCGACGCCATAACTGGTATCATGGCGCAAAATCAACCGGCTAAGCAGCCGCTTCGCGCCCTGCATCCGCCCCTTGCGTTATGGCCAATATTCTCGACATCGAAAATGTCACCAGGATTTTTCGCGGCGCTGTGCTCGCTATGGGCGATGTGACACTTGGCGTCGGGGAAGGCGAGTTTTTAACCACTCTCGGGCCGCCGGGCCGCTGCAAGACGGTGACGCGACGCATGGTCGGCGGCGGATGAAACACGCCCAGCGCCGCCGGCTGGAATTTGCCACCCTTATTTCCATACCGTTGATCTGGTGGGTCGTCGTCCTGCTGGTGCCGTATGTGATCATGCTGATGATCAGCTTCTACCGCACCCAGTTTCCGTTTCACGTGCCCGACTTTCAGGTCGCCAATTACGTCAAGGTTTTTGCTGAATCGCAATATGTGACGATCCTTCTGCGAAGCCTGAAAATTTCCATCATCGTCTCGTTGATCGCCTTTGCGCTGGCCTATCCGCTGACCTATTTCCTGGTCTTTAAGATGCGCTCGAAGCGTCTGCGCATGATCATTTATGTGGCGACCATCATCCCGCTCTGGGTGTCGTATCTGCTGCGTGTGTACACCTGGAAGATCGTGTTGGGCACCGAAGGCATTTTGAATACCTTGCTGATGTGGCTCGGCATCATCGATGAGCCGAGCGGCATCCTGCTGTACAACCAGTACGCCATGACGATCACCATGGCGTATATCTTTACACCCTTCATGGTGATGCCGATCTTCGCCACGCTGGAGAAGATTCCGAAGAACCTGATCGAGGGCTCGAAGGATCTCGGTGTGGCCAATATCGGCACCTTTCTGCGCGTCACCTTGCCGCTCTCCGTCCCCGGCATATTGGTCGGGTTCACCTTCACCTTCTGCTTCGCTTTCGGCGACTTCATCTCGCCCCGGATGGTCGGCGGACCCTATTCGAACATGGTCTCAAACGTTATCTCGACCCAGTTCGGCCAGGCGATGAATTGGCCGTTCGGCTCGGCGCTGTCGATGGTGATGCTGTTCATCGTGCTCGCGGTGATCACGCTGTCGGACCGCTTCGAGCGCGCCGGCCGGCTCGATCTGGGTTAATTCGAAAGAATTGCGATGACCGTTCTCGATCACAACGCAGCGCCAGACAGCGAGCCTAAAAAGCGCCGCCGTTCGGGTCAATTGGATCTAAGTTACCGAACACTGGCTGTCATCACCGGCCTCGTCCTCGCTTTCCTCTACGTTCCGATCGCGACGCTGATGGTGTTCAGCTTCAATTCCAACAAGGTGATGCGTCTGCCGCTTGGCGATTGGACGTTTGACTGGTACGTCAAAGCCTTCTCCAACCCGCAGCTCATCGCCGCCGTTGGCAACAGCGTCATCGTCGCCTTCGCCGCGCTGGCGATCTGTATTGCCATCGGCGTTCCGACCGCGATTGCCCTCAGCCGCTACGACTTTCCCGGCAAGGCGATTTTTCGCCGCCTGGTGATCCTGCCGATCACCCTGCCCGGCATCGTCACGGGAGTTTCGATGTTGAGCTTCTTTTCGCAGTTTGGCGTGGAGCTTAGCCTGATCACCGTGATCATCGGTCATGGCACGGCGTTCACCGCGATTGTGATAACCAGCGTCTTTGCCCGGCTGCAACGCTTCGACCGGCGCATCATCGAGGCATCGGCCGATCTCGGCGCCACGCCGTTGCGGACATTTTGGCGCATAACCTTGCCCAACATCCGCACCTCGATCATCGGCTCATCACTGCTCGTTTTCACGCTCTCGTTCGACGAGATCCCCGTCACTTTCTTTCTCACCGGGCGCGACAACACCCTGCCGATGTACATCTGGTCGGCGATACGGCGCGGCATCACGCCCGAGATCAACGCCATCGGCACCGTCATCATCGTTGTTTCGATAGTCCTGATTGTCGCCTCGATCATCATCATGACCGAGCCGGCGGAGAAAGCGCACGGGCATTAGCAACGCTTCATGTGCGGCACATAAAACGGAAACGCCACGCCGCGATTTTACCGCGGCGTGGCGCTCCAGATATGCCGGTCGACGAGAAGCTGTCGACCGCTTGGCTATTCCGCGGCCAATATTTCGTT
>CAJXFT010000336.1 GCA_913053235.1 uncultured Alphaproteobacteria bacterium
TGAGGCGGGGAGCGTCTGTTCTGAGGTGTGTATGACATTGATTCTTATAGCAGAATCATGTTGCCGCCGCATGAAATATCGGTTTCATCTGGGAAATGGGGGCTTATAATATCTGGTAGACCTCATAGACCGGACCCGTGGCCAGGCGGTGTCCCGTGCCGACCGCTACGATGCGGTTGAGCCAGTCATATTTTTCCGCCCCGGTCTCGAAAAACGGCGCGACGCGGAAATAATATTCGGAAGCGTCCACCGCCTCGCCCTTGTTGAGCCGTTCCATGACCTCCGCCGGGCCGTGGCGGAAGCCGCGATAGGTCATATATATCAGCGCATCGTCGTCGGTCTTGAGGGTCACACGGACATCCAGTTGCAGCGCCCCGTCGGCGCGCAGAAGCAACCAATCGCCGCCGCCGGGCAGGATCGTCCCCTGAAGCTCGGGGCCTTTGAAGCTGCCGCCGCTGACCTTGGCGATGCGGCGCTCGCCGATCGGTGTCGGGCCGACCATCTGCAACGGCATTTCGACCTCGACGGGCATGGTAAAGAGATGTTTTGTCTTGATCATGGGGCCTCCGCTGCGCCGCCTCCCGGCGCCGCTCACATCAAGCACGCCATGGCGCCGCCGCGCAAGTAGAACCGGCCGCCGGTTTCCCGGTCTCGTACCGTATGCACCGATCCGGCATGACGAGACCGGCAACAGACGGTGATTCGCCGCATCGGGGAGGCTTGCGTGACATCAGCCGATGATTGCGCCTGGCGCCATGAATTTTGCTCCCACAGGCTGTTCCCGACCCTGAACATAGGCCGAACGAACGATATTAAATTTATATTATCCAACAGGTTAATCGATTTGTTCGCAAACCTTCTTGCGTCTGAGAACAAACCATGTACATTGGTCGCGTTGCATCCCCACTCCAGCTATGAAATAAGGGAGGTTGATATGTCAGACCCGGCCTTGCGGCTCGTTGAAAGGAACGACATGGACAAGCAGAAAGCGTTGGACGCCGCGTTGAGCCAGATCGAGCGCAATTTCGGCAAGGGCTCGGTGATGAAGCTCGGCCAAAGCGACACCGCGGTGCAGGTCGAGGCCATTTCCACCGGCTCGCTCGGGCTCGATATCGGGCTCGGCATCGGTGGCTTGCCGCGGGGCCGCGTAGTCGAGATTTACGGCCCCGAAAGTTCCGGCAAAACCACCCTCGCCCTTCATGCCGTGGCCAGCGCGCAAAAGCTCGGCGGCATCTGCGCCTTCGTCGATGCCGAACATGCGCTCGACCCGGCCTATGCCGGTAAGCTCGGCGTCGATGTCGACGAATTGCTGATCTCCCAGCCCGATGCCGGCGAACAGGCGCTCGAAATCACCGATACGCTGGTGCGCTCCGGTGCCGTCGACGTGGTGGTGGTCGACAGCGTCGCGGCGCTGGTGCCGCGCGCCGAGCTCGAGGGCGAGATGGGCGATACCCATGTCGGACTGCAGGCGCGCCTGATGAGCCAGGCGCTGCGCAAGCTGACCTCGTCGATTTCGCGCTCGCGCTGCCTGGTCATCTTCATCAATCAGATCCGCATGAAGATCGGCGTCATGTTCGGCAGCCCCGAAACCACGTCGGGCGGCAACGCGCTCAAATTCTACGCCTCCGTGCGCCTCGATATCCGCCGCATCGGTGCCATCAAGGACCGTGACGAGGTGGTCGGCAACCAGACCCGGGTCAAGGTGGTCAAGAACAAGATGGCGCCGCCCTTCAAGGTGGTCGAATTCGACATCATGTACGGCGTCGGCATTTCGCGCATGGGCGAGCTGATCGATCACGGCATAAAGGCCGGTCTGGTCGAGAAATCAGGCTCCTGGTATTCCTATGACAGCCAGCGCATCGGTCAGGGGCGCGAGAACGCCAAGCAATTCCTGGCCGACAATCCGGCGATGGCGGACGCCATCGAGGCGGCGATCCGCGAAGACGCCGGTCTTGGCGCCAACGCGCCGGTCGAAATCGTCGAGGATGATGCGGCGGCGGAGGCGGTCGGCGAATAGCATGGGCTGAGGAAATGCACCGGCGCGCGGCTGGGCCGCGCGTGTGACGTGACCAAATCGGAGGCCGCGCGGAACGAAAATCCGCGCGGCCTTGGCTTTTTTTGGCGCCGCCGCCGGCGCTCCACGCTGGACAGGCCATCCCCGGCACTTTAAATAGCAGGCGCTTGCCTCAATTCGGATTTGCCATGCAAAGCGTCAACGATATTCGCAGCCATTTTCTTGAATATTTCCGCGGCCACGGCCATGAGGTCGTGGCTTCCAGCCCGCTGGTGCCGCACAACGATCCGACGCTGATGTTCACCAATGCCGGCATGGTGCAGTTCAAGAATGTTTTCACCGGTATCGAGACGCGCGCCTATCAGCGCGCCGTGACGTCGCAGAAATGCGTGCGCGCCGGCGGCAAGCACAACGATCTCGACAATGTCGGCTATACCGCGCGCCACCACACATTCTTCGAGATGCTGGGCAATTTTTCGTTTGGCGATTATTTCAAGGAGCGCGCCATCGAGCTGGCCTGGAATCTGGTGACCAGGGAATTCGGGCTGGCCGCCGAGCGGCTGCTGGTCACCGTCTATGCCGAGGACGACGCGGCTTTTGAGCTGTGGGGGAAAGTGGCGGGCCTGCCGGACAGCAGAATCATCCGCATTCCGACATCGGACAATTTCTGGGCCATGGGCGATACC
>CAJXFT010000337.1 GCA_913053235.1 uncultured Alphaproteobacteria bacterium
TCACGCCGCAGACCGAGATCATCGAGACGCTGGCGCATTGGATCGGCGCCGGCGAGATGGCGTGCCGCATGGTGATGATGGAATCCGAGCATTCCATGATCACCGCCGCCGGCGCCGCCGCCGCCACCGGCGTGCGCGTGTTCACCGCCACCTCCAGCCAGGGGCTGCTCTATGGCATGGAGATGCTCTATACGGTGGCCGGCTGGCGCGCGCCCTTCGTGATGGCCAACGTGTCGCGCGCCCTCGCCTCGCCGGTCACCCTGGAGCCCGACCATAACGACATTCTCGCGGCGCGCGACTGCGGCTTCCTGCAAATTCATTGCGCGACCTGCCAGGAAGTGCTCGACGCCAGCCTGATCGCCTACCGCCTGGCCGAGGATGCGCGCGTGCGCCTGCCGGTGATCGTCAATTTGGACGGCTTTTATCTCTCGTTCACGCGCGAGCCGGTCGATATTCCGAGCCCCGGCGAAGTGGATGCCTTTCTGCCGCCCTTCGACCCCGGCCCGACCCGGTTTCGCGGCGGCCAGCCGGTCAGCCAGGCCGTCGTCGTCCTCGGCGGCGCGCCCTATTCTTATTTTCGCTACGAATCCCATCTTGCCGCGCGCGCCGCGCTCGAGGTCTTCGAGGAAGCGGCGGATGCCTTCGAGAGCCGGTTCGGGCGGCGCTACGGCACGCTCGAGGAATATTGTTGCGAGGATGCCGAAATCGTCTTCGTCATGATGGGGTCGTTCGCCACCAAGGCGAAAGACGCGGTGAACAGGCTGCGCGCCGACGGCGTGCGCATCGGCTTGGTGCGCCCGGTACTGCTGCGCCCGTTCCCCGACGAGGCGCTCTGCCGCGCGCTCGCCGGCAAAAAGGCGGCGGCGGTGATCGATCAGAATATTTCGATGGGCAAGGGCGGCGTGCTGCATGCCGAGTTGAGCGCGGCGCTCTATGGCAGGAAGGACGCGCCGCCGGTGCTGGCCAGCTTCATCGGCGGCCTCGGCGGGCGCGATATCGGCGCCGAGGAGTTCTTCGAAATCGCCGCCGAGACCGGCCGCGCGGCGGCCAGCGGCGAAACGCCGCCGCCGCGCCTGCTGTTCACCGAATCGGAACTGCGCGAAGTGCGCAAGCTCCAGGCCATCGCCCATGTCGAACGGCAGAACGACGAACATGAGGGCAAGGAGAAGCGCCATGCCTGACGCCGGCGAAAGCCGCTTCCGCCGCATGCGGGATTTGCCGTCGCGCCATATGCTGGGCGCCGGCACCGCCGTGTGCGCGGGCTGCGGCGGGCTTTCCGCGCTCACCGATGCCTATGACGTGCTCGGCGAAAATACCGTGTTCGTCAATGCGGCGGGCTGCATGACTCTGATGTCGGTCTATCCCTTCACGCCGTTCCGGGGTTCCTGGCTATATACCGCCATGGCCTCGGCGCCCGCTGGTGCGCAAGGCGTGCGCGATGCGCTGGACGTGCTGCGCGCCAAGGGCCGTATCACGCCGCGGGAAGATTTGCAGGTGATCGTTCTTACCGGCGACGGGACGGCCGGCGGGATGGGCCTCTCGGCCACATCGGGCGCCATCGACCGCAACCTCGATTTCATCTATTTCTGTTACGACAATGAGGGCTACGGCAATACCGGCCAGCAGACATCCGCCCTGACGCCGCATGGCGCGGCCACCACCACGGATGCCGGGAACACCGGCTTTCGGGGCTGGAAGAAGGATTTGTTCGCCCTGTGGACGGCCAACAAGCCCGTCTACGCCGCCACCGTAATCGCCGGCGAGCCGCTCGATCTGGCGCGCAAGATCGAAAAAGCGCGGGCCATGCACGGGCCGCGCATGATCCTGGCGCTGGCGCCCTGCCCGACCGGCTGGGGATTCGATGCCAAGCTCAGCTTCGAGATTGCCCGCCTGGCGGTGAAGACCGGCATTTGGCCGCTCAAGGAATATATCGACGGCGCGGTGAGCCACACCCGCATGCCGCATCCGCGCCTGCCGGTGGAGGATTATCTCAAGCCGCAGGAGCGCTTCGCCCATCTTTTCGGGCCGCGCCGCAACGAGACGGCGCTGCGCGAAATCCAAGACAGCGTCGATGCCTATTGGCAACCGTGGGAGGCGCGCCGCGACGCCGAGGCTTGAGCGGCCGCGTCGAGCGCCCGGCTCACGGCGTCGAGCGCGCCTTCGAGAGCGCCGGGCGGCGGGTAGCCGAAGCCGACGCGGAAGATGCGCGCTTCCTCACCGAACCAGCTCCCCTGGGCCACCAGGACATTCTGCTGCCCGAGCTCGCGGAAGAAGGCCTTGACGGCCGCATCGTCGAAGCGCGCCGGCCTCAGCCGCACGCAACAGAGCGCGCCGCCGTCCGGGCGCACCCATTCGATGAGATCCGACTGGCGCTCGACCCAGCGCGCGGTCTTGGCCAGCGCCTCGCCGAGCACCGTGTCGGCGCGGCGCAGCACTTCAAGCGCCAGGCACTCGTCGACCACCGAGCAGGAGATGACGGTGTTGAGCTTGGCCAGCACCAACTGCTCGGCGAGCGCCGGCGCGCGGCAGCTCAGCCAGCCGATGCGCAGGCCCGGCGCGCCGTGGCATTTGGACATCGAGGCGATGGTGATGACGCGCGGCGACAGGCTGGCCAGCGAGGCCGGTATATCGGCCTCGCCATAGACCGATTCGCGGTAGGTCTCGTCGACCACCAGATAGGC
>CAJXFT010000338.1 GCA_913053235.1 uncultured Alphaproteobacteria bacterium
TCCACCACCGAAGAGGGCAAAAGAAAAATATAGTGTTGTGCGTGATAACTATTACAGAATGTAAAGCGCCGGCGATGCATGATGTTCCGGCGTTGCATTGAAAACGGTCAAAGCGCATGTGGAGCCGAATAAATCAGAAGAAGTTGTTGTCGCACGCCGTGCTGTGCTCCCTGGCGGCGGCGTTTATGCTCGGCGTCTGGGCCAGCGCGGCGCCGCTCGAAGCCGGCCCCTATCCCAAACTGTTCGGCACGCGCGAGATCGGCAGCCAGAATCTCAAGGCCTTTCCCAAATGGCGCGGCATGCTCAAGCGTTATTTCAAGACCACCGAGATTCCCGAGGGCACGTGCGACTCGCGGACTTTCAACACATGCCATCTCGAGGAATGGCAGGCGTTTCTCGATTCGACGCGGGCTCTCTCGGCGACATCGCGGCGCCAGCAGATCGAGAGGGTCAACCGCTATCTCAACAGCATTCGCTACATCACCGATATTCGAAATTGGAACAAGGAAGATTACTGGGCGACGCCCCAACAATTCTTCATTCACGACGGCGATTGCGAGGATTACGCGATCAGCAAATACATGTCGCTGCGCGCGCTCGGCTACACCGTCGAGGAAATGCGCATCGTCGTGGTCGAGGATCTCAACCTCAATGTCGGCAATGCCATCCTGGTGGTGTATCTGGGGGGAGAGGGATATATCCTCGACAATCAGGTGCGCCGCGTCGTCGAACATTCCGCCATTCGCCATTACAAGCCGTATTTCTCCATGAACGAAAATTCCTGGTGGCTGCATAAGGGCTTCCGCGGCTGATCCGCACCTCGCCCCGGCCCCGCTCCCATCATTTGCAAATCCCGTGACAAGGAAGAGATGGCGCGAATGGTGGCTGGCGCGTTAAAAGATTGCACCGAGCCATAATCAGCGGCGGAGGATTTCATGATCGATTGGCGCATCAGGGGGCGCGAATTTGTAAACTGCAATTGCGCTTATGGCTGTCCGTGTCAATTCAAAGCCCTGCCGACGCATGGCGCTTGCGAAGCGGCGATGGGCTTTCAAATCGATGAAGGGCATTTTGGCGGCACCGAATTGGACGGTGTGCGCGCCGCCGGCATTTATAAATGGCCGGGGCCCATACATGAGGGCGGTGGCGAGATGCTGTTGATCGTCGATGAAAGCGCCACCCAAGCGCAGCGCGACGCCATGATCACTATCCTTAACGGTGAGGAAACCGAGCCCATGGCGACGATTTGGGCCGTCTATACCGCGATGTCGAGCAAGATCCTCGAGCCGCTGTTTCGACCGATCGATTTCAGCGTCGATGTCGAGAACAGAACCGCCCGCTTCGTCGTGCCCGGTGTGATCGACGGCAGCGGCGAGCCGATTCGCAATCCCGTCACCGGAGACATTCACCGCGCCCGCATCGATCTACCGCACGGCGTCGAATATGAGCTGGCGGAAATCGGCAGCGGCACCACCACCACAAAAGGCGCCATCGCGCTCGAGCTGGTAAAAAGCTACGGCCAATTCGCCGAAATCCATCTCTCCAACAACGGCGTGGTAAGAAGCGCCGCGTGATCCGGACTGGCGCCGTTCAAATGCCGCGCTTGGATTTATTTGCGCTTTTGCTGTTGGCCTTCATCTGCGCCGGGGCGGCTTCGGCCCGGGCCGGTGGGATCGACGACGCAGAGGCCGGCAGGTCGGCATATAGTCGCGGCGATTACGATCTCGCCATCGAAAATTACACGCGCGCGATCCGCTCCGGCGAGCTGTCCGGCGAGAATCTGGCGGCTGTATATACCGGCCGCGGTATCGTTTACTACATTGAGAGCCAAAGCGAGCGCGCGATCGCCGACTATAGCGAGGCGCTCAGTCTCGATCCCGGCCATGTCGAGGCATGGTACATGCGCGGCATCGCCTACTGGCTGCAGGGCCGCCATGACCTGGCGATCAGCGACTATACGGAGGCGCTCAGCCTCGACCCCGGCCATGTCAACGCCGCCAGCAACCGCGACGCGGCGTACGCGCTGAGCGGCCAGGGTGAATAGGATCGCCGCGCCGGGCGGGACGCCGCCATGCAATCCCGTTCGGCGCCGCCCGGAAAGGTGAGAAACCCGTGAAAAACACCGTCATCGCAATCCTCGTCATGGTGGCGCTGGCGCTGTCGCTATCGGCGCCGGCGCGGGCCGGCTGGGATGAGGCCATGGTCGCCTTCGAGCGCGGCGACTACGAGACGGCGCTGGAGGAATTCCGCGGCCTCGCCGAAGCCGGAGACCATGACGGGCAAATCGGGCTCGGCGTGATGTACGCCAACGGTTACGGCGTCGCGCAGGACTTCGTTCAGGCGGCGCATTGGTTTCGCCTCGCCGCCGAGCAGGGCGTCGCCTCGGCGCAATACCGGCTCGGCGATCTCTATTATCGCGGCCTCGGCGTCGCCGAGGACTTCAGCGAAGCCGCGCTCTGGATCGATCTCGCGGCGCGCCAGGGCTATGTCGACGCGCAGCGGCTGTTCGCCATCATGCATGCCCTCGGAGAGGGCGTGCCGCTCGACATGGCGCAGTCATACGCCTGGTTCGCGCGGGCCGCCGCGCGGGCCGACGGTGAGTCCGCCGAAGCGGTTTATCTGGTCGCCGAATCGATGTCGGCGGCGGGGATTGCCGCGGCCGGGGCTATCGC
>CAJXFT010000339.1 GCA_913053235.1 uncultured Alphaproteobacteria bacterium
AATTACCGACTATCCGTCCTTTTTTGATGTAGACCCGCAAATGAGCAAAAGCGGGCCGCCGCTCAACGAGGCCGCATCAAACGTCGTGTCGATGCAGACAGGTGAGAAGATCGAGAGCGACGAAGACCGGCCCTTCCAATGAGCAAAATAATTTTGTTGCCTATCGCTGGCAGGATTTGAGCCCGCACCCGAGGAGAAATTTAGAACCTAATGCCCTGCCGCTCCGACCAACCTTCCCCCGCCGCGTTGAGACAACGTGCCTACCCGACCACCCCGAAACCGCCTTTCGCGAGACACGCGCCGGATATGGGCCTCTGAGGGTCGTTTCAGCACCATATAGTGGACATAATTTGGACATTACCAAATACGATTTGCGCTAATCCATTGAAAAAGCTGGCGACCCCTACGGGAATTGAACCCGTGTCTCCACCTTGAAAGAGTGGTGTCCTAACCTCTAGACGAAGGGGTCGAGAGCCAAGGGGCTATCTAGTCGGGTGGCGGGGTAAAATCAAGGCGGCAAATGCGGTTTGCGCGAAATATGCCGCAATTCGCCTGAGTCACGGCGAATCCGTGGCTCTCGCCGGCGCCGCGTCCTGAATGATGAGCTGCACATCCACGCGCCCGCGCCAGCGGTTGAGGCGCAAGTTTCCCGCCACATGGAGCGGCCCCTGCGAAGCCGAGAGCAGCATATGGCCCAATTCCTCGCCCGCCGCGCGGAAGGCGATGGCGGTCAGGCGCTTGCCGGTGGCGCCGGCCAATATGCAGCGCACATGGCCGTTGCCGACGACGCTGGCGCTGACGATGCGCGACGCCGTGATGACCATGCGCGGCTCGGAATTGCCGGCGCCGAACGGGCCGGCGCGTGCGAGCTCCTCGACCAGCTCGAGCGTTGCCCCCTCGACGTTAAGCGCGCCGTCGATGCCGAGGCTCGCCGCCTGGCGCGCCGCTTCCGCGAGCGGCGCCAGGCGCTGCATGAGAAAATCGCCGAGCGCCGCCAGCCCTTCCTCGGCCACCGTGAAACCGGCCGCCATGGCGTGGCCGCCGCCACTGAGCAGAAGACCGGCCTGGCGCGCCGCCGTTACCGCGGCACCGATATCGACCCCGGCGACCGAGCGGCACGAGGCTTTGCCCTCGCCGCCCGCGACGGCAATGACGATGGCCGGGCGCGAATAGCGCTCCTTGAGGCGGCTGGCGACGATGCCGACGACGCCGGCGTGCCAGCCGGCACCGGCGGCGATGAGGATCGGCGCCGGCGTCTCGCCGCGCGCCTCGATCTGCGCCATGGCGGCGTCGAGGACATCCGCCTCGATCGCCTGGCGCTCCTTGTTGAGCTCGCCGAGATGCGCCGCGATGGCCTCCGCGGCTTCGCCGTCGGCGGCCGTCAACAGGCGGATGCCGAGGCTCGATTCGCCGACCCGCCCGCCGGCATTGACGCGCGGCCCGAGCACATAGCCGGCGTGATAGGCGTTCGGCGCCTCTTTAAGGCCGGCGCTGTCGGAGAGCGCCGCCAGGCCGATATTGCCGCGCCGCGCCATCACCTTCAGACCCTGAACCGTCAGCGCCCGGTTGAGCCCGGTCAGCGGCACGACGTCGCAAACCGTGCCGAGCGCCACCAGATCGAGCAGGCCGAGAAGGTCCGGTTCGGCACCGGCGGCGTAATGCCCGGCCTCACGCAGCGTCCGGTTGAGCGCCACCAGGAGCAGAAACGTCACCCCCACCGCCGCTAATTGACCGAGTCCGCTGTCATCGTCGAGGCGGTTGGGATTGACGATCGCGGTGGCGGCGGGCAGCCGTGGCTCGGCGATGTGGTGATCGACGACGATGACCGAAAGCCCGGCCTCCGCCGCCGCCTGCAACGGCTCGAAGGCGGCAATGCCGCAATCGACGGTGACCACCAGCCTGACGCCCTGTTCGGCGAGCGACAGCAGCGCCGGCGCGTTGGGGCCATATCCCTCGCGCCCGCGGTCGGGAATATAATAGCTGCCGCTGCTGCCGACGGCTTCGAGGAAGCGCAGCAACAGCGCCCCCGAAGTGGCGCCATCGACGTCGTAATCGCCGAACACGGCAATCTTGTCGCCGGCCCGGATGGCCTCGGCCAGGCAGGCGGCGGCCTTGTCCATGTCGCGGAGGCGCGACGGGTCGGGCAATGCGTCGCGCAGCGTCGGGTTCAGAAAACCGTCGGCGTCCTCGGCGGCAATGCCGCGCGCGGCGAGAACGCGGGCCAGGATCTCGGAAATTTCAAGCTGTTGGGCGAGCGCCAATGCGCCGCGCTCGTCTTCCAGGCGCGCCCGCCAGCGTTTGCCGGAGACCGAACGCTCGACCGCGAGAAAGGCGCCCGAGTCTGATTGCCCAGCCGCCAACTCAGCCCTCCAAGCCGTCAATCGCGCGGCGGGCGGCGGGTGAAATCGTGCTCGGCCTCGATCATGCGCAAGGTGCCGGTGCCCGAGCGCATCACCACCGAATGGGTGTGCGCGCCGCCGGGAAAGCGGTGAACGCCCTTCAGCATGGCGCCGTCGGTGACGCCCGTGGCGGCGAACATGACATCGCCGCCGGCGAGCTCGTGCAGGCCGTATTTGCGGTTCAGATCGGTTATGCCCATGGTCCGGGCACGGGTTTTTTCGTCACTGTTGCGGAACACCAGACGGCCCATCATCTGCCCGCCGATGCAGCG
>CAJXFT010000340.1 GCA_913053235.1 uncultured Alphaproteobacteria bacterium
CCGCGAGCTAAAAATCAGCCGGCTTCAACTTCTTCCGTCCGCATATTCTCATCCGGCGCGTCGAACTCGAAATTGGCGTGGAACCAGGCAGTCTCTTCGCTGAACGCCGCCTCGACGGCGGCGCGGGCGGCGGCGGCGTCGCCGCTCTTCAAGGCTTCGAGCAGGGCGTCCACACCGCCGGATTGGCGCGCCGCCGCGCCCTTCTCGGTGCCGTCCGCCATGGCATGTTTGAAGGGCGCCGACAGGATGGGCCCCGATTGCAGCCACATGCTTTCGATCATCGGCATCAAATGGACCGAGCGCGCGGCGGCGAAGACGCGGAAATGGAAATCCTTATAGGCTTCGACCCAGGCGCCAGCGTCGCCGGATTCGCCGGATTCCGTGGCCTCATGGATGCGCCGGCGGTGGGCTTCCAGCTCGCTGATTTCCCCGGGCTGAATATTCTCCGCCGCCATGCCCGCCGCCATGCTCTCGAGATCGCCACGGATGCGGTAGAGCTCGTCGAAACCGGCCCGCGTCATGCGCGGAACGCGGATCGAGCGGTTGGGCATGAGCTCGAGCGCGCGCTCCGCCGCCAGGCGCAACAGCGCGTCGCGCACCGGCATGACGCTGGTGCCGAGCTCCTCGGCCAGCGGGCGGATGGTGACGACCTCGCCCGAGGCAAGATGGCCGGCGAGCAGGGCCTGCTTGAGTTCGCCATAGATGCGCTCATGCAGGGTGACGTTGGGGACTTTGCTTATGGCGCCGGTAAAAGGCATGGCGAATGTGAATCCATTTGTTGTGTGGCGGTGGACGGATAGATGATTTTCATACGGCCCGCCCGGCCTTCATGCCGAGGCGCAGCGCGATGTTTCTGAGCGTCGCCTTGGTGATCAAACCTTCGGGGCGGAATATCATTATGGTTGCCAGGGCCACTCCATATATCACGTCTTTCCAATCCGCCACCACTTCCGGCAGGATCAGGGGAAAGCCCCAGATGACGGGGGCGAGCAGGAGCACGCCCCACATGGTCGAGGCGCCGCCGGCGAAAACGATCACCACGATATTGAGCAGCATGGCGAAGCCGAAGGCGGTGGCGAACAGGCTGCCGACCTGAAAGGCGAAGATGGCGCCGGCGAAGCCGGCCAGCATGCCGGAAACGGTTTGCAGGAAAAGCCCGACATTGCCCGGGCTGAGGCCGCAGCAGGCGGCAAGGTCGTGGCTGTGCGCGGTCGCCTCGGCGCTGCGCCCGATGATCGATTTCTCGATCCGGCGGACGACGAAAAAGGCCACCACCAGCCCGGCGATACTCGCCGGCAGGATTGCGTGCAGCGGCGGAATGCCGAAAAAGCCGACCTTGGCGCCGAGCGCCTCGGTGTTGAGGATGATGGTTTGCAGGATGAAGACCAGCGACAGCGAAGCGATGGCCACGGCGAGGCCGGGCGCGCGTCTGAGCCCGAGACCGGGAATAAACGCCAAAATGCCGCCGGCGATCGGCGCCGTGATCATCGCCAGCCAGATCGGCCAATCGAGATCGCGGGTGACGAAACCGGCGAAATAAGCGGCGCCCAGCATGCAATAGATGGGCCCCAAATATATTTGCCCGGCGCGGTAGGGCAGATAGACGGCCCAGGACAGCAGCACATACATGATGGCGAAGATAAGGAAAATTTCGAAGCCGCTCTGCATGATCGCGCTCTCCTAGACTCGCGTGCCGAACAGGCCCTGCGGGCGCAGCATGACGATCAGGAAAATCATGCCGAAGGCGACGGCGGGCGACCATTGGCCGGAGATATAGCCGGTCGCCATGGTCTCGGCGACGCCGAGAATAATCGCCGCGATCAGGCCGCCGGTGAGGTTGCCGACGCCGGCGAACAGCACGATGGCGATCATCTTGAGGGCCAACATATCGCTGTAACCGGCATAGGCCGAACCCTTGGCCATGGCGAGGAAGATCGCCGTGGTGCCGGCCAGGAGCCCGGCGATGGCGAAGCTGGCGATCGACATGCGGCCCTCGTTGATGCCCACCAGATGCGCCACTTCCTTGTTCTGCGCCACCGCGCGGAAGGCGCGCCCGGGCATGGTGGTGAAGAAAAAGGTGAACAGCGCGCCGACCATCAGCAGCGAGCCGATGACCGTCGCCAGCTGGCCGTACGACACGGCGGAATAGCCGAATTGAATGGCGGCGCCGTAGCTCGCCAGGCTTTCGGAAAACGAGATGGCGTGGCCGAAATTGAGTTTGCTGGCCATGAAGAAATTCAGCACCATCGCCATGGCGAGAGACATGATGAAGGTCTGGATCAAGGCGCCGCGCCGGATCATCGGGCGGAACAGCAACTCGGCCGCGATGCTGAGCGCGACGCCGGCGATGAGCCCGCCGATCAGGGCACCGGCACGATGCTCAACAATCTGTGGTCGTTCGCCCGCGAGATGAAGGGCTGGCCTGCCTTTCCGGCCAATCTCGGCCTCGGCTTTTTCATTCGCGGCGAGGGCATGATCCCGACCTGGATCGGCCATCTCGCCAGTCCCGGCGCCTATGGCGGCATGGGCGCCGGATCGACCAATTTCTGGATCGATCCGGACAAGGACATGGTGATGGTATGCCTGACCGCCGGCCTGTTGGAGGAAACCAACAGCCAGGCGCGCTTCCAGCGCCTTTCCGACGTCGCGATCGCCGAGTTTTACCGCTAG
>CAJXFT010000341.1 GCA_913053235.1 uncultured Alphaproteobacteria bacterium
TGGTGCCGTTTGGGTGAGTCTACTTGTCATCCCTCAAAGCTCGGCGGCACGTTCCCGCAGCGTGAATTTTTGCACCTTGCCGGTCGAGGTCTTGGGGAGCGTGCCGAACACCACCGTCTTGGGCGCCTTGAAATGGGCCATGTTGTCGCGGCAATGGGCGATCAGTTCTTCGGCGCTCGCCTCGGTGCCCTCCTTGAGGGTGACGAAGGCGCATGGCGTCTCGCCCCAGTGATCGTCGGGGCGCCCGACCACCGCCGCCTCGAGCACGGCTTCGTGCCTGTAGAGCACGTCCTCGATTTCGATGGTGCTGATATTCTCGCCGCCCGAGATGATGATGTCCTTGGCGCGGTCCTTGAGCTCGATATAGCCGTCCCCGTGCATCACCCCGAGATCGCCGGTGTGGAACCAGCCGCCGGCGAACGCCTCCTCGGTGGCGCCACGGTTCTTGAGATAGCCCTTCATCACCGTATTGCCGCGCATCACCACCTCGCCGATGGTCTCGCCGTCGGCCGGCACCGGCTTGCCACTACCGGACGCGCCAGATGTCATAACAGCCAAGCCGTCGAGCGTCACATAGGCGACGCCCTGGCGCGCCTTCAGCTCCGCCTGTTGCTCGATATCGAGGCTGTCCCACTCGCCGTGCCAGGCGCATACCGTGACCGGACCGTAAACCTCGGTCAGGCCGTATACATGGGTGACGTTGAAGCCGCCGCGCTCCATGGCGGCGATGACGGCGGCCGGCGGCGGCGCGGCGGCGGTCATCACGTCGACGCGGTGATCGAAAGCGGCGCGCGCCTCCTCGGGCGCATTGACGATCATGTTGAGGACGATCGGCGCGCCGCAGAAGCGGTTGACGCCGAGCCTGGCGACGGCATCGAAAATCGCCGCCGCCTCCACTTTCCGCAGGCACACATGGGTGCCGCCCTGGGCGGTGATGGTCCAGGTAAAGCACCAGCCGTTGCAGTGGAACATCGGCAGCGTCCACAGATAGACCGGCGCGTCGCCGAGGCTCCAGGTCAGGGAATTGCCGATGGCGTTGAGATAGGCGCCGCGGTGGTGCAGCACCACGCCCTTGGGATTGCCGGTGGTGCCCGAGGTGTAACACAGCGAGATCGCCTCCCACTCGTCGGCCGGCCAGCGCCAGTCATATTCAGGGTCGCCGCCTTCGAGGAAGGCTTCATATTCGATAGAGCCCAGAAAATCGCCGCCTTCCTCGGGCGTGTCGTCGATATCGATGACCAGCGGTTTGGCCCGGCAGAGCTTCAGCGCCTCCGAGATGACAGGCGAGAAAGCGCGGTCGGTAAAGAGGATTTTGGCTTCGCCATGGTCGAGGATAAAGGCGATGGCCGGGGCGTCGAGGCGGACGTTGAGCGCGTTCAGCACGGCGCCGGTCATCGGCACGCCGTAATGCGCCTCGAGCATCGCCGGAATGTTGGGCGCCATGAAGCTGACCGTATCGCCGACGCCGATGCCGCGCGCGACCAGCGCCGAAGCGAGGCGGCGCGTGCGCGCGTAGAATTCGCGGTAATCGGCACTGCGCGCGCCGTGCCGCCAGGCGATGCGCCCGGGATAGACATGGGCGGCGCGCGCGAGAAAGCCGAGCGGCGTCAGCGCCACATGGTTGGCGGGGTTGCGCTGCAACCCGGCTTCATAAGGGTTTTGCGCATCGGGGGGGTTTCGCGCGGCGCTATCATCGGCCATTCTCTGGTGCTCCCAATCGTCTTGAATTGCGGCGCGTCATTTAACAGGAGGCGGCGCGCCTGGGGCAAGGAGATCGAAGATCAAGAAGCTTTACATCATACGCCATGGCGAGGCCGAGAAACGCGGCGCCGAAGGCGACGCGGCGCGGGCGCTGACGGCGCGCGGAAGCGCCGATTGCCGGCTCCTGGCGGCGCATCTCAAGGGCGCCGGCGCGGCCTGGGATGCGATCCTCTGCTCGAGCGCCCGGCGGGCGCGCGAAAGCGCCGAATTGATGGCGGCCGCCATGGATTCGCCGCCGCCGCTCGATGTGCGTGAAGATCTCAATCTGGCCGGCGTGGAAACCCTGCTGGCGGTGCTCCGCGCGCTCCCCGAAGAAGCCGGCGCGGCGCTGCTGGTCGGCCACAATCCGGGCCTCCATGGCCTCGCCCTGCTGCTCGCCGGCGCCGGCGGCGGGCGGGCGGCGCGGCGCGCCGCGCGCGACTTTCCGCCCGGCGCCGTGGCCGAGCTCGCCTGCGATACGCCAGCCTGGGCGCATCTCGCACCCGGTGCCGCGACGTTGCGCGCCTTCACCACCCCGAAAGATATTCGCTGATTCGGCTCATTTCTCATTAGTTACAAAAAAAACCAATAAAATCATGATGTTGTGACACCCATCACAGCGCCCCGGCCGTAATTTCGCCATTATCATGACTATCTTCCCTATACCCCTCCCGGAAGAGAGAAGCGCGGCACACCGCGAATCTCGTCTCCCTCACCTCCGGGCCGGATTAAACCCCGGCCCGGTTTTTTTTTGCACGACGCGGCCCCACGGTGATTCGGCCAGCCATGTGGTGAATTCCGTGATCGGCATCGGCTTGGCGAAGTAATAGCCCTGGCCGAGATCGCAGCCGAGAGCTTTCAGCCGCTCCACATGTTCGGCGCTTTCGACCCCCTCGGCGACG
>CAJXFT010000342.1 GCA_913053235.1 uncultured Alphaproteobacteria bacterium
CGCATCTTCGCCATCGATGCGGTGGCCGAAATCAGCGCCTTCGACGCCGATTCGGGCGTCCTGCTGTGGAGCATCGATCCGCGCCTCGAGGACGGCGAGGAAGACGGCTTCGGCGGCGGCCTGGCGCTGGCGCACGGGCTGCTGTTCGCGAGCACCGGCTTCGGCCATGTTCTGGCGCTCGATCCTTCCAACGGCGCCGTGATATGGCGGCGCGATATCGGCATCCCCATGCGCTCGGCACCGGTGGTCGCCGGCGAGCGCGTTTTTGCCCTCACCTATGACAATCAATTATGGGTGCTCGCCGCCGCCGACGGCGCCGTGCAATGGAGCCATGCCGGCCTCTCGGAGACCGCCGGCCTGCTCGGCGCGGCGGTGCCGGCGGTCGACGGCGATATCGTCATCGCGCCCTATTCGTCGGGCGAGCTGCTCGCCTTCCGGGTCGAAAACGGCCGCACCGTGTGGACCGACTCGCTCGGCGCCCAGCGCCCCGGCACCGGCAGCCTCGCCGCGCTCAACGATATCAACGGCTCGCCCGTCATCGACCGCGGCGTCGCCTATGCGATCAGCCATGGCGGGCGTCTGGTGGCCATCGATGTGCGCACCGGAAGCCGCGTCTGGGAGCAGGATATCGCCGGCCTGAACACGCCATGGGTGGCCGGTGAATTCATTTTCGTGGTCACCGTCGACGGCGACGTGGTGTGTCTCGCGCGGCTCAACGGGCGGGTGCGCTGGGTCCATTCGCTGCCGCGTTTCGAGGATGAGGAGGAGCGCGAGGATCCGGTTTTCTGGAGCGGCCCGCTGCTGTTGAGCGACCGCCTGATCGTGCTCGGCTCGAACGGCGATGCGTTGGCCATCTCGCCCTATTCGGGGCGCCTGCTGGGCCGGCTTGAGATGCCCTACGGCGTGCGCGTGTCGCCGATCGCGGCCAACGGCACGCTTTATGTTTTGACCGATGACGGCGATCTGATCGCTCTTAGGTGAGCGCGCGGCATGCCGTTCAGCGTCGCCATCGTCGGCCGGCCCAATGTCGGCAAATCCACCCTCTTTAACCGGCTGGTCGGGCGGCGGGTGGCGATTGTCGCCGAGACGCCGGGCGTGACGCGCGACCGGCGCCAGGGCGACGGCCGCATCGGCCCGTTGCGCTTCCGCGTCACCGACACCGCCGGGCTCGAGGAAGCGGCGCCCGAAAGCCTCGGCGGGCGCATGATGGAACAGACCCGGCGCGCCCTCGCCGAAGCCGATGTGGCGCTCCTCGTGGTCGATGGGCGGGCCGGCATCACGGCGGCGGACGAGCATTTTGCGGCCGTCCTCAGGCGCGCCGAGACGCCGGTCATCCTCGTCGTCAACAAATGCGAGGGCGCGGCGGCGAGCGCCGGCATCGCCGAATCCTACGCGCTCGGAATGGGCGAGCCGGTGGCCGTCTCGGCCGAGCATAACGAGGGCATGAACGCGCTTTACGAAGCCTTGGCCGGGTTCGAGGCGGCGCTCGGCGAAGCGGTCTGGCAGGATGGCGATGGCCATGGCCATGGCACGCCCGCGCCGGAGCCCGAAGTGGCGGCGCCTGAAGTGCCGGTGCCCGAAGCGGCCAACGCCGAGCAAAAGCTGCGCCTGGCCATCGTCGGGCGGCCCAATGTCGGAAAATCGACGCTGGTGAACCGGCTGGTCGGCGACGAGCGCGTGATAACCGGCCCCGAGGCCGGCATCACGCGCGATTCGGTGGCCGTCGAATGGTCGTTCCGGGGCCGGCGCATCGAGCTGGTCGATACGGCGGGCTTGCGCCGCCGCGCGCGGGTGCGCGAAAGCCTGGAGAAACTGTCGTCCGAGGATACCCACGCCTCATTGGGGCGCGCCGAAGTGGTGGTGCTGCTGTTCGACGCCACGGAGCCGCCGGCCAAGCAGGATTTCGGCATCGCCAACCGGCTCGCCGAGGAAGGCCGGGCGCCGGTGATCGTGCTCAACAAATGGGATCTGGTGGATACGCCGGGCGGCGTGATGCAGGACTTGAAGTCCCGCCTTGAGAACAGCCTGCCGCAATTGCAGGGCGTGCCGCTGGTCACCTGTTCGGCGCTTACCGGGCGCGGCTGCGACAAGCTCATGCCGGCGGTGCTCGAGGTCTATGGCAGATGGAACATCCGCGTCCCGACTTCGGCGCTCAACCGCTGGCTCAATGATGCCACCGATAGCCACCCGCCGCCGCTCGCCTCGGGCCGGCGCGTCAAGCTCAGATACATCACCCAGGTCAAGGCGCGCCCGCCAACCTTCGCCGCCTTCGCCAGCCGCCCCGAAGCCCTGCCCGATTCCTACCGCCGCTATCTGGTGAATTCCCTGCGCGCCGAGTTTGGCCTCGACGGCGTGCCGATACGCCTGTTTTTGCGCAAGGGGAAGAACCCGTACGTAAAGAAGTGACCTGCCAATCCGAGCGGTGACTGAATAGGCCCTTCTTCCCCCATTGGGGGAAGAAGGGTTGGGAAGATGGGGGGACAAAGCGCGCGTAGCGCGCTATAATTACGGTGACAGTTTACTTGATTCACCAGCCCGACGAGCGCGCTTGCGCGCGCTTGGCTCTCCCCTCCAACCCAAACCCTTCCTCCCCGCTGGGGTGGAAGGGCCTGTTCGGTCAAAGGCCTATTCG
>CAJXFT010000343.1 GCA_913053235.1 uncultured Alphaproteobacteria bacterium
TTGCGGCGGGCACCGGCAACCCGTTTTTTACCACCGACACGGCGGCGGCGCTGAGGGCGGCTGAAATGGGCTGCGATGCCTTGTTCAAGGGAACCAAGGTCGATGGTGTCTATTCCGCCGACCCTGTAGCGGACAGCGCCGCCGAGCGTTACGAAAAGCTGAGTTATTTGGATGTGCTGTCACGCGATCTCGGCGTAATGGACGCATCGGCGGTATCCCTGGCGAGAGAAAATCGAATTCCGATTGTCGTATTCTCGATCCGCCGATCGGGGGGATTGAGTTCCGTCATGCGGGGAGAGGGTGCGTTTACGATCATTGGCGAACGGGAGTAATCCAATGGCAGAAGAACCGGATATTGACGATTTACAACGCCGCATGAACGGCGCACTCGAGGTGTTGCGGCAGGAATATTCCGGCCTCAGGACCGGCCGCGCGTCGGCGAGTCTGGTCGAGCCGATAGTGGTCGCGGCATATGATACGGAGATGCCGTTGAATCAGGTCGCCACCATCAACGTGCCCGAGCCGCGCATGATCAGCATCCAGGTATGGGACAAATCGCAAGTGAAAGCGGTGGAAAAGGCCATTCAAAGTTCCGGCCTCGGTCTCAATCCGATTATTGACGGGCAGAATTTGCGCATTCCAATTCCCGAGTTGAATGAGGAGCGCCGCGTCGAACTGGCAAAAATTGCCGGGAAATATGCCGAGCAGGCCAAGGTGTCGGTGCGCAATGTGCGCCATGACGGCATGAATAAACTGAAAAAAATGGAACGCTCGGGAGACGTCAGCGAAGACGATGCGCATATTTGGTCGGACGAGATCCAGCAAATTACCGATGACGTGATAAAGAAAATTGTTGAGACGCATGAAAGTAAGGAAAGCGAAATTCTCCAGGTCTAAGGCAATGGCACTCGCTCCCGCCTTTGACGATTCGATCGCCGTGCCAACGCATGTCGCCATTATTATGGACGGCAACGGGCGCTGGGCCCGGGCGCGCGGATTGCCTCGAATCGCCGGCCACAGGCAGGGCGCCGAGGCGGTAAGGTCGACCGTGCGCGCCTGTTCCGACCTCGGCATTTCCTATCTGACGATCTACGCCTTTTCCTCGGAAAACTGGAAGCGCCCGGCGAGCGAGGTCGACGACCTGATGGGCCTCTTGAGGCTTTATATTCGCCGTGAGCTGGTGGATTTGGGGCGCGAGGGCGTACGCATTCGCTTCATCGGAGACCGCAGCCGGCTCGATACCGACATCAACCGCCTGATTTCGGAATCCGAACAAAGCACCATGAACAACAAGGGGCTGATATTCACGGTGGCCCTCAATTACGGTGGCCGGCAGGAAATTCTCGAGGCGGCGCGCGTTTTCGCTCAAAACGTCCGCGACGGCAAACATGAAGCCGGAGATATGGACGAGCAATTGTTTGAGAGCTATCTGCAAAGCAAGGATATGCCGGATCCGGATTTGCTCATTCGCACCAGCGGTGAACAGAGATTGAGCAATTTTCTGCTGTGGCAGTCGGCCTACACCGAATTTCTCTTCACCGCGACATTGTGGCCGGACTTCACGCGCGAACATCTCGAACAGGCGGTTCATGAATATCAGCGCCGCGAACGCCGTTACGGTGGCAGCGGCGACTAGTGCCGCCTTGGGCCGGCGTCTCGTTACCGGCTTAATTCTGGCAATTTGCGCCGTGCTCGCGGTGCGCGCCGGCGGCGTCGCATTTTTGACCGTGGTGAGCGCCCTCACCGCCATTGTGACATTCGAGTGGATCAGGATGAGTTGCCGCGAGGGCTCGCATGGGACGTTGCTTGTGGCGCTCATCGCGGTATCGGCGAGCGCCGCCGTGATGGCAATTTGGGGCGCCGGGTGGGCCCTGATCACCGCTGCCATCGGCGCGCTGGCGGTTGGATCGGTCGCCAAATTCGAGAACAACAAAGCGATTTTGGTCGCTGCCGGTATGGCTGTTTTTATTCTGTCCCTGGTATCGACGGTCTGGCTGCGCGCGGAAAACACTACCGGGTTGGTGACAATCTATTGGCTGTTCACCGTCATATGGGCGACCGATTCAGGCGCCTACCTAATCGGCAGCGCGGTCGGCGGGGCTCGTTTGGCGCCGCGCATAAGCCCGGCAAAGACATGGGTGGGAGCGCTCGGCGGGTTGGCCGTCGGAATTCTCTCCGCTATCGCATTGGCATTCCTGCTGTCCACCATCGGCGTGCTTGAAGCGACGCCCAACCTGGCGGCCATAATCGCCGCCAGCGCGCTGCTTTCGATATTCGCGCAGGCCGGCGATCTCGCCGAATCAGGCGCAAAACGGTTTTTTGGCGTCAAGGACAGCGGCTCCTGGCTGCCCGGTCACGGTGGCGCGCTGGACCGCCTCGACAGTTTGATATTCGTCACGCCGATAGTTGCGTTGGCCGTTCTTCTCGCCGGCGGTTCGCGGCACCTGATATGGGCGGGGAGCTGAGAGGTGAGCGGCGATATCCGGGCCCTCGTGGTGCAAGGCGGCGGAATGCGCGGCATTTATTCCGCCGGCGCCATGGCGGCGCTGGCCCAAGCGGGATTGGCGGGCAGCTTTCAGCATATATACGCATCTTCGTCCGGCGCCATAAACGCCGCCTACCT
>CAJXFT010000344.1 GCA_913053235.1 uncultured Alphaproteobacteria bacterium
AGGCTTCGCCGATACGGGCACGCTGAACCTCGGACAGGCGGCGCTCCAATTCCAATCCCTTGTCGGTGAGCTGCAACAGGCGCCGCCGCCGGTCCTCTTGCGCCTTCTGCACCGAGATGAATCCCTCGCGCACCAACTGGCTGAGAACGCGCGACAGGCTTTGCTTGGTGATGCGCAGGATGGCGAGCAGCTCGGCCACCGAAATCGATGGGCTGCGGGCGACGAAATAAATCACCCGGTGATGCGCCCGGCCCATTCCATAGGTCGCCAGGATGGCATCGCACTCCGCCGTGAAATCGCGGTAGGCGTAAAACAGCAGCTCGATACCCTGGTGCAGCTGGTCGTGGCGCAGGAAAAGCGGATTGGGTCCTGATTTTAAGTCAGTCATGTTGACTTATATGCCGTGTGGTGATAGAGAACGCAACCGCTTTCGACGCGGTCGAGGCGACTAAGTGCGGGAGATAAGGCGCAAATGGCGGATTTCATACCTTTTGACGACCGCGACGGCGTGATGTGGTTCGACGGCGAAATGGTGCCGTGGCGCGATGCCAAACTGCACGTGCTCAGCCATGCGCTGCATTATGGTAGCTGTGTGTTCGAGGGCGAGCGCGCCTATTCAGGGCGCATTTTCAAGCTGAAAGAACATACCGAGCGGCTTTACGAATCGGCGGCCCAGCTCGACATCACAATCCCCTTCACGGCGGATGAGATCAATGACGCCTGCAACGAGGTGATCGCCCGCCAGGACATCGTTGACGGCTATGTCCGCCCGGTGGCATGGCGCGGCAGCGAAATGATGGGCGTCTCGGCGCAGGTCGCCACGACCCATGTCGCCATCGCCACCTGGCCCTGGCCCAACCTGTTCGGCGACGACAAACACGAGCGCGGCATCCGCATGAAGACCTCGAAATGGCGCCGGCCATCGCCCGACACGGCGCCGGTCAAGGCCAAGGCGGCCGGGCTCTATATGATCTGCACCCTGTCGCGCCACTCGGTCGAGCCGGACGGTTATGACGACGCGCTGATGCTGGATTGGCGCGGGCAAATCGCCGAATCCACCGGCGCCAACATCTTTCTGGCGCAAAACGGCGTGCTGCATACGCCGACGCCGGACTGCTTCCTCGACGGCATCACGCGCCGCACGGTGATGGAACTGGCGCGCCAACGCGGCCATGAAGTTGTCGAGCGCGTGATCATGCCCGAAGAGCTCGCCAAAACGGATGAAGTCTTCCTCACCGGCACCGCCGCCGAGGTCACGCCGGTCGGCGAAATCGACGACCATAATTTCCAGGTCGGTCCGATCACCCGGCAATTGATGGAAGACTATGAAGTGGAAGTGCGCAAAGGCTAGCAGTTGACAAGCCCCTCTTCCCGGAGGGGAAGAGGGGTTGGGGAGAAGGGGGAAACCAAGCGCGCTTAAGTGCGCTCGCGGGCGCCGAGTGTGGCATCCGCGCTCTTTTTGTTTTTTCCCTCAAGCGCCGGGCGGGGGCATCCGCCCCCTTGGCTTACCTCGTATTAACTCGGGCGCTCAGTCGCGCAGCCGGAATGCTCGGCGCATTCCGGATGGTGGTGCCGCTGGGATGAGTCTTTGTGGGTTCCGAGCGCTGGCGCGCTTTGGTTGCCCCAACTCCCCAGACCTCTTCCCCTCGGGGAAGAGGATTTTGATGGTATTATCGGCGCCATGGATATTCTTTGTGCCGATACGGTCACCAAGCTCGGCCCGGAGCATCGCGGCCGGGTTGTGATCGGCGGCTCGCATGGCGGGATTTATGCCGGCTATCTGGCGGCCAAGGCGGGGGCGCGCGCCGTCATTCTGCACAATGCCGGCATCGGCAAGGACGCTGCCGGGATCGGCTCTCTGGCCTATCTCGATGGCATCAGTATGCCGGCGGCGGTGCTCGACCATATGAGCGCGCGCATCGCCGATGGCGCCGACCAGTTGGCGCGCGGCACCGTCAGCCATGTCAATCAAAGCGCCGCCGCGCTCGGCTGCGCCGCCGGGCAGAGCTGCCGCGATTGCGCCCGGCTTATGGCGGCGGCGGCGCAATGGCGCGGCGCGGCGCCCGAATTCGGCGAGGCGCGATTCCTGTTGCGCGGCGGCGCCGGCGCCGGCGAGCCCGAAGTGTGGGGCGTCGATTCGACCTCCCTGCTGGTGCCCGGCGACAAGGGCGCGGTGATGATCACCGCCTCGCACGGCTCGCGCTTCGGCAGCTTGCCCAACCGGCCCATCGCCGGCCCGCCGCTCGCCGTCACGTTCAACGATGCCGGCGGCGGCGCCGATGATTGCGGCTTCTCGCGCCTGCCGGCGCTCGACGGCGAAGCCGTCATCGCCGCCACGGTGGCGGCGGCGAGCGCACGCATCGGCGACGCCCGCTCGGCCTGGCAAAGCGGCATCATTTCGCACGCCAACGCCCACGCCGGCGCCGCCGGCATCCTGCCGGGCGACGACCTCCCAACCTTCGCCGACAAGGCAATCGCGGCGGCAAGAGGCGGATCACATTAAGACTCGTCCAAGCAGCACACCGCTCGGAATGCATAAAGATTTTCCCAAACGGCACCACCCCCCGGAATGCGTTTCTTGCATTCCGGCTG
>CAJXFT010000345.1 GCA_913053235.1 uncultured Alphaproteobacteria bacterium
GCGGCGGCTGGCGTGGGCCAGGATGGCGGCGGTTTCGACCATTTCGACCATGAAGGTGGAGCGCCCCCTGGCCAGATCGTCGGCCGCCCCGACCCTCGAAAACAGACGGTCGACGGCGCCGATATTGGCGGCTTCGGCGGGCACGAAGGAACCCATCTGGGCCATCACGGCAAGCAACGCGTTTTGCCGCAAAAAAGTGCTCTTGCCGGCCATGTTGGGGCCGGTCAGCAGCCACAGGCGGTGGTCTTCGCCGAGATCGCAGTCGTTGGCGACAAAGGGTGTCGAGCCATCGCCTTCACCGCCTAAGTTTTCGACCACCGGATGGCGGCCGCCGGTGATTTGGAAGCCGAGCCGGTCATCGACTAGCGGGCGGCTGTAGCGTTGCTCGGCGGCCAGTTCGGCGAGGCTGGCGGCGACGTCGAGATGGGCCAGCGCCCGCGCCGCGCAGGCGATGGCTTCGGCGCCGGCCGTAACCTGGGCAACCAGCCGATCGAACAATTCCAGTTCCAGCGCCAGCGCCTTGTCGGCGGCGCTGGCCAGCCGGCCTTCCAGCTCGCCCAATTCGACGGTGGTGAAGCGCAGCGCATTTTTCATCGTTTGGCGGTGGATGAAGGGGCCGTCCGGCGCCTGGGCCAGGGCGTCGGCGTTTTTCTGGGTCACCTCGATGAAATAGCCGAGCACGTTGTTGTGCTTCACTTTAAGCGCGGCGACGCCGGTTGCCGCCGCATATTTATCCTGCAGCCCGGCGACCAGGCGGCGGCTCTCGTCGCGGAGGTTTTTAAGCTCGTCGAATTCGGGCGCGTAGCCGGGGGCGATGAAGCCGCCGTCGCGGGCGTAAAGGGGCAGCTCGGCATCGAGGGCCGCATCCAGTTCCGCCACCAGTTCGCCGTGGCTGCCCAAATCCGCCAGCCACGCCGATACCAGGCCGGGCGGCGCCAAGCCGCCGAAGCAGCGGCGCGCCTCATCGCTGAGGGCGAGGCCGTCCCGCACCGCCGCCAGGTCGCGCGGCCCGCCGCGGCCCAGGGTCAGGCGCGACAGCGCCCGCTCCATATCCGGGCAGCGCTCGAGGATACCGAGAACAGAATCCCGCCGCGTTGGATCGCCGAAGAACATCTGCACCGCATCGAGGCGCGCCTCGATGGCCGCCGGATCGGTGAGCGGCGCCGACAGACGTGCCTGCAAAAGGCGGGCGCCGGCGCCGGTGCGGGTTTTGTCTATTACGGATAAGAGGCTGCCGCGGCGCTCGCCGGTCAGGGTCCGGGTCAGTTCCAGGTTGCGCCTGGTGGCGGCGTCGATTTCGAGGACGGCGCCGTCGGCCAGCCGCCGGGGCGGGGCGATGCGCGGCATCTGGCCCTCTTGGGTCAGTTCCAGATAATCGATCAGCGCCCCGCCGGCCGACAATTCGGCCCTTGAGAAATGGCCGAAGGCATCGAGGCTGCGCACCCCATAGAGCGCTTGCAACCGCTTTTCGCCATTGGCGCTGTCGAAGCGGCTGGCCGGCAGCGGCGTCAGGCGCTGGCCCCAATCTTCGAAGTGATGGCGGGCATCGGCGCGGTGGATGACCGGTTCGGCGATCAGCAATTCGCCGGGATCGAGGCGGGCCAGGACCGCGCCGAGGCCGCCTTCGTCGGCCGCCTGCATGTGAAATTCGCCGGTCGACATATCCAGCCAGGCGATGCCGTAACCGCCGCCGGCCTCGGCGATGGCGGCCAGGTAATTGCTCCGGCGCGCATCCAAAAGCGTGTCTTCGGTGAGCGTCCCGGCGGTGATGGTGCGCACCACGGCGCGGCCCACCACCGATTTGGCGCCGCGCTTCTTGGCCTCGGCGGGGTCTTCGGTCTGCTCGCAGACGGCGACCTTGAAGCCGGCCCTGATCAGGCGCTGGAGATAGGTTTCATGGCTGTGCACCGGCACCCCGCACATCGGGATGTCTTCGCCCAGATGCTTGCCGCGCTTGGTCAGGGTAATGTCGAGGGCGCCCGCCGCGGCCACCGCGTCATCGAAAAACAGTTCGTAGAAATCGCCCATCCGGTAGAACAACAGGCAGCCGGGATGGGCGCGCTTGATGGCCAGATACTGCGTCATCATCGGCGTCGCGGCGGCGGCTGGTTCCGCCGCCGCGGCTGCTTCCGGGCTGGATTTGGGGGTTGCAGTGGACACGTGACCTGGCGCTTTCCGGCGATGTGTGAAGGCGCGAGTTTATCACCTGAAATTCCATCGCGCCACGCGCAAGGGCGCTTAATACAAGTCCTTGATCCTGCTCATTGGTATCTGTTTCGGTTCGCGCTAAACTGTGACCAGATGAGATCGAACGGCGGTAAGGAGCTTAGGCGCCATGAACAGTGAAGCCGTATCAACGCCCGAAGTGGTCGGCACCATCGCCGACAAGGCGCAGCTCGACGAAACCGTGGCGGCGCTTAAAACAGCCGGCTTCGATAGCACCGATCTTAGCCTGCTGTCGTCGCATGACTCGCTCGCTACCCTCGAAGGCGAGGGCAAGCATTGGAAAGACGCGGTTACCGCGCTGGCCGGCGAATATACGGTGCTCGGGCCGCTCGCCGTATCGGGCGGCATCATCCTGGCCGGCGGG
>CAJXFT010000346.1 GCA_913053235.1 uncultured Alphaproteobacteria bacterium
GATACCGGCGAGAGTGCCGGCGGTGAGCGGGCGCACCGCCCTGGTCAGCGGCGCCGCCAACGGCATCGGCCGGGCCTGTGCCCTTGCCCTCGCGGCGGACGGCGCCGATATCGTCGCCATCGATGTCGATGAAAGCGGGCTTGCGAGCCTCGTCGCCGGCATCGAAGCGAGCGGCCGCCGGGCGCTCGCCATCGCCGGCGATTGCCGCGACGGTGGCACTGTCGACGCCGCCTTCGATCAGGTCGCGGAGCAGTTCGGCGGGGTTGATATCCTGGTCAACAATGTCGGCCAGAGCGCCCGCGCGAAAGCCGGACCATTCGTCGAATCCGACGCCGAAACCTGGAAATTCGTGCTCGATGTTTCGCTGTTCACGACGCTCCGCTTTAGCCGCCACGCGGCACCCGGCATGCAGGCGCGCGGCTGGGGGCGGATCATCAACATGTCGTCGGATTCGGCGCTGGTCGGCGATTCCGGCCTCGCCGATTACGCCGCGGCAAAATCGGGCCTGCTCGGCTTTACCCGTTCATTGGCGCGCGAGCTGGCGCCGCACGGGGTCACCGTCAATGCGCTGTGTCCCGGCGCCATACGCACCCGCGCCCTCGAGCAGATGAATCCGGCGGTGCTCGACCGAGTCCGGCAGAGCATCCCGATGGGCCGGGTCGGCGAGCCCGAAGACATCGCCGTCCTGGTCGCCTTCCTGGCCGGCGAGGGCGGCCGCTACATCACCGGCCAGACCATCGCCGTCGATGGCGGGCGGTGGATGCTGTGAGCGGCGATTTGCCGGCGGCGAGCGCGACAGAGCTTGCCGCGCGCCTCCGCGCCAAGGAGATTTCGCCGGTCGAGCTGGTCGAGCAAACGCTGAGCCGGATCGAAGCGCTGCAACCGTCATTGAACGCTTTCATCACGGTGAGCGCGGACGAGGCGCGCGCGGCGGCACGCACGGCGGAAGGCGAAATCCTCGACGGCCAATGGCGCGGGCCGCTGCACGGGATGCCCTACGCCGCCAAGGATCTGATCTTGACCAAGGGCGTGCGCACGACGATGGGATCGCGCCTGCATGCGCAATTCATTCCCGACAAGGATGCCGTGGCGGTGGCCCGCCTGAAGGAGCGGGGTGCGATACTGGTCGGCAAAACCACGACGCCGGAGTTCGGCCACAAGCCGTTGACCGAGGCGCCGTTGTTCGGCCGCACCATCAATCCGTTCGACGCCAAGGCGACATGCGGTGGCTCGAGCGGCGGCTCGGCGGTCGCCGTGGCGAGCCATCAGGTGCCGCTGGCGCTCGGCACCGACGGCGGCGGCTCGATCCGCATCCCGGCCGCCTGCTGCGGTATCGTCGGGCTCAAGGCGACCCTCGGCGTGGTGCCGCATCTCGATCTGGCCGATCTGTTTTCGGCCAACGCCTACATCGGCCCGATGGCGCGGAGCGTCGGCGATACGCGGCTCCTGTTCGATGCCATCAAGGGTTTCGACCGGCGCGATCCCTATGGCCAGCACGGCGTCCTTCCGGCGTCGGACGGACATCCGCTGACCAGCGGATTGCGCATCGGCTGGATGGCGACGGTCGGCAACAGGGTGAGCGATCCCGAATGCATCGAAGCGGCGCGGGCCGGCCTCGCGGCGCTGAGCGCCGGCGGCGCGATTGTCGAGCCGGTGGAAATTGATTTCGCGGCGCTCGAGGACGCCTTTCTGGTCATTCTCCAATCGGCCCTGCGCGCCCGGCTGATCGAACAGTATGAGGCCCATCCGGAGATGTTCGATGCCAGCCTGGCGCACACCATCGAGCTCGGCGCCGAATGGTCCGCCACCGACCTGCAGCAGGCCAATAAGGCGAGAAGCGCGTGCTTCGGCGAGGTTCAGGCGCTGTTCGAGCGCCTCGATATTCTGGCCTCGCCGACGCTCGCCGCGCCGCCGCTTTCGGCCGAGCAGGATGCGCACGGCCCTGTCATGATCGGCGGCCGCGAGGCCGGGCGAATCAGGGGCGCCTGGTACCCCTACACCTATCCCTTCAATCTGACCGGCCATCCGGCGCTGACGGTCCCGGCGGGTACCACGGCAAGCGGCCTGCCGCTCGCTTTACAGCTTGTCGGGCCGTGGTATGCGGAGGCTTTGCTGTTCAATCTCGGCGGCCAAATTAACGGCGAAGCATCGGCGTTTTCTTGAATGAGATCGGATGCAATTCGAGCTATGGCTGAATCTTGGTGATGGAGATTGAAGGTGGCGTATCCTGGCGATGATCAAGTCGCCGATTTTCCGAAGAAAGGGATACGCCATGAAAGAAGATACAGTTGTTGCGCTACGCCAGCCAGAAACATTTTCCGATGATCCGCTGACGGATGTCTTGCGGGCCGGGGCTCGGCGGCTGCTGGCCCAGGCGATCGAGGCGGAGGTCGAGGCCCGCATGGCCATCTTCGAGTTCATCGAGGGCTGGTACAATCCCGGGCGGCGGCACTCCGCCCTCGGCTATCGTTCGCCCGTCAACTTTGAAAGGAGCGTCCACCAACGACTGGAGACTGCTAACCCTTAACTGTCCACGAAACCGGGGGAACTCCA
>CAJXFT010000347.1 GCA_913053235.1 uncultured Alphaproteobacteria bacterium
GATTGAGCGGCGGATTGTCGTCGAGATCCTGCCACCCCTTGTCGTGCCAGCGGCAGACATAGAGGAATTCCTCGCGCGGTTCCGGTGCCTGGAACCTGTCATTGCCGAAATTTTCCGCGAATTGCCCGACAAGTTCGAGATGCTCGGCCAATTTAATGACGAAGCGCTTGCCTGATTCCTGCCCTTCGGGCACGGATTGAATGATCATGTCCCCTAACTCCCCCTGAAAAACTCCCTGCAAGAGGCAGCTTACAGCAAGCGATAGCGCAACAATAGTTTGACCGGTTTCAGCCTCGCTTTATGCGTTCGGCGATGAGGGCGTACCAGGCCGAGCCGATCTTCCAGCAAAAATCATGGGCGCCGTAATGGTGCAGGTTCAAGAGCCTGGGTAGGTGCTCCGGCAAATCGGGCGCATGCTCCGAAACCAGCTTGTCGGAAGCCTCCACCCAATGGGCCATGGATGCCGGCGTCACCTCGATATGCGCCTGAAAGGCGTATGTCGCGGCGCCGATGCGAAACGCCTGGTTGGGGCAGGTTTTCAGACCCTCGATCAACTGCGTCGCGCCATCGGGGATGTCGAAGGTCTGGCTGTGAAACTCGGCCAAATAGAGGGGTTCGACGAAATCCTGGCCGACCAGCGCGTCGTTATAGGCGGCGGCGGTGAATTGGGCCGGGAAATATCCGATCTCGGAAGCCGGCAGATCGTAGGTATTGGCGCCGAACGCGCGGGCGGTGATTTGCGCGCCCAGACAAATGCCGATAACCGGCTTTTCCGCCGCCGTGAACAGGCGCACCAGCTCGGCGGCCTGTTCGAGCCAGGGAAATTCCGCCACATCGCCGGCGTTCATGATGCCGCCCAACAGCATGAACGCGTCATGGCCGGTTTCATCACCGGGCAGCACATGATCGGCTTCGAGATGCGGCATCCGGGCATCCCACACCGCGCCATACCGTGCCGCCGGCTCTTCGAGATAGGCCGGGCCCGAACTCAGATGGCTCTGCAGAACCAGAACTTTCATGACACGGCCGTACCGCGCGGTAATGCCAAACAGCGGGGGCGCCGCGAAGGCGCCTAGAACTTCACCAAGTCGCCGCCCTTCAGCGCCAGCATCTCACGCGCATCGTTCGGGCTGGCGACTTCCAGCGACAGGTTCTCGAGGATCGAGCGGATGATGGTGACCTGCTCGGCATTGGACTTGGCCAGCTTGCCCTTGCCGGCATAGAGGCTGTCTTCGAGGCCGACGCGCACATTGCCGCCCATGATCGCGCCCATGGTGACGAACGGCAGTTGATGGCGCCCGGCGGCGAGGATCGACCATTTGTAATCACCGCCGAACAATTTGTCGGCGATTTCGCGCATATGCATGAGGTTCTTGGGATCGGCGCCGATGCCGCCGAGGATACCGAAAATCGTCTGCACGAAGAACGGCGGCTTGACCAGGCCGCGATCGACGAAATGGGCGAGATTGTAGAGATGGCCGACATCGTAGCACTCGAACTCGAAACGGGTGCCGTGATCCTCACCCATTTTCTTGAATATTCCCTCTATATCCTTGAATGTGTTTTTGAAAATAAAGTCTCTCGTCATCTCCAGATGTTTGCGTTCCCACTCATGTTTGAAGTCTTTTATCTTGTCGAGGATGGGAAATAGGCCGAAATTCATCGACCCCATATTGAGCGAACACATTTCCGGACTGGCGCGCATCGGACCGGCCAGGCGCTGATCGAGCGTCATGCCGAGGCCGCCGCCGGTGGTGATGTTGCACACCGCGTCGCACTGCTGCTTGATGCGCGGCAGGAACTCCATATAGACATCGGGGTCCGCCGTCGGTTTTCCATCCTCGCCGTTGCGCGCATGCAAATGCAGAATGGCGGCGCCCGCCTCGGCCGCCGCCACCGCGTCGGCGGCGATCTGATCGGGCGTCAGCGGCAGATGTTCCGACATTGTCGGCGTGTGCACCGACCCCGTGATGGCGCAACTGATGATGACCTTTTGGCTCTTGGCCATTGCGGCTCTCCTTCAGCTTGATGATTTTTCGTCTCTGCTTGGCTCTTACATACCCGCAGCCGGGTGATGAGACAATGGGTTCGCCCGGCCGGCGCGTCCATGATAGAAAGCATTCAAAATAAACGGGGGATATATGAGCGTTAAGATCGAATGCCTGCTGGAGTGCGAGAACCATCTCGGCGAAGGCCCGGTATGGGACGTCGAGGAAGGCCGCCTCTATTGGGTCGACGGCACCGGGCCGCGCGTCGACAAGCCGGCCGTCTGGCGCATGGACCCGAAGACCGGCAAGGTCGAGAATTGGCGCGTCGACAAGGACGTCGGCGCCATGGCTCTGCGCAAAGGCGGTAATGCCGTGATGGCGCTCGCCGACGGTTTCTATTTTTTCGATTTCGACAGCGGCGAATATGAACTGATCACCGAGATCGAGGCCGATCAGCCGCGCACCCGTTTGAACGATGGAAAATGCGACCGAAAGGGGCGGTTTTTCGCCGGCGGCATGGACGACAAGGAAGAATTGAAGATATGCGGGCTGTGGCGGCTCGA
>CAJXFT010000348.1 GCA_913053235.1 uncultured Alphaproteobacteria bacterium
TTATAGCAGAAGCATGTTGCCGCCGCATGAAATATCGGTTTCATCTGGGAAATGGGGGTTTAGTTATTCGTATTTGCATTGTAATTCCTATAATCTGCCTAATAGATATACATATTTGAATGGATCGCCATGGCCAAGATGTTCGATTGGAACCTCCTGCAAAGCTTCATCGCGGTGGCGGAAGAGGGCTCGCTGTCGGGTGCCGCGCGCGCGCTGGGCGGCAGCCAGCCGACCATGGGCCGCCATGTCGGCGCCTTGGAAGCGGAACTCGGCGTGCGCCTGTTCGAGCGCGCCGCCGGCGGCTTTGAGCTGACGCCGACCGGCGTCGAACTGCTCGACCATGCGCGGCGCATGGCGGTAGCCGCCGATCGCCTTTCACTCGCCGCCGAGGGCCGCGCCGAGGCGATCGCCGGCACCATCCGCGTCACCGCCAGCGAAATCGTAGCTGCCTATATCCTGCCCGAGATCTTCACCGCTTTGCGCCGGGCCGAGCCCGAAATCGAAATAGAGCTGGTCGCCTCCGACCGCACGGAAAACCTGCTGCGGCGCGAGGCCGACATCGCCGTGCGCATGTACCGGCCGACGCAGACGGAAGTCTTTACGCGTAAAGTGGGCGATCTCCGCCTCGGCATGTTCGCCGCCGACGCTTACATTGCGCGGCGCGGCGCCCCGCGTTCGTTCGAGGATTTGCGCGATCATGAATTCGTCGGCTACGACCGTAGCGACCAGATCATTCAGGGCTTTCGCGCCGCCGGGCTGCAAGTCGGGCGCGGCTTTTTTTCCTTCCGCTGCGACAATCAGATCGTCTGCTGGCGCATGGTCGTCGCCGGCTACGGCATCGGCTTCAATCAAATCGATATCGGCGAAGCCGAGCCGGGCGTCACGCGGCTAGCCGTCGACGCCCGCCTGCCGAGCCTGCCGGTTTGGCTGACCGCCCATTCGGAACTGAAGACCAGCCTCCGCGTGCGCCGGGTCTTCGACTTCCTCGCCGATGGATTGGCGGATGTGACATGACGGTGCGGAGCAGTTCGTTTATCCTTGAAAACGCCATGATGGCGTCAAACAAAAAGCTGCGGAGACGGGCAATATGCGGGTTGGGGTCGATGTCGGCGGGACCAATACCGATGCCGTGATGATGGACGGCGATCGGGTCGTCGCCTCGTTCAAGGCGCCGACGACGGCCGATGTCGGCGGCGGCATCGTCAACGCCATACGCAGCGTTCTCGACCAGTCGGATGTTGCCGCCGAACATGTCGAAAGCGTCATGATCGGCACCACCCAGTTCACCAACGCCTTCGTCGAGGGCCGCCGCCTGGTCGAAGTCGGCATTATCCGCGCCGCCCTGCCGGCGACCGAGAGCGTCCGGCCGCTGCTCGATTTTCCCGAAAGGCTGGCCACGGCGGTGGGCGACCATTGCTATCTTGTGGCGGGCGGTTATGAGTTCGATGGCCGCGAGATATCGCCGCTCGGCGAGCAGGAGGTCGCCGAGGCCGCGCGCGATATCAAGCGTAAACGCCTCGGCTCGATCGCCATATCCAGCGTTTTCTCGCCGATCAATTCCGCCATGGAGAAACGCATGGCGGAAATCGTGCGCAACGAAATCCCGGATGCGGAACTGACGCTGTCAAGCGATATCGGCCGGGTCGGGCTGATCGAGCGCGAGAACGCGACGATCATGAACGCCTCGCTGGTCGAATTGTCGAAGCGCGTGGTGGGCTCGTTCCGCGATGCGCTCAAGGATCTGGACATCGAGGCGCCGTTCTTCGTCAGCCAAAATGACGGCACCCTGATGAGCGCCGAATATGTCGAGCGCTATCCGGTTTTGACTTTCGCCTCCGGCCCGACCAACAGCATGCGCGGCGCGGCACGGCTTTCGGGGCAGGAAAATGCCGTGGTCGTCGATATCGGCGGCACCACCACCGATGTCGGCGTGCTGGTGCACGGCTTCCCGCGCGAATCCGCCGTCTCGGTCGATATCGGCGGCGTGCGCACCAATTTCCGCATGCCCGACATCCTCTCCATCGGCCTCGGCGGCGGCAGCCTGGTGCGCGACACCGGGCGGGTGCGAGACGCCGGCCGCCTCACGGTGGGGCCGGAATCCGTCGGCTATGAATTGACCGAAAAGGCGCTGGTGTTCGGCGGCGAGACGCTGACCGCGACCGACATCGCGGTGGCGGCGGGCGCCGTGGATATCGGCGACAAGTCGCACGTTCAGCATCTCTCCGCTGCGCAGATAGACCAGGCGCTGGCGGAAATTCACCGCCTCGTCGAGGACGCCATCGATCGCGTGAAAACCAGTGTGGATGATGCGCCGGTGGTGCTTGTCGGCGGCGGCTCCGTGCTGGTCACGCGTGACCTGCGCGGCGCCAGCGAAATAAAAATTCCCGACAAATCCCCGGTCGCGAATGCCATCGGCGCCGGCATGGCGCAAGTCGGCGGCGAGATCGACCGCATTTTCTCATATGACAGCGAAGGCCGCGATGCATCGCTGGCGCGCGCCAAGCAAGAAGCGCGCGAACGCGCCGTCGCCGCCGGCGCCATGGCGGGCA
>CAJXFT010000349.1 GCA_913053235.1 uncultured Alphaproteobacteria bacterium
CCCCAACCCCTCTTCCCCTCGGGGAAGAGGGGCTTGTCACGGGCGGCGGATGCGCCTGCCAGGGGCTTGTGTACTAACGTGGCCCAAGCAATCGGCAAATATTCCGTCGCCATCGACGGCCACCGCACCTCGGTGTCGCTGGAGCCGGAATTCTGGCGCCCCCTGAAGGAGATCGCGGCGGCACGGCGCCTCACGCTGGCCGCGCTGGTGGCCGAGATCGACCGCAGCCGGCAGGGAAACCTGTCGAGCGCGCTTCGGGTGTTCGTGCTGAAAGAAGCAATCGGAGGCAGGTACCCGACAGCGGAATAAAATCCTCTCCCCGCCACGAGAGAAGGCGCCTGCCACCTCATCTTCCGAGAACATCGCGGGCGATGATTTCCTTCATGACTTCCGAGGTGCCGCCGTAAATCCGTTGCACCCGGGCGTCGACGAATGCGCGGGCGATGGGGAACTCCCGCATATAGCCGTAGCCGCCGAAGAATTGCAGGCAGCCATCGATGATCTCGCCCTGCAACTCGGTCGCCTTCAGCTTGGCCATGCTGGCCGTTACGGTGTCGAGATCGTTGGTCGCCAGCTTGAGCGTGCATTCGTCGATGAAGGCGCGCAGCGCGCGCGCCTCGGTCATCATCTCGGCGATCTTGAAGCGGGTGTTCTGGAAATCGGCGACCGGCTTGCCGAATATTTGCCGTTCGCGGACATAGTCGATGGTCCATTGCAGGGCGCCCTCGGCGGCGGCGAGCCCGCTTATGGCGAGCGTCAAGCGCTCGCGCGGCAATTCCTCCATGAGCACCGCGAAGCCGCCATGCTCGGCGCCGAGCACCGCACCGCCATCGACCCGGACATCGTCGAAAAAAAGCTCCGAGGTATCGGCGGAATGGAGGCCGATCTTGTCGAGGTTGCGGCCGCGGCTGAAACCGGCGGCATCTTTTTCGACGAACAGAAGGCTGATGCCCTTGGCGCCGGCGACCGTATTGTCGGTCTTGGCGACAACGACGACGAAATCGCACTGCTGGCCGTTCGAAATGAAGGTCTTGGAGCCGTTGAGGATATAGCCGTTGCCGTCGCGCACCGCCACCGTCCGGATGCCCTGCAGGTCCGACCCGGCTCCGGGTTCCGTCATGGCGATGGCGGCGACCATGTCACCCGATGCCATGGCCGGCAGATAGCGCCGCTTCTGCTCTTCGCTGCCATGGTTCAAAATATAATGGTTCACGATGGCGGAATGGACGCCGATCATGCTGCCGGCGAAGGTGGCGAAGCCGAGGCGGGCAAACTCGGCGATGATCAGCGCCAGATGCTGGTAGGACCCGCCGGCGCCGCCATATTGTTCGGGCATGTCGGGCGCGAGGAAGCCGTGCTCGCCGAGCCTGTTCCAGATTTCACGCGGCACGATGCCCGCCTCTTCCCACGCTTCGTAATGGGGTTCGATCTCGGCGGCGATGAATCTCCGCACCGAATCGCGGAGGATTTCATACTCCTCGTTCATCCATGAAGGCTCGCTCAGGCGCATTTACCGCCTCCTCTATGAATCTGTTCGCCGCCGCTTACCGAGCCCTGAGGCCATTGATAAGAAATGTGAGGAACTGGCCGGTGATTTCATCATAGGCCTCCTTGCCGCGTTTGGGGTGCCAATGAAGAACCCAATTGAAGGCGCCGAAAATCGCCGCTGCCGCGATTTTGGGCTCGCAGGGTGCGATCGAGCCGTCATCGATGCCCTGCTGAATGAGATCACGCAAGGCGTAATCGAATTTGCGCCGGCCGTTCAACAGAATCTCGCGGTTTTCCTGGCGCAGCGAATCGGGCCTGGTCAGGATCAGGCAGGCGCCAAGGTCATCGGCGGCCAGGCTCATATAGCGGCGCAGCAGCGTTTCGATTCGCCGCAACGGAGTCTGGCCCGAGGCCGTGATATCCCGCGTCGCCCGGTCGAGGTGCCGCAAGGCCAATTGCGTGCATTCCGAGAGGATATCGTTCTTGCTCTTCACATAGTAATAGAGCGTGCGTTTGGAGACGTTCAATTCGGCCGCGATATCGTCCAGCGTTGTGCGCTCGAAGCCGAACTGGTTGAACAGCCGGGCGCTGGTTTGCAGCACCGCCATGCGTTTTTGCCGGCGTTGCTCGTCGCGGCTCGGAGCCAGTCGGTTCCATTCTTCGCGCGCCATTTGTCATGCCTTTCAGAGATCGACCGGTCGCGGCCGGTTTCAGTCGAGTATACAGGAAATTATTTGACTAGTAACCATATAGTGTAATATGTAACTGAATAGGGGAAGCAAGCGCCGGGCGGAATTGATCATGTATCTCACGCAGAGCATCAAAACCAACGCGCAGACCAACCGCCACGGCATCGCCACGATTTGCGGCGAGCGCCGCCAAAGCTGGGGTAGCTTCGCCGAGCGCGTCGCCAGACTGGCCGGGGCTTTGCGCGATCTCGGCGTTGGGGCGGGCGACCGCGTTGCCATCCTGGCGCTCAATTGCGATCGCTATCTTGAATATTACTACGCCTGTTTTTGGGGCGGATCGGTCGTCGTACCGATGAATTTG
>CAJXFT010000350.1 GCA_913053235.1 uncultured Alphaproteobacteria bacterium
AGCCGACGAAGGCAACCCGGTTGGCCAAATCATATTCCGCCTGCTCGGGCGGATAGGGCACCGGCACCGTTGCCGGGCAGCCATATTTCTCCGCCCGGCGTTCGATATCGCGCCACATATTCTGTGATTTGATCGGCTTCTTGAGAAACGGGATATTGTCCATCTCCAGCATGATCTCGCGGACGCTGAAGGGCCGGTAGTTGAACGATACCCCGGTCTCCTTCGCGACGCCCTCAAGACGCATCACGGTGAGGTAAGTATATGTGCTGCCGATGATGAACCAGAAATCGATGCTTTTCATTTGTCACGCATCGCGAATGCAGCCTTTGACCTTGGCCACGATTTCGTCGGTAAGCTCGGTGACATTGTGGACCGAGGCGGCATGCGCGGCGGCTTTTTGCAGCAGCGCCTCCTCGGTTTCGGCCTCGGCCTGGAATTCGCAGCCGGGGAACAGGTCGGCACATTGAATGGATTTGGTCATGGTCTCTCTCCTTGTCGGTTTCAATGGCGACAAGGCTGAGCGTTTTGCCGGTTCTTTGGAAATATCGAATAGTTATCGATCAATAACCGTAGGTTATCGCTGAACATGATATTGTGACGGTGACGCTTCGATGAATCGATGTAGGGATCCGTTCATGGAGATGCACCAAATTCGTTATTTTCTTGCCGTCTGCGAAACCCTCAACTTCACGCGGGCGGCGGAACAGAGCAATGTCTCGCAGCCGGCGCTGACCAAGGCGATCAAAAAACTCGAAGGCGAGCTCGGCAACGCGCTGTTTTTCCGCGAGGGCAAGCGGGTGCTGGTTTCGGAATTCGGCCAGCTCATGCGGCCCAATCTGGAAGCCATCTTCGGCCAGACCGAATCGGTTCGCAACTTGGCCGAAGGCTATGGCCACAGGAATAAAATGCCGCTCAATATCGGCATCATGATGACCATCGGGCCGCTCGGGCTGGCGCCGTTCCTGGCACGGTTTCAGCATGATCATCCGGGCATCGAGATCGAAATCCACGAGGGGTCGTTGGACGAACTCACGCGGCGCCTCGAGGCCGGCGAACTGGAAATCGCCCTGTTGAACGCGCCGATGGGGTTGGCTGAAACATTTCGCGCCGAGGCGGTATATGACGAGAGATATGTCGTCGTATTCTCGCCCAATCACCGGCTCAAGGAGATCGCCGCGATCAAGCTCAAGGACCTGTCGGGCGAGGCCTATGTCGACCGCCTGGCCTGCGAAATGCGCGAAATGGTGATGGCCGTGTGCCAGCAAAACGACGTCAAGCTCTACGCCGCCTATCGCTCCGAACGCGAAGACTGGATACAGGGCATGGTGCTCGCCGATATGGGCTTCGCCTTCATGCCGGAATATTCCGTCACCTTGAGCGGCATGCTGAGTCGCCCGCTGGTCGAGCCCGAAGTAAAGCGCACCGTGCAGTTGGCCTGGATGCCCGGCCGCCCCCATTCACCCGCCGGCCAGGCCTTCATCCGCGCCGTGCATGCCTATGCCTGGCCGCGATAGTTTGCTTTAGCCCGCCCCTGGTCGCCATCCACTTTGAAGCCGATATGTTGTAGTCTTACAACCGTGGCCGGGGAGGGGGACGGCTAACGGAGAGGGCGATCATGGCAAAGCGCTTTTATGCGGTTCTACTAATCTCGCTGCTGTTCGCGGCGCCGGTCCATGCGGATTTCGAGGACGGCTATAGAGCGCATGAGCGTGGCGACTATGCCACGGCGTTGAGCGAATTCCGCCCTTTGGCGGAAGCCGGCAATGTCGATGCCCAACGCTTTCTCGGCATGATGTATTTCGAGGGCCGGGGTGTTCCAAAAGACATCGCGGAAGGAGAAAAATGGCTGCGCAAGGCCGCCTCTCAAGGCGATCCCGAACTCCAAGAAGGACTCGCGCAAATATATGCCCAGGGTGCTGGTGGCGTAGCGCAAGACTATGCCGAGGCGGCGAAATGGAACCGCAAGGCGGCTGAGCAGGGCCACGTCCAAGCCCAACATAATCTTGCCGTGATGCTGCTTGAAGGCATGGGCGTGGCGCGGGATGTAGCGGAAGCGGAGATCTGGTATCAGAGATCGGCCGAGCAAGGCGATGTCGAGTTGCAGGTTGAACTCGCCCGCATGTACCACGACGGCGCCGGCCTCGCGCAAGATTACGCCAAGGCAGCGACTTGATTCCGGAAAGCAGCGCAACAAGGGAATGCCGAATCTCAATCCAGACTCGGCGCGGCCTACTGGGCGGGGGAGGGTGTGGCGCAGGATTCTATTGAGGCGGCGCGTTGGCTCCAAAAGGCGGCGGAGCAAGGCGAGATCACGGCGTTCATGATGCTCGGCAGGATGCATGCCGATGGCGAGGGCGTGCCGCAGGACTATGCCGTAGCCGCGGAACTCTACAGCCAATCGGCAGGGATGGGCGAACCAATGTCCCAGTACAGCCTTGCTTTGATGTATATTGAAGGCCAGGGGGTGCCGGTCGACTCTACCATAGCGGTAAAGTGGCTGCGTAAATCAGCGGAGCGAGGTTTCGCATCGGCT
>CAJXFT010000351.1 GCA_913053235.1 uncultured Alphaproteobacteria bacterium
AAGGCGCGAAACCGTATCGAACGCTGCTTCAACAAGCTCAAACACTTCAGACGAGTTGCCACAAGATACGACCGAAAAGCCATCTACTTCCTCGCTTTCATTCACATCGCATGCGCAATGCTGTGGATGCGGTGAATGTCGATTCAGCCTAGAGCGCTGCACGCCGGGCGCAAAATTTTCGACTCGCCCGGCCGATCCGACCGTTTTGAATATAGCATACCCGGCGAATTGAGCGTCCATAGCCAAATCATTTGCCTGCTGCGAGGGCTGGCGCCGCGCCGCCACTGGCAGGCTTTCGCCGCCGCCGCCCTGGCGATCGGCACGCTGCTGTCGTTCACCCAGTATGACGGTTTCACGCGGCTCGGCGGCAACCTCATCGCCAATGGCGATTTTTCCGCCGGCCTGGATCATTGGCGCTGGCGCGGCCGCCCGGATGCGGCCGGTGCCACGGTGAAGCGCAATACCGCGGATGCGCCGGCATATGTCGAAATCAGCAATCGCGATACGGCGCGCTCGGCCAATCTTTGGCAGATCGTCGCCGAGCCCGGACGCTTCCGCCATGTCAGCCTGGCGTTTGAACTTCTGCTCGAGGACGTCGCCGCCGGGCGCAAGCCGGAACATCAGGCGCGCATCATCCTCGCCAGTTACGATGCCGACGGCAACGGCCTGTGGTATCAGCCGCATATTTTTGTGACCGAAGACGGCAGCCATGGCTGGAAGCGATATCGCCGCGCCTTCGCGGTCGGGCGCGATGTGCATGAAATGCATGTGATCGTGCAGCTCAACCGCGCCACCGGGCTGATGCGTTTGCGCGGCCTGACGCTGCACGGCGCCGAGGCGCGCCTCGATTGGCTGATCCTCAAGGGCCTGCTGATCGCCCTGTGGGCGCTTCTCGGAATTGCGCTGGCGAGAAATCTTCTCGGCGTCCGGCCGGGGCGCCGGTGGGGCATGATCGCGCTGGCGGTCGCGGCGGTCTTTTTGTTGGGCACGCTCAGCCCCAAGCAGATTCAAACCGCCGCCGAGGATGGCATCGTCGCTCTGTTTTCGCCTGGCCAGGCGCCTGCTGAAAAACCGCCGCCGGCGGAAAAGCCGGAGGCGCAAGCACCCGCGCCCGCGGCCGCCGCCGAGCGCCCGGCGCAACCGCCCGATTTCGAACTGCTGAGGCCGGGAAAATTCGCCCATCTGCTGTTGTTCGCCCTGTTCGGCGCCGCGCTCGCCCTGCGCCGCGCGCGCGCCGCACCCGGATATCTGCCGGCCGCGCTTGCCCTCGCCGCGGTGTGCGGCGAGGTGTTGCAGTTTTTTGCGCTTGGCCGCACACCGGCGCTTCAGGACATCGCCATCAACGCCCTTGGCGCCTTCGCCGGCGCCGCCGCCATGTTGCTGGCCATCCGGTTTGCCTGGCGGCGCGCCAAGCTATAATGGTGGTGGCGCCGTTCGAAATGGCGCGCCTTGCAACGCGATGAAGATGCGTCCGCCGAGGATGGGATTATTGTCATGAGCGATGGCGGCGAAGCCGGCTGGCAAATCGAAACCAGCAACGATCCGGCGGTGCTGATCGACAGCCTGTTTCCGCCACCCCAAAGCGACGCCGCCCGCCGAGCGCCCGAGCGCCCGGCCGAGCTGCGCGCCCTGGCCTCGTCGCGGCGATTGCGATGGATATTTCCAGCCGATGCCCGGGCGCGCGGGTTCATGAGCGCCTGGCAGCCGAATGGCACCTTTCGGGCGTGGATTTGGCGCCGCGTCGTGCGCGCATCGACAGGCGCCGTGGGCGGCCTGTTGCCGGGTTTGACCCGGCACGCCATCGACGGCGCGGCGATGGCCGGGCTGGGCCGGCGCTTCGGCGCCGAGGCGGCGGATTGCCTGCCGGTGATCTATGTCGGCACCGCCGGATACCGGCGAAAAGCGGTGATCGGCTGGGTCGATAAGCGCGGCGATTGCGCGGCGGTCGGTAAATTTCCGTTGGGGCGCCAGGCCGGCGATGCGCTGCGCAACGAAGCCAGGGCATTGTCCGGGCCCGCCGCCGGGTTGGGAATCGCCATGCCGGCATTGCACAATTTCGACGACGAGTCGGGCATATTGCTGGAGAGCAGTGTGGCGGGGCGCAATTGTCTGGATCCGTTCGATGCCCGTCACCGCGATCTGCTGCTCAAATTCATCGATCCCGAGCCGCGGGCGGCGGCCACCATTTATGCCGACCTGTTCACCGCCGAGCATCGGCGCTTGGCGGGTTTGGCGGAAAAACTTTTGGCCGGTCACGGCGAGACAGCCCTCAGGCCGGCGCTGATGCACGGCGACTTCATCACGCCCAACTTCAAGTGCATCGATGGGCGGCAGCTCGCCTTGGTCGATTGGGAATATTATTCGCCGCGCGGCGCGCCCCTCGCCGATGCCATATTTTTTCAATATTTCGACGCCTATTTCATGCAGGAACTCAGAGGGGCGGGGTTGCTCGAATTTGTCTTCCGCTTCGGCGACGGCGCGCATTTTGGCGATTTGTG
>CAJXFT010000352.1 GCA_913053235.1 uncultured Alphaproteobacteria bacterium
GATCGGCGGTGACGTTGCGGATGCAGTTGCCGCTGGTCTGGATGGCGTGCATCTCGACCTCGGCCAGCGCCGCCAGAATGTCGGGCACCTCGGACAGCTTGCTCCAATTGAATTGGATATTCTGGCGCGTCGTGATGTGGCCGTAGCCCTTGTCGTAGCGCCGCGCAATATCGCTAAGGCGGCGCATCTGACGCGACGACAGCGTGCCGTAGGGAATGGCGACACGCAGCATGTAGGCGTGAAGCTGCAGGTAAAGGCCGTTCATCAGCCTGAGCGGCTTGAACGCGTCCTCGCTCAATTCGCCCGTGAGACGGCGCGCCACCTGGTCGCGGAATTGCGCCACGCGCTGCTGCACGAAGGCGTGGTCGAATTCGTCGTAGCGGTACATGGCTACGCCAGCCGGCCCGCCGGTTGGTCGAGATCGCGGTCATGCTTGGGGCCGAACAGGCGGATGCGCTCGCGGAAATGAAGCGGTGCGAAGGCGCCGCCGTCATCGGCCATCGAGACGAGATAGGGCGCGACGACGATGCCTGCCGCGACGGCGCGCTCCGCATCGCCGAGCAGCGCCGCGCTGCCCGAAGCACTTGCCGCCGTGCGCCCGTCTATAATGCTCTCGGACCAGGCGCCGTCGCGCGCGAGATAGACCACGCGCCCGTCGGTCAGACGGTTGGCGCTGACGATTTCCAGTTTCATTTTTCTCTCCCCTTCATATTGCGCCGGAGCTGGCATGCCGGGCTTGCGTCCGTGCGACAAGGCGCACAACCCGCTTGCCGGCGCGCAGCTCAGCCGCTACCCGGTTGGCGGATTCGCCGCCCGCCTCGATGCGCAGCGCGTCGCGCCGGGCGTGATCGAGAACCTCCGCGCCGATGGCGCCGTCATGGAGGATCACGTCGGCGCGGGCGATGCGGCGCACGTCGCGCAGCGTCAGTAAATCCGGCGCGCCGGGATCGACCGCTATGTCGCGCGCCTCGCCGGCCGGCGGCAGCTGGGCGCGGTTCACCAGGGCCAGCATGCCCGCGCGGGCGCGGCGCTCTTGTCCCTGTAAAACCGCCTCGGCCAGCGGCCCGTCGAAAAAATCTTCCCAGAAGCGCAGCCGCGTCTCGAAATCGGCGAATGTCGCGCGCACCGCGGAGCGAAAGGATTGGGCGAAACCGGCCAGCCGGCCGAGGCCGTGCGGCAGCAGTTCTTCGATATCGGCGCGCACGCGGCGCGCCAACAGCGGCGACGCGCCGCCCGAGGAAATGCCGACCACCAGCGCGCCGCGATCGACGATGGCCGGCATCACGAAGCTGGAGAGCGCCGCCCTATCGACCAGATTGACCGGGATATTGTGCGCCCTGGCGGCACGCGCCACCGCTTCGTCGAGCGCCGCCACGCCGCTCGCCGCATGAACCAGCGCACAGCCGATGACATCGTCGGCGCGGAATTGCCGCATCTCCAGCGCCACATTACCGGCGCTCGCGAGCGCGCGGATTTCGGCGTCGAAGCGCCGCGCTATGACGGTCACATCGGCGCCGGCGCGGCACAACAGGCGCAGCTTCGCCAAGGCCGCGCCGCCGCCGCCCACCACCAGGCAGGGCCGCCCCTCGATATCCATGAACGCCGGATAATGTCGCATCTTCCGCCCCTATCCTCGCCGCTCCCGCGGCACCGGCCATATATGCCTAAAATTTACGGGAATTATTTTATAAAGCGCGAAAATATGTATATAACATTATAACACAATTTGTCATGTATTAAATATTATTCACATAATATATATGTTTAATGCGCTGATAATTCGAGCCGCGGCTGGCATCACTTCGGCGAAAATATTGGCGGGCTTGGCGCTACAATTTGGCGCGGACGGCGCGCAGATGGCGCGCCGGCGAATAGAGCGCCTTGGCCACTCGATGGGGAAAATCCTCCCAGGCACGGCGTAGTCTTCGCCGCATGCGGACGCGCGACAGCGCTTCCTCGATTTGCGACAATTCCGCCGTGCTCAACAGCTTGGCGTCGCGCATCACGCTGAGGCCGAAAGATCTGAAACCGAGTGCAATTGAAATCAGGCCGAGGCGCTGCAGATCCGTGTCCGACATAGTCACCCGGTCGGGGTCGAGAGCGAAGAACGCGTCGCCGGTGAAGGCGAGTCCGCAGTCCACGGCCTTGGGAATCGCCGACTGGCAGCGCGCATATTGCGACAATCCGGTGCCGAAATCGAGCAGGCGAAAGCCTTGACCGTGCAGCAGGACGAGTTGCGGGCCGGGCAGCGCGCCGGATTCCTCATAAAGCGGTACGCATTGAAATTCCGATTTGACGAACAGGATCCGGCCGCCGTCGAGCAGCGCGCGCGCGCCTTGCAATACCCTGGTTTCCGCCCCCTCGACATCGATTTTGAGGAAATCGATGACGCCCTGGCTGCCTTCTATGGCCATGATATTGTCGAGGCTG
>CAJXFT010000353.1 GCA_913053235.1 uncultured Alphaproteobacteria bacterium
TACGGCGTTCGGCGCGCGGCCGCTGGCGCGGGTCATCCAGGAGCAGGTCAAGAAGGCGCTGGCCGATGAGTTGCTGTTCGGCAAGCTGTCGCGCGGCGGGCGCGTCACCGTCGATGTGAAGGCGGGCGAACTCAGCTTCGGCTTCCCCGATCCGGAACCCCGGAAAAAGCCGCCGGGCGGGAAAAAGGGCGGCGGCAAGAAAGTCGGCGAACTGGTCCGCTGAGCGCCGCCTAAACATTGACGCCGCCGTTCGGGCGGGGTTTCCTGTGGCGTCAGGTTTGACGGCCATGGGGGGCGAATCGTGTCATTTTCATTTCTCGACGGCGTCAGGGTGCTCGACCTCAGCCAATATGTGCCGGGCCCCTATGCGACGCTTCTGCTCGCCGATATGGGCGCCGAGGTGGTGCGCGTCGAGCCGCCGGGCGGCGAGCCGATGCGGCGCTTCGGCCCGCCCGACGCGGATGGCATATCGGCCTGGTACAAGGTCGTCAACGGCTCGAAAAGCGTGCTCGAGATCGACCTCAAAAGCGCCGCCGGCAAGGCCGATCTGGAACGCCTGATCGAGGGCGCCGACGCGATGCTCGAATCCTACCGCCCCGGCGTCATGGAGCGCTTGGGCTTCGGCGCGGAGCGAATCAAAGAGCTCAACCCGCGCCTGGTTTACTGCGCCCTTTCGGGTTGGGGCCAGACCGGCCCTTACCGCGAGCGCGCCGGCCATGACCTCAATTATATGGCGCTGATGGGCGGGCTGGTGACCTCCGGCCCGCGCGACGCGCCGGCGATCATGTTTCCGCAAGTCGCGGATTATTCGAGCGGCATCCAGGCGGCGCTCGCCCTCATGGGCGGCCTGATGGGGCGCGATAGGCCGGGCGGCTCAGGCCAGGGCTGCTTCATCGACACCAGCATCGCCGAGGCGGTGGTGCCGTGGCAGATGTGGACGCTGACCGGCATGCTGCGCCCCGGCTTCGACATTGCGCGGGGCAATATCTATCTCAATGGCGGCACCGCCTTTTACAATATCTACCGCACCAAAGACGGTCGCTTCATGACGCTCGGCGCCGTCGAGGAGAAATTCTGGCACGCCTTTTGCGATACCGTCGGGCGCCCCGACTGGCGCCAGCGGCAATGGGAAACGCCGCCCCAGAACGCGCTCATCGGCGAGCTCACGGCGCTGATCGCCGAGAAGACGATGGTCGAATGGGAGACGCAGTTCGCCGAAGTCGATTGCTGCTTCGAGCGCGTCCACGAAATGGCCGAAATGGTCGAACATCCGCACATCAAGGCGCGCGCCATGGTGCGGCCGCATGACGGCGTGGGCGGCACCGATCCCTTCGTCGAAGTGCTCTATCCGGCCTGGGTCGACGGCAAGCCGCCCGAGACGCGCGCGCCGGTGCGCTACCGGAAGGTGGCCGAAGTCATCGAAGAATGGACATGACGTTTACGGTCGAGCCCTCGGGCGCGGCGCTGGGCGCGCTGATTCACGGCCTCGATCTCGCCCGCCCGCTCGCCGACGAAGAGGTGGTGGCGCTGCGCCAGGCATTGTTGCGGCATGTCCTCCTGGTTTTTCCGGAGCAGCGTCTGACGGCGGCCCAACTGGCCGGGTTTTGCCGCCGCTTCGGCCCCATCACGCGCCATATCCTCGATCAGTATCACCATCCCGAGGAGCCCGATCTGTGCATCATTTCCAACGTTGCCGAGAGCGGCATGGGCCGCACCACCGCGCGCATGGCCGGCAGCTATTGGCATTCCGACCTCTCCTACCTCGCCGATCCGGCCGATTTCTCGATGCTTTACGCCATCGAAGTGCCGGAATCCGGCGGCGACACGATTTTTGCCAATCTCTACCAAGCCTATGAAACCCTGCCCGAGGATTTGCGCGCGCGCCTGCCCGGGCTGAGCGCGGCGCATGATATTATGGCGGGCTCCGGCGCCGACGCCAAAGTGACGCTGAGCGCGGCGCAGCGCGCCCAGGCGCCGGGCGCCGTCCATCCCATCCTGCGCCGCCATCCCGAAACCGGGCGCGACGCGCTGTTCGTCAATCCCGGATTCACGCGGCGTATCGAGGGCATGGACGCGGTGGCAAGTGCCGCGCTGCTCGGCCAGCTCTACGATCATGCCACCGAGGCGCGCTTCACCTACCGCCACAAATGGCGCGCCGGAGACCTCACCCTGTTCGACGGCCGCGCCTCCATGCACACCGCCACCGGCGGCTACACCGGCACCCAGCGGCGTACCTTATGGCGGGCCTTTATGGGTGGCAGCACGGAATAAGCCCTTCTTCCCCAGCGGGGAAGAAGCATCTGTGTTGTTTGTCAAGGCGGCGTTAGGCTCCAGGTTCGGTC
>CAJXFT010000354.1 GCA_913053235.1 uncultured Alphaproteobacteria bacterium
GACCCAACCCTGATTGCACAATTGTTTGGCTAGGTTAGGTTTTCCCCATCACCACTTGAAATTCCCCAACAACATCCGGACACTCACCTCAGGCGCAATCACCTGGCGAGGCAATAAGTGCCATCCGACTATCCGCGCGATCTTTTGGGCTATGGGCCGACGCCGCCGCAGGCCGATTGGCCGGGTGGGGCGCGGCTCGCGTTGTCGCTGGTGCTCAATTATGAGGAGGGCGGCGAGAATACGGTGCTGCACGGCGATTCAGGTTCCGAGCAGTTTCTCGCCGATATCGGGCCGGCGCATATCGAGCCGCTGGTGGGCGCGCGGGCCTACAATACCGAATCGATGTTCGAATATGGCTCGCGCGCCGGGTTTTGGCGTATTCACCGGTTGCTGACGTCGCGCCGGATTCCGCTCACCGTCTATGGCGTCGGCATGGCACTCGAGCGCAACCCCGAGGCGGCCAAGGCGATGGCGGCGGCGGGCTGGGAGGTAGCCAGCCATGCCTATCGCTGGATCAATTACGCCGGCATGCCCGAGGCTGAAGAGCGCGAGCAGATGCAGCGCGCCATCGAGGCGGTGCGGAGCACCGTCGGCGAGCGGCCCGTCGGCTGGTATTGCGGGCGGGTCAGCATGAATACGCGGCGCTTGGTCGTCGAGGAGGGCGGCTTCCTCTACGATTCGGATTCCTATGCCGACGACCTGCCCTATTGGAACCATGAGCATGGCCGCGCCCATCTGATTTTGCCCTACAGCCTCGACAACAACGATCTGCGCTTTTCGACCAACGGCATTTTCACCGCCGAGGATTTTTTCGATTACATCCGCGATGCCTTCGACCTGCTCTATGCCGAGAGTGCCGAGACGCCGAAGATGATGTCGGTCGGCCTGCATTGCCGCCTCGCCGGGCGGCCCGGGCGCATCGGCGGCCTGGCGCGCTTTTTGGATCATGTCGCGGCGCATGGTGATGTGTGGATCACGCTGCGCCGCGATATCGCGAGGCATTGGATCGCGGAACACCCGCCGGAGAACGGGCGATGAGCGATTATCCGCGCGACATGGCCGGCTTTGGCCCCGAGCCGCCGCATGCCGATTGGCCAGGGGCTGCGCGCATCGCCATCTCCTTCGTCATCAATCACGAGGAAGGCGCCGAGAGCAACATCCTGCACGGCGACGCCCAGTCCGAGCGCTATCTCTGCGATGTCGGGCCGGTCGAGGCGGTGCCGGTGGTCGGCGGGCGCGACCTCAACATCGAATCGATGTTCGAATATGGCGCCCGCGCCGGCTTCTGGCGGCTCAGGCGCATCTTCACCGAGGCCGATGTGCCGGTCACCGTCTACGGCGTCGGCATGGCGCTCGAACGCACGCCCGAGGCGGCGGCGGCGATGGTCGAAGCGGGCTGGGAAGTGGCCGGGCACGGCTATCGCTGGATCGATTACCGCGACGTATCGGAAGCGGTCGAGCGCGCCCATTTGAAGCAGTGCATCGCGGCGATCGAAAACACCACCGGGGCGCGCCCGCTCGGCTGGTTCAGCGGCCGGCGCAGCGTTCACACCCGGTGCCTGATCGTCGAGGAGGGCGGATTTCTCTACGATTCGGACGGCTATAGCGACGATCTGCCTTATTGGAACACCGACCATGGCCGCCCCCATCTGGTGGTGCCCTATAGCCGCAACAACAATGACCTCCGCTTCGCCACCGGCGGCGTCTATACGGGCGGCGATTTCTTCGCCTATCTGCGCGACAGTTTCGACACCCTTTACGCCGAGGGCGCCGAGCATCCCAAGATGATGTCGATCGGCCTGCACAACCGCCTGATCGGCCGCCCGGGCCGCGCCGGCGCGCTTCTGCGCTTTCTCGATCACGCGAGATCGCATGACGGCGTATGGTTCGCCCGGCGCCGCGAAATCGCCGAACATTGGCACCGCCGCCACCCCTTCCAGGCGCCCGGCGAGCGAAGGGACACATAAAGACTCTCGCAAACGGCACACCTCCGGAATGCACCTCTTGCATTCCGGCTGCGCGACTGAGCGCCCGAGTTAATACGAGGTAAGCCAAGGGAGCGGATGCGACCGCCCGGCGCTTGAGGGGCCAAACAAAAGAGACCCGCGCGGATGCCCCACCGGCCCCGGCCCAGCGCGCTCCGGAACCCACTATGACTCTCGCAAACGGCACGCGAGCGCGCTTTGCGCGCTAAGTTTCCCCCTTCTCCCCAACCCCTCTTCCCCTCTGGGAAGAGGGGCTTATTTGGTCCGAACCGGCTACATAGGTAACACAATAGACCGGCGACATGGGTAACAGGTCAACTGCATGGGCAAGG
>CAJXFT010000355.1 GCA_913053235.1 uncultured Alphaproteobacteria bacterium
TTAAAAGAACCCATGGTTCCTCCGAAAATTAAAATTGGGAGCATTCGCAAGATGTTCCCGCGTGCTCCGGTTGCGAACACTATATGCGGTATGCCTCTGATTGTCTAGAACATTAGCAGAACTTTTTTTGCTCGACTTGAGGCTCTCATTCGATAAGCTGGCCAAGGAGAGCAACGGCTAAAGCGGAGAGGCGCCATGTCCGACGGGATCGTTTTCATCGACGGAGACTATGTGAAGCCCGACGAGGCGAAGATGTCGATCTTCGATTCCGGCTTCGTGTGGGGCGATGTGGTCTATGACGTGACCTCGGCCTGGAAGCGCTGGATATTTATGCTCGACGAGCATCTCGAGCGGTTCCAGCAATCGATCGACGGGTTTCGTCTCAAAAGCCCGTATAGCCATGACGAGATGCGCCGTATCTGCGCTGAGTGCGTCGAGCGCGCCGAACTCGACAATGCCTATATCAAGGTGCAGATGACGCGCGGAGTCATCAACAGCCAATCCCGCGACCCGCGCCTCGGCGAATGCCAGTTCGTCGCCTATGCCACACCCTATGTGTGGATCTGGGGCGAGGAGAAATGCCGGAACGGCGTAAATCTTTACGTCTCCAGCGTCGAGCGCGTGTCCTCCAAGGCGATCGACCAGCGCTTCAAGAATTATGACCGCGCCGATCTGGTGCAGTCGCGTTTCGAGGCCTATGACCGTGGCTGCGACGATTCGCTGCTGTGCGGCCCCGACGGCTATCTCACCGAAGGGCCGGGCTACAATATGTTCATGGTGCGGGACGGCAAGGTTTCGACGCCGGACAGCAATATTCTCGAAGGCGTGACGCGGCGCTCGGTGCGCGAAGTTTGCCGGCTCGAAAACATCCCGTACGAAGAACGCAAAGTTCATCCCGACGAGTTGAAGGACGCCGACGAGATTTTCTGCAGCACCACCGCCGGCGGTGTCATGCCGGTGACCGGGCTCGACAGCCAACCGATCGGCAAAGGCCATAAGGGCCTCCTGACCAGCCGCATCCAGCAACAATATTGGAGCAAGCGCGAAGCCGGTTGGCACGGCACCAAGGTCGAAGACATTCTGAACGGATGAAAATTCCGGCCGAGGCCGCGGTGGCGGCGGTCGATGCGGCGCTGGCGCGCCAAATCGTCAGTGCGGCGGTGGCGCGATATTGCAAGACCCGCCACGGCAGGATCGAAAATTTCGCCAAGGATAATTTCAGCTTCCTCGGCTCGTTTCGCCTGCATCGCCACGCGGTTGGCCTCGACATGATCCGGGCGCCGGTCAATCTGGCCATGAGCGCGCCTTTCCTGACCACGCAAATCATCGCCGCTGGGTGCCGCGCCACCGGGCGCAAAGAGAGCGCGGCATGGCTCGAAAGCCGGCGCTTCTACCTGAAAACCGACGTCGCGCGCGAGCTCGAATGGCGCCTCTTCGTCGATTTTCTCGAATTGCCTTATGCGCAAGGGCCGCGCGTCAGCGAGCACGATGCCCTGGCCGAAGAATTGCTACGCGATGCGCGCGTCGAGGGCGCCATAGCTGAGCAGTTGAAGTCGTCCGGCGTGCGAGGCGATGACGCCGAGTTTCGCGCCTGGCTAAGCGGAGCCCTCAATACCTATCAAAGCACCCGTGTGTCATCCGCCGATATGAGCAACGCCCTTCTCGGCGCCGGCATCGGCGCCGTCGCCTTCAAGCAATTGACGCCGGGCATGATGTCGCTCGGCCCGGTGGCCGCGCATGCCCTCGTGCAGAGCGCCGCCATCGCCTCGTTTCCGCTCGGCGCCGGCATCGGCGGCGTTTGGTACGGCCTCTTTCCCGCCGTCGCGCCGGCGGCATTGACGGTCGGCGCGACCGGCGGGCTGGTCGCTTTCGGCGCGCTGTTTTCGGCCTTTTCCGGCGTCGTCAGCGACCCGGTTCAGCGCCGCCTCGGCATTCACCAGCGCCGCCTCAGGAAATTGCTGAAGGCCCTGGAGCAGGAATTGCAGGGCGAAGGCGAAGCGCGCTTCACCGTGCGCGATCACTATGTCGCCCGCATCCTCGATCTGCTCGAAGGGCTGAACGTCATCCGCACAATGCTGTAGGCCATATCATGTCTATTGAAATTTTCGGTATATGCGACCCGGCCTTCAATGCGGTCAAACTGGCGTTGCAGGAAAATTTCGATTCCGGCGACGAGGTCGGCGAGGCGGTCGCGGTGTGGGCCGAAGGGCGGCAGGTGGTCGATCTCTGGGCCGGCCACCGCGACGCGGCGCGCCGCCTGCCATGGCAGCGCGATACCATCGCCTGCATGTTTTCGGTCGGCAA
>CAJXFT010000356.1 GCA_913053235.1 uncultured Alphaproteobacteria bacterium
AACACGCTCGGACCAACATGCAAGGGTTGGGAAGATGGGGCAAACTTAGCGCGCGCAGCGCGCTCGCAACGCCGGGGGGCATCCGCGCTCTTTTTGTCTGCCCCTCAAGCGCCGGGCGGTCGCATCCGCTCCCTTGGCTTACCTCGTATTAACTCGGGCGCTCAGTCGCTTGCCGGAATGCAAGAAGTGCATTCCGGGGGGTGGTGCCGTCTGGAAAAGTCTTTGTGGGTTCCATCAGTCGTCTGCCAGGCGTTATTCTTCACACAACAAAAACCTTGGGGGGCGAGCGGATGGGTACGCGCGAGTGGATGATGAGCGATCGCAATATGGCCGATGCGCCAATCGAAAGTTTCACCGACCTCAGCGACCCGGAGCGCGCCAATCTGGCGCTTCTGCACAGCCAATGCCGGGGCTGGTCGAGCCGCGATATCGACATGGTGGTCGCGGTGATGGCCGAGGATGGCGTCTATCACGACATAACCCTGGAGCCGGCGGTCGGGCATGACGCGATCCGCGAGTTCGGCGCCAATTGGATGGCGGCGGTGCCGGATCTCTCGCTTTACATCGAAGCCTTTTGCGTTCAGGGAAACGTGGTCTGCGACATGGGCCGGATGAGCGGCACCATCACCCGGGAATATTTCGGCGTGCCGCCCACCGGCCGCAAATTCGACTGCATGTTCTCGCAAATATGCTTCGTCGAAAACGGCAAGATCAAATATCTGCGCGGCTTGTGGAACGCGCCCGACATGTACAATCAGGTGGGCTGGGATTTGGCGGAATTGAAAAAATCTCTTTGAATGTCCCTCAGAGGCCGAAGCGGCTCCACCAGGCTCGGGCTTCGACCGATGCCAGGAGATTGTCGATCAGGCCGCCGCCGTCCGGGGCGCCGAAGGGGGCGCCGAGTGCGCCGAAGGGAGTGCCGCCGAAGCCAAAGCGCCGGCGCAGCCAGCCGGGGCGCCGCGCGACGGTGCGGATGCGCACTTTTTTACCATAGCGTTCGCGTAAGGTTCCGCGGATATCGCCGAGGCCGTCGGCGAGGCCGATTTCGACGGCGCGCGCGCCGAGCCAGAAATCGCCGCTGAACAATTCCTCTTCGGCCAGGCTGAGGCGCTGGCCGCGCCGGCTGCGCACCAGCTCCTTGAAATTATCGTGAATCTGGCGCTGCACATTCTCCAGCCGGGCGACATCTTCCGGGCGCTCCGGCCTGAACGGGTCCAACAGGGATTTCTTGCCTCCCTGGGTGTGGAGGCGGCGCTCGATGCCGAGTTTTTCGATGGCGTCGGAAAACCCGAAGCCGGCCGAAATGACGCCGATGCTGCCCAGGATCGAATTGTCGTTGATGAATATTTCGTCCGCCGCGCAGGCCAGCCAATAGCCGCCCGAAGCCGCCACATCCTCGACAAAGGCCATCACCGGCACTTCGCGCTCGATCGCCAGATCGCGGATGCGGCGCTGGATCAAGGCCGATTGGGCCGGCGAGCCGCCCGGTGAATTAATGCTCAGCGCGATCGCTTCGAGGCCGGGCAGGCGGAAGGCGCGCTCGATCAAAGGCGCCAGCGTTTCCAGATTGAGGCCGCCGCGCAACAGGCCGCCCTGGCCGATGACGCCGGCCAGGCGAATGACGCCGACCACCGGCGGCGGGCGGCGGAAAGTGAGGCGGGCGATGAGGCGGGAAGTCATTGGGCGCTCTCTATAGCATGAGCGCGCCGCCATGGCGCAACACCGAATCGGCGGCCCGGGTGTGGTTGCCGTTGGCCTTGTGCAACACCAGGCCGGCGGCCATGCGCAGCGGCCCCTTGGCGCCGGCGAAAGCCTGCACGATCACGCGTTTGGCCGCCACCGGGGTTTGCCCGCCCGGCTCGGCCTCTGTCGCCGCGCCGTCATCGGCGGTGAAGGGATGGTGCGGCCATAGCGGAAATATCACCAAATCGCCGGCCTTGTCGCCGAGCAGGGCCAACAGCTCGGCCAGGCGGTCGGCGCGGTGGATCATGGTGATGCTGCCGCCGGGGCGCGCCATGCTGAGGCAATAATCGACCCAGGCGCCGAGCCCGCCCGAGCCTTCGATATTGGCGGTGGCCTTCTCATCCTTACCCGAAGCGCGCACCCGCCCGGCCTCGAAATAGGGCGGGTTGGCCATGACATGATCGAAACTGCGCGGCACCAGGCGCGGCGGCGGGCGCTGCAGGTCGCCGACCATCACCTCGACGCGCTCGCCAAGCCCATTGTCGGCAATATTCTCGGCCGCGAGATGGACCAGCTCGCGCTGCACCTCAACGCCGGTGATCTTGATTCCCGGCAGG
>CAJXFT010000357.1 GCA_913053235.1 uncultured Alphaproteobacteria bacterium
CTCTTCCAGAACACGGCGCCGTCGCCGTGGATGATCGCGTTGTAGGCGGCGCTGAGGATGAAGTCGCCGCGCCCGGATGAGGGGAGGACGCGAAGATCGATGGAAAAGATGATGATCAGCAGAATGCCGAGGACAAAATTCGGGATCGAAACGCCCAACACGGCGAACACGGTGCCGGAATAGTCGATGGCGCTGCCTTGTCGGAGCGCCGTGACGATGCCGAGCGGTATGGCGATCAAGACAGCAAAAATCATCGCCAGGATGGTCAGCTCGAGCGTTGCCGGCAGCCGCTCGGCGATGAGCTGGGCGACGGGAATGCGAAATCTGAGCGATTCGCCGAGATCGCCCTGAAAGATGCCGCCCATATATGCCGCGAACTGCTCCAGCGCCGGGCGGGTGAGGCCAAGCTGCTCCCTCAACTGGTCCTTCTGTTCCTCGGTGATGCCGGGGTTTCCGGCGGCCATCACATCGACCGGATCGCCAGGGATGACCTTGACGATTAACGACACCACGAGGACCACGAGGGTAATGACGATGGCGGCGTAGAACAGCCGTTTGACCAGGTAGGTAAGCATACAAGGCCCCGAGGCGCGCCCGGATCAGTTATGTGATCCGGGCGCGCCCGAAAATACCCGTGGCGCAGGAAAAGCTATGCGGTTCAGGTTGGGTTAGGTGTCCAACCAGATCTCTTGCAGGTGGTGAAATCCGACGACGTCGAGTTCCAGGCCCATCACCTCTTCTTTCATCACCGCGAGATAGTTGCCCTCCCACAGATTCACCCAATAGGCCTGATCGATGATGATTTCCTGCATCCGGTAAAGCGCATCTTTTCGCTTTTCGGCATCGAACGAGGTGCGCTGGATGTTGTTCAGGTCATCGAGCTCCTGATTGGTGTGGAAGGAGAAGTTGAGGCCGCCGCCGGAAATGAAGAACGGGTAAATCAGGTCGGGATCGCTATAGGTGTAGTAGCAGAAGGTGAGGTCGAAATCGCCTTTTCCGGCGAGCGCGAACCATTCCGCGACCGGGTAGTTGCTGATCTTTATTTCGATGCCGACGGCGCTCAGATTCTGCTGGATGATTTCGGCCTGCTTGGTGAAGCTGTCGATGTTGAGATAGGTCAGCGTCAAACCATCGCCGTGGCCGGCCTCGGCCAACAGGGCTTTCGCCTTTTCGACATCGAAGGCGTAATCCAGCTCGGGAGACCGCGGATTGTACTGGGCGTAGGAGGTCGCCACGGCGCTGTAGGCGGCCTTGCCCTGGCCATCGAGCGCGAGGGTGATGATCTTCTCCTTGTCGATGGCATGGGCGATGGCGCGGCGCACGCGAACGTCGCCGAGCGGCCCGTGCTGGGTGTTTATCATGAACTCGAACACACCGACCGCCGGGCGGCTGAAGATCTTCAGCCCGGGCGTGTTGGAGAGCCGCTTGATCTTGTCGGAAGGCAGCGATTCGGTGCCGGAGATAACGTGCACTTCGCCGGTCTCAAGCGCGGCGAGCCGGGTCGCATCCTCGGGGATGACGACATATTCGACGCTGTCCAGATATGCCTTGCCTTTATTCTTGTACCATGGCGTCGCCCAATCATGTTTTTCGTTGCGTACCAGCTTGATGCCCTGGTCGGGTCTCCAGCTGTCGAACTTGAAGGGGCCGGTGCCGACCGGATTGCGGCCGAACTGGTCGCCGAACTTCTCCACCGCGGCGCGGCTTATCGGCGCGCAATAGGAATAGCTGAGGCCGACCCAGAGCGGCACGAACAGCTCTTTGTAATGATAGGCGATGGTCATATCGTCGATGACTTCGACGCCATCGATCGGTCCGTACATCCAGGTATTTGGCGATGCGGTCGCGGGGTCGAGATGGTGGTTGAACGACCATGCCACCGCCTCGGCGTTGAACGGGCTGCCGTCGTGGAATTCGACGCCCGGACGCAGTTTGAATATCACGGATTTGTTGTCGTTGGCGAAACTCCAACTTATCGCGGCGCCGGGATAGACCTCGCCTTTTTCGTCGAGATAGATCAGCGGATCATAGATCTGCCACATGATTTCGTGCGAGGCGAGCAGCACCGTCTTTTGCGGATCGAGGGTGTCCGATTCCTGTCCGCGCGCGATGCGCAGGTCGCCGCCGCTTTTGGCTGCGTGCGCCGGTTTGGGCATCAGGCCGGTGCCGGCAATCGCGGCGGCGCCGGCGAGCGCGGCGCCGCCTTTCAAAACGTCACGGCGCGAGAAACGTGCCCACTGGCGGGCATATTCATAATACCAACCTGCGCGGTTTGGGACTCATTTAGGGGA
>CAJXFT010000358.1 GCA_913053235.1 uncultured Alphaproteobacteria bacterium
TTCACCGTATCGCCCCACATGTCGTAGAGAAAGCGGCTCTCGCCGATGACACCGGCGATCAGCGGGCCGCAATGGAAGCCGATGCGGATCTCCAGATTGCCGCCTCCCGGCACGCCGATTTGCGGCGCCTCGCGTTGCAGGTCGAGGGCGAAATCGGCGATCGCCTCGGCGTGATCGGGGCGCGGCTGCGGCAGGCCGGCGGCGATCAGATAGGCGTCGCCGACGGTCTTGATCTTCTCCAACCCGTGCTTTTCCACCAGCCTGTCGACGGCGGCGAATACGCGTTCCAGAAAGGTCACGACTTCGGCCGGTTTGAGCTTGGCGGAGAGGCGGGTGAAGCCGGCGATATCGGTAAACAGCACGCTCGCTTCTTCAAAATGGTCGGCGATATGTTGCTCGCCGCCGCGCATGCGTTCGGCGATACTGGCCGGCAATATGCGCACCAACAGGTCGTGATAGCGGCTTCTCTCGGCGGCAATTTGGTTGAGGTTGCGAAATTCCCGCCGGCGCAGGCGCTCGAGGCGGTAGAGCGTAAACATGCCGATGGAGTTCACCGCCGCCAGCTCTCCCGCCAGGATGGTAAACTGCTGCATGGAAAGCAGGCCGAGGCCGGTGACCAGGCCGAGATAGATGGCGCTGGCCGGCCAGGCGAGGATAACCGCTTGCGTGTAGCGCACCGGCGCGACCGCATAGGTGCCGAAGAACACCAGGGCAATACCGGAGATGAAAATCGGCGGCGCGTCGGCGACGGCGTTAAAGAGAGCGTAAAAAACCACATAGAACAACACGGACGCGAAGGTCACCACCGCGATGCGGCGCGCCAGCCAGGGAATGAAGGTGAGCGCCAGGATCGCGCCCAGGGCGGCATTCGCCAACGCCAGGCGCAGCAACAGGATGCGCGTCAAATCCTCGCCGAACAGCCATGCATCGAGCGGCGCGAAGAAGCTGTTGACGGCGATGAACAGCACCATCACGGCGCGCAGGTCGCGCAGCTCCACCGCCGCGCGCGCGGCGCGAAAGCGCATCTCTTCCACCCGGTCGAGGAAATTCGGGACGAACTTCCCGATCGCGCCTTCTTCCGCTACGCCCGGTTCCTGCAATTTGCCGTGCTCCCCCTCACAACAATCGCCGATATTCTTTTCGCCGCGCCTTAGCCGTTCATCGAATCGGCCCACTCCGACAAGAGAGTGCGGCCTTCCTCGGCCAGCAATTGTTGGTTCGCCATGCTGCGTTCGGCGAGCGGTTTGCCGATCTCGCGGCGCAGCCGGCCGGGATCGCCGCCGAACAGCCTCGTATCCTCGGCGGCGGCGGCATAATAGAGCTTGGCGATGCCGGTCAGATAAATGACGCTGACGCACATCGGGCAGGGTTCGCAACTCGTATAGAGCTCGGCGCCGGACAAATCCAGGGTCTCGAGGCGGCGGCAGGCATCGCGAATCGCCACCACTTCGCCATGCGCCGTCGGATCGTGGTCGCGGTCCATGCTGTTCCAGCCCTCGCCGATAATTTCGCCTTCCTTGAGGATCACGCAGCCGAACGGGCGGCCCTCGCCCGACAGCATCTTATCGCGCGCCAAATCGATGGCGCGGCGCATGGCTTCATCGCTGTTCATGGTGATTACCCGTTTCCGCCCGGCCGGCGCCTCAATATTTCTCGCTGACGATGAGTGTCACTTTGCCGTCGTCGGTGGGCATGGCGCGCAACAGCACGTCGGCGGATGTGTAGCCGTCCTGGTCATATTTGCGCTCGACCAATTTCGCCACATCGAGAATTTCGGCGAGGCTGATCTCGGTGCCCAGCATGTCGGCGAAGAACGGCCGCATGTCATCGGCGCCGTAAATCGTCATGCCGGAAAAACCGAGCCGCTTGAGGGTGAAGCGATGCTGTTCGGCTTCGGAGCGGGTCATCGTCATGCCGTCGGCGCGGTCATCCTTGTCGAATGTCGACTTCGGCAGTTGGCTGTCGTCGAAACGGTCGAGCAGGCGTTGTTGCTCGGTCACGCCGGTCTGTTCCTGCGCGCCGGCTTGGCCGGTAAGCAATGCCGCTACCAGCGACAGCGCCATCAGGCCGAGGAATATTTTCATCGCCGCACCTCGTTTTGGCTGTGTTTCGCCGGCCATGTTATACCAGCGGGCATTAATCAGAACCCATTGGCCCATTTCCGCCGCCCGACGGACA
>CAJXFT010000359.1 GCA_913053235.1 uncultured Alphaproteobacteria bacterium
AAACGCCGCGCGACTTCATGCCGACAAAGCGGTTCTCGACGATATCGATGCGCCCGACACCGTGCGCGCCCGCCATTTCGTTGAGCCGGGTGAGGAGGGCGGCCGGGCTGAGCGCCTCGCCGTCGATCGCCACGGCGTCGCCGGCGGCGAATTCGACCTCGACCCGGAGCGGCGTATCGGGCGCCGCTTCGGGCGCCACGGAGCGCGTGAACATATCCTCGTCGGGGCCGGTCCAGGGGTCTTCCAGCGCCTTGCCCTCATAAGAGATGTGCAACAGGTTGGCGTCGGTCGAATAGGGCGGCGCGCCGCGCTTGTCGCGCGGTATCGGAATCTGGTGCTTCTCGGCATAGCGCACCAGATCCTCGCGCGAGGCCATGTCCCATTCGCGCCACGGCGCGATGATGCGGATGTCGGGATCGCGGGCGTAGTAACCGAGCTCGAAGCGCACCTGGTCATTGCCCTTGCCGGTGGCGCCGTGCGAAACCGCGTCGGCGCCGGTCTGGTGGGCGATCTCGATCTGGCGCTTGGCGATCAGCGGCCGGGCGATCGAAGTGCCGAGCAGATAGTGGCCCTCATAGAGCGCGTTGGCGCGGAACATCGGAAAGACGTAATCGCGCACGAACTCCTCGCGCAGATCCTCGATGAAGATTTCCGCAACACCCATGGCCTCGGCCTTGGCCCGCACATCGTCCAACTCATCGCCCTGGCCGAGATCGGCGGTGAACGTCACCACCTCGCAATCGTAGCGCTCCTGCAGCCAGCGCAGGATTATCGAGGTATCGAGCCCGCCCGAATAGGCGAGGACGGTTTTCTTGATCGGCCGCTCGGTTTGGTTTGTCATTTCATTACGCCGCGCATGATGGAAAGCGCGCGCAGTATAAGCAAAGTGGCGCGCCCGGCAACAAGGGCCGGCGCCGGAGCCAGGCTATTCGCCGCCGCGCCGGCGCTTTCTCTTGCGGCGCAGTTTGGGGTTCACGCTACGGTGCGGATCGGCCGAGGGCGCGACGTCGCGTCGGTCGCGCCCTTGCTGGGCAAAGCGGCTGTCGCGCGGCGCCTCGGACGCCGCCTCGAAGCTCGGCCAGCGGATAAAAGCAAAAATCCAAATCATGATGGCGGGCATGATATAGGGCGCAATCAGAACTACCGGGCTGTCAGCCACGCTCGCCAGATAGGCGATAGCCAACGACAAAATCAGCAGAAATGCCCAGAATGGGCTCAGCCCCGCTTTGTCGAGAATGCGCCAATAGCACCAGATGGTGATGGCCAGCATGATCAGGTTCAACAGCCCGTGCATGAGCGGCATGACGGTTTTCCTAGCGCCCGAAAGGATGGTTCGGCCAGCGGCTGAGCGCCAGCAGATAGGCGGCGATGGGCGGCCCGATGATGGGGATAAAGACCATCGTGGCGGGCCACCACGGCAGACCGGCGCGCGCGCATATGCGCAACAGCGGGTAGATCACGACCAGCGCGAAGATCAGCGAAATAACGATAAGAAATAGCGGATGCATGGGCGCCTCAGGAAATTGCCGCGCCGACGGATCTCGGGGTGCGCATGGAATGCGAGCGCAGCTGGCCGCAAGCGGCGAGAATATCGCGCCCGCGCGGCGCCCGCACCGGTGACGAATAGCCCGCCCTGTTGACGATCGCGGCGAAGCGCGCGATGTCCTCGGGCGGCGAACATTCATAGGGCGCGCCGGGCCAGGCGTTGAACGGGATGAGATTTATCTTGGCCGGAATGCCGGCGATCAGTTGCACCAGCGCCTTGGCGTCGGCGGGCGAATCATTGATGCCCTTCAGCATGACATATTCAAACGTGATGCGTCTCGCGTTCGAGGCGCCGGGATAGCGCCGGCAGGCGTCGAGCAATTGTGCCAGCGGGTATTTGCGGTTGATCGGCATCAGCTCGTCGCGCAAATCATCGCGCACCGCATGCAGGGATATCGCCAGCCCGACGCCGAGCTCGGCGCCGCAACGCTCGATCAGCGGCGCCACGCCGGCGGTCGAGAGGGTGATGCGCCGGCGCGATATCGACAGCCCCTCCCGGTCCATGGCGATGCGAATCGCCTTGGCCACATTGTCGTAATTAAAGAGCGGCTCGCCCATCCCCATCATGACGATGTTGGAGATCATCCTGCCATCG
>CAJXFT010000360.1 GCA_913053235.1 uncultured Alphaproteobacteria bacterium
GTTTTTCTCATAATTTTGCTAAAAACCTGCTACTTTAGCCACAACGGCCAGCCATAGCGGGGTTTCGGCGCCGCGCGAATTATGCCAAGGTGGATTTACGCCTCTGAAGACATCCCGCGACCTTCGCACCAGCGGGCCATCTTCATCGAAGCGGCAACAGAATCGGGAGACGGGTAGATGAGCGACAAACAAAATGTTGGCGTTGTCGGACTGGGGCAGATCGGCATGCCGCTGGCGAAAAACCTCCTCGCCGCCGGTTTCAACGTCATCGGCTGCAACCGCTCCGGCTCCGCCGAGCTCGAGGAACAGGGCGGCACCTGGACCGCTTCGCCGGCCGAAGTGACGCGCCAATGCGATATCGTCATCACCGTGCTGCCCTTCGAATCCTCGCTCCGCGCCGTCTTCGACGGGCCCGACGGGCTCGACGCGCCGAACAAGCAAGGCCTGATCGTGATCGAGCTCTGCACCTTGCCGCTTTCAGCCAAGCATTGGGCGGCGGAGCGCCTCGCCGCGGCCGGCGGCGTGATGCTCGATTGCCCGATCAGCGGCTACCCGGCCATGGTCGAAGCCAAACAGGCGATTATTTTCGTCAGCGGCGACGAAGCGGCGGCGAAGGCCTGCAACGCGGTGTTCGACGGCTGCACCGACAAGCATGTCTATCTCGGTGAATTCGGCGTCGGCTCAAAGCTCAAATTCGTCGCCAACCTGCTCGTCGGTGTCCATATGGTGGCCACCGCCGAAGCCCTCGCGCTGGCCGAGAAAGCCGGCCTCGACATGCCGCGCACGGTGGAAATCCTCAGCAACAGCGCCGCCGCCTCCAACATGCTCAAGAACCGCGCGCCGGTGATGCGCGATCGCGATTTCGACAATGTCCGCGCCAGGGTCGAGGTCATCCACAAGGATTTGAAGGCGATCTCGGAATTTTCGCATGAGCTGGGCGCCACGACGCCGCTTCTCGACGCCAGCTTTTCCGCCTACAGCCAGGCCATCGATAGCGGCCTGGCCAAAAAGGACATGGCGGCCATTTACAACGTTTTGGCCGGGACGGTGTGAGCCCGGGCGCATATTGACTCAGGTCAATCCGGCGCCCGCGCATCAGGCCTATCCTTCGCCCCAAATACCAAGAAAATTAGGGAGAGCGCCTCGTGGTGAAGATCGAATGTGTGGTGGACGAGGGCATCTATCTCGGCGAAGGCCCGGTTTGGGACGTCGAGGACGGCCTCCTCTACTGGGTCGATATCAAGGGCCCGCATGTTTGGAGCTACGAGCCGAAGAGCAAGAAGACCAACCGTTGGGTCTTTCCCAAGGACATCACCTCGATATTCCGCCGCCGCGAGGGCAGTGCAATCGTCACCTTGCAGGACGGTTTTATTTTTATGACCTCGAATCCGGCGCTCTCGATCTGATCGCCCTGGTCGACGCGGATGAGCCGCTCACCCGCCTCAACGACGCCAAGGTCGACCGCCGCGGCCGCCTCATCGCCGGCGGCGAGGAGGAAAAGGAGGAGCAGCCCTTGAGCGGGTTGTGGCGCCTCGATCCCGATCTCAGCGTGCATGAGCTGGAGATGGGCATCATCTGCAACAACGGCCCGTGCTGGAGCCCGGACGACAAGGTTTTCTACCACGCCGACAGCTTCATGCAGGAAATCTACGCCTATGATTACGACATCGAGACGGGCGGTATTTCCAACAAGCGCGTCTTCGCCTCGACCCGGGAAGAGCCCGGCCTGGCCGACGGTTCGACCGTCGATGAGGAGGGCTATCTGTGGAATTCGCAGGTGATATCCGGCCAGCTCGTGCGTTACGCGCCGGACGGCTCGATCGAGCGCCGAATCCCGATGCCGGTGAGCAACATCACCAGCGTCATGTTCGGCGGCGATGCGCTCGATACGCTTTACGTCACCTCGATGGCGCGCGTCGATCATCCCGGCGGGCAGGGCATGTTCGAGGTCGAGGAAAAACCGCAAGCGCAGGCCGGCGGCCTGTTTGCCGTTACCGGCCTCGGCGTGCGCGGCCTGCCCGAGACGCGCTTCGCGGGCTAACAAAAAACATCGTTATTTGAACAGGAGGCAGTATGTATCCGGCAGCGATTGAAGAATATGTCCGCCCGGCGACGGTAGCGGAAGCG
>CAJXFT010000361.1 GCA_913053235.1 uncultured Alphaproteobacteria bacterium
GTCATCGTTGTTGCGCCGAATGGCGGCATCGCCGCGCTGGACGATCTGCGCGGCACCGGGGGCGTGGCGCACGAGTTTAATAATTTGCTTCAGGTGGTGGTGGGCAATCTGAGCCTTTTGGATGAGGAACTGCCGCAAGGCGATGTCCGGCGCAAACGTACCGATGCGGCCATGCGTGGCGCCCAGCGTGGCGCCGAATTGACCCAACGATTGCTGGTGTTTTCACGCAAGAGCAGTCTTGACCCCCAACCCGTCTCCATCGCCAAGATGCTCGACGGCTTTCTCGGCCTGCTGTCCGGTCTCATTGAGGAAACCATCGCCATCGACGTCGTGCGGGCGCCGGATATCACACATGTTTTCGCCGATCCGGCCCTGCTGGAAAACGCTCTGCTCAATATGTGCCTCAACGCGCGGGACGCGATGCCCGGTGGCGGAAAATTGTCGATTTCGGTGAAAATCGCGGATATCGGCGTGGAGCGAATCCCCAAAATATCGGCGCGGCCCCGGGCCGCTACGTCGAATTCGCGGTGGCCGACACGGGAATCGGGATGTCGAATCATGTTTGCGAGCATGCCTTTGAGCCTTTCTACACAACCAAGGAAATCGGTGTGGGAACCGGCTTGGGTCTATCCATGGTATATGGCTTCGCGCGGCAGTCGGGAGGTCTCGCCGAAATTAATAGTGTGGAGGGCGAGGGTTCGACCGTCCGCATTTTGCTTCCGGTCGTCAGTGGCGGCGGTGCGGACGAACACGCCAAGCTGGCCGAGCCGCACCCGAATATCAAAAAGCGGCTGGAGGTTCTCTTGGTCGAAGATGACAGGGAGGTGCGTGAATCTCTGGTCGAACTCCTCGGGAGGCTGAATTGCAGTGTGACCGAGGCGGAATCCGGCACGCAGGCCCTGGAAAAGTTACGGTCGGGCCGAGATTTTGATGTGCTGCTGACGGACATCGTCATGCCGGGGGGCATGAGCGGCATCGAACTCGCCGAAATGGCCGGGAGGGAATTCGCCGGTTTGAATACGATTTTCACCACCGGATACCCGGTCGAAACCATCGCCAGGGTTGGCCGGCTGCCACGCGCCGCTTCCGTTATCAAAAAGCCCTATACACTTGACGAATTGGCCGAACACCTCGCCGTACTCAATCGACCGTCGCCCAAGGCAAGCAATTAATCGGCGCCCGCGCCGGCCCTTCCTCGAGGCCAGCATATTTGCCGCCGTGACAGGTTGGTGCCCCGTCGAATGGCCGAGGGCGAGGCCGCCGTTTCGCCTTTTCGTATTGCTCGGTTATGCGGCGCAATACAGCTTAAACCGGTTGCCGATTATCGGCGGCCGGCGCAAACCATGAGACGCGTTTGCGCTGCTTGGCCGGCGTTTGCCGCCGCCTTTCGGCTCGACTTCGCCCGCCCGGCAACCCATACTCCGGCGCGCCATGCAGCCGCCTCCCTTGACCTCTCCGATGCCCTCTCACGCTTCGACATTCGCCATGCTGTTCGCGGCACGACCCCTTGAGTCCCGACCGATGCTAGAGAACGCCGTCTTTTGGGGCGCGTGGTGCGCGCTTGCCTGGGGCTTCTCGGACTATGTCGCGCGCCTCGCCGGCCGCTCGGTCGGCGCCTTCGCGGCGACGTTCGCGATGATGGCGATCGGCGCGCTGCTGATCGCCGCCATCATGGCGGTTATGGGCGAGCCGATCGACTGGAACCCGGACGGCCTGCATTGGCTATTGGCGATCGGCGGCGGCACCACGTTCGGCGCGATCCTGTTCTTTTATGCCGTCACGCACGGGCCGGTGTCGCTCGCCGCGCCGATGGTGGCGTGCTACCCGGCGGTCGCGGTGCCGATATCGGTGGCGCTCTGTGCCCGGCCGGATCCGATGATTTGGGGCGCCATGGCGATTACCCTGGCCGGCATATGGCTGGTGGCGCGAACCGTCTCGGCCACGGGCGGCGACGAGGCGGCGAAGGAATACACCCCCGCCGCGATCCGCCGCACCATCTTCCTGTCGCTCGCCGCCGCCAGCATCTTCGCCGCCTCGCTCACAGCCGCCGACCGCGCCATCGAGATATACGGCCCGATGCAGACCGTGCTCGTGGTG
>CAJXFT010000362.1 GCA_913053235.1 uncultured Alphaproteobacteria bacterium
TTATAGCAGAAGCATGTTGCCGCCGCATGAAATATCGGTTTCATCTGGGAAATGGGGGATAAAGAAACGTTAGTGGACTCGCAGTTACTCGGTCGGATTGCATTGAACGAGCTGGAACGTCAATTGAGGCTTGAATCTGCGTCGGATACAGATGATCCAGTTGGTACTTTTTTCGGGGGCGGGCTTCCACCAATCGAAGTTTATCGTGCCGAGTTTGATGTTGATACTGAACCTGAATTTAACCCAGATACGCTCAGCAAAGAATTTCGTTCTCGTTTTGACGAAATTGTGGGCCTCAAAAAAGAACGAATGCGACAGGCGCTGGAATCAGGAATTGATGATAATAGGGAGCCTTTAGACGAAGTTCGGCGATCGTGGTTTCAGACGGAAGTCGATGAGTTCTGCGAAGATGATTATCCGGACGAAATTCCGGAATCAATATCCGAAGCACAGTGCAATGTATTTGGCCATATTTGCCCAGTTTTCTTTGCCGCCGAATCGTTCACAGAAACCTCAGACGCCCGGCGTCGGGGAAGGTATATACCGTTTAAAACAAAGGTCCGTATCGTTCGTAGAGATAACTATACGTGCCAACACTGCGGAAAACATTTGAACGATGGCGAGGTAGAATTTGATCATATTATCCCTGTGTCAAAGGGTGGAAGTTCAGAAGAGCATAATTTGAGGTTGACATGCTTCGATTGCAATCGAGATAAATCAGCCGACGTAGAAATTTAAGATAGCCGGAATTATGCGAAATCTAATAGGGCAGAATGTCAACAAGGTTGCGACGGCGGTGCAGCTTCGCTTCGATCTCGCCGGCTCGCCGTCTTTGCCGGAGGAGGTGCGCGCCCGCGCCGGGCGCCTGGCCGGCCGGCGGCTCAACAAGGAAGGCGAGATCGTCATCACCGCGCGGCGCTACCGGACGCGTGAGCAAAACCGGGCGGATGCCCTGGCCCGCCTGGTGGCGCTGCTTCGCCAGGCCGCCGAACGCCCGCTTCACCGCCGCCCGACGCGGCCCGGCAAGGCGGCCAAACAACGCCGCCTCGACGCCAAGGCCCGGCGCGGGCGCACCAAGCAATTGCGCGGCAGCTACCGCGGAGAGAACTAACCTCCTAAACTCCGGCCGGGCCGATCTGATATCATTCCTACCCTCACCTTGACCACAGGAGCGCCGAGCCATGAGCGAGCAACCGGTTATCTACATGAACGGCGATTATGTGCCGCTGAGCGAGGCCAAAATATCGATTCTCGATCAGGGCTTTCTGCTCGGCGACGGCGTGTTCGATGTGGTCTCGGCCTGGAAGGGTGTGATCTATAAATTGGACGCGCATATCGAGCGCCTTTTCCAGTCGCTCCAGGCGGCGATGCTGAACACCTCGATGAGCCATGACGATTGGCGCGCCGCCATCATCGAAACGATGCGGCGCAACAGCTTCCGCGACGCCACCATCCGCTTTATCGTGACGCGCGGCGTCTCGTCCAAAGTGGTGGCGGATCCGCACGAATATGACCCGACCATCATCATCTGGCCGGCGCCCTATATCTTCCTCGCCGACGAGGCCAAACGCGCCCAGGGCATTCGCCTGTTCATCAGCCATCTGCGCGCCTTTGCGCCCGACACGCTGGATCCGCGTTACAAATGCCTCGACCGGCTTCATTTCCAGCTCGCCAAGATCGAGGCGCTCGAGGCCGGCTGCGACGACGTGATCTGGCTGGCGCGGGACGGCCATGTCGCCGAGGGGCCGGCGTCGAACCTGTTCATGGCCAAGGACGGCAAGCTGTTCACGCCCGGCGAGGGGGTGTTGCGCGGCATCACTCGCCAGGCCTTCATGGAAATCGCCGACGAGGCCGGAATCACCTGCATCGAGACAAACCTGACGCCGTTCGACCTCTATTCGGCGGACGAACTGTTCACCTGCAGCACCGCCGGCGGCGCCCTCGCGGTGCGCGAAATCACCGGCCGTAAAATTCGCGGCCCGGTGCCCGGCCCGATCACGCAAGAGCTGGATCGCCGT
>CAJXFT010000363.1 GCA_913053235.1 uncultured Alphaproteobacteria bacterium
GCCGCCGAGATTGGTCGACACCGTCACGTCGGGCGAGGTGGTGACGATGTGGCGCGCCAATTCGCTGTCGCCGCGCCCGAGATCGTTGAGCACCCGGCCGAACGCTTCCTGGGTCGACATTTTCTTGTCGGCGCGGATGGCGAAAGCCGCCGGCAGCGCCACCTTGTCGGCGCTCAGCTGGCGTGACGTGCCGGCCTGGTTGAACGGCACCTTGTCGAGGAACTGGCGCAAGCCCTGTTCGTCGATATCCATTCCGGCGAAGGGCTCCCACTCGTTGCCTTCGGCGATTCCCATGGCGTTCTGAAAATCCGCCATCTGCTCGACATTCATCAGGCCGGCATGGTTGTCCTTATGGCCGGCGAACGGCAGGCCGTAACCCTTGATGGTGTAGATGATGAAGCAGTGCGGCACGTCGCTGTCGACGGCGTTGAGCGCCTCGAGAACGGATTCCATGTCATGGCCGGCGAGGTTGGTCATGAGCGCCTGAAGCGCATCGTCCGAGTGATCGCCGAGCAATTCGCGCATGCCGGCGACGGCGCCGATATCGCGCAGCAGGCGCTCGCGCCACGCCGCGCCGCCCTTGAAGGTGAGGGCGCAGTAAAGCTCGTTCGGGCAATCGTCGATCCATTGCCTGAGCGCCTCGCCGCCGGGGCGCTCGAAGGCCGCCTGTTGCAGCTTGCCATGTTTGAGGATGACGACCTGCCAGCCCACCGCCTGGAAGAAATCCTTGATCTTCTGGAACAGCTTGTCGTTGACCACGCGGTCGAGGCTCTGGCGGTTATAGTCGATCATCCACCACAGGTTCCGGACATCGTGCTTCCAGCCTTCCAAGAGGGCTTCGTAGACATTGCCCTCGTCGAGCTCGGCATCGCCCATGATCGCGATCATGCGCCCCGGTTGCTCCTGTTCCGGCGCCAGGCGATGGAGCTGGACATAATCGCGTACCATCGATGCGAACAGGGTGAGCCCGACGCCGAGCCCGACCGAGCCGGTCGAGATATCGACATCGTCACCGTCCTTGGTGCGCGACGGGTAGGATTGCGCGCCGCCGAGCGAGCGGAACTGTTTGAGCTTGTCGCGCGATTGATTGCCGAAGAGATATTGGATGGCGTGAAATACGGGCGATGCATGCGGCTTCACCGCGACCCGGTCCTCAGGCCTGAGGACATCGAAATAAAGCGCCGTCATCAGCGTCGCCACCGAGGCGCAGGAGGCCTGATGGCCGCCGACCTTGAGGCCGTCGCGCGCCTCGCGGATATGGTTGGCGTTATGGATCGTCCATGACGACAGCCACAGAATCTTGCGCTCGAGCGCCTTCAGATAGGCGAGCTTTTGCTCGGCTGCCGAGATTTTCGATTTCGTGCGCGCCATGGCCGTTACAGCCTACACGGAATTCAAAAGGTTATCACGCTGCGAATGGATTCGCCGCTATGCATGAGGTGGAACGCCTGGTTGATATCGTCGAGCGCCATGCTGTGGGTGATCATCGGGTCGATCTCGATCTTGCCGTCCATGTACCAGTCGACGATGCGCGGCACCTCGGTGCGGCCGCGCGCGCCGCCGAACGCGGTGCCGCGCCACACCCGCCCGGTGACGAGCTGGAACGGGCGCGTCGATATCTCCTGGCCGGCGCCGGCGACGCCGATGATGACGCTCTCGCCCCAGCCCTTGTGGCAGCATTCGAGGGCCTGGCGCATGGTGGCGGTATTGCCGATGCATTCGAAGCTGTAATCGGCGCCGCCGCCGGTGAGGTCGACGAGATAGGGCGCCAGCTCGTTTTCGACTTCCTTGGGGTTGACGAAATGGGTCATGCCGAAGCGCTCGCCGAGCGCCTTTCTGTCCGGGTTGATATCGACGCCGACGATCATGTTGGCGCCGACCATGCGCGCGCCCTGGATGACATTGAGGCCGATGCCGCCGAGGCCGAACACCACCACGTTGGCGCCGGCTTCGACCTTGGCGGTGTTGATCACCGCGCCGATGCCGGTGGTGACGCCGCAGCCGA